>JAHDYM010000007.1 GCA_023383705.1 Gammaproteobacteria bacterium | reverse complement strand
CGACGACCAGGAGTCATTGTGACTGTTGGGTTCCACACGAAATGACGAAGAGCCCTTCGGGCCTGGGCTGATCGGCCTGCTGCGCGACACATCCGGTAGTTACTCCGGGCCGGTATTTCTGTGTGCCGCCTTGCTGACGGTTGCCGCTGTGGTCGTCTTGATGCCGCAGAAGAGGCCCATTCACTTGCAGTAACGACACCGTAATTTGACGAACCTAGGAGATCCGCAATGAGCGATAAAACCGTAATTCGCGATGCCTTGCCGGCTGACCATGACGATTGGCTTCGGCTTTGGACTGGCTACAACACGTTCTATGAAGCCAGCGTGCCGCCCGCCACCACCGCCCGGACTTGGCAGCGCATTCTTGACCCCAACTCATCGACGTTCTGCAGGATAGCCGAAGTCGATGGCCGGGTGATCGGTTTCAGCGCCAGCGTTTTGCATGACAGTACCTGGACCGCTGCACCAGGCTGCTATCTGGAAGATTTGTTCGTGGACCCCGCTTGTCGGGGCAAAGGCATCGGACGGAAGTTAATTGAGGATCTGGTGTCCTTGGCCCAGACAAACGGGTGGGCCAGGCTTTACTGGCATACCCGGGACGACAACCCGGCACGCAAGCTGTACGACGAATTTGTCGCCGCAGATCAGTTTGTACGCTATCGACTGCAATTCTGAGCCGATGTCGCGCATTCAGCCATCACCAGTGTCTTCAAGAGATGGTTTTTTCATCTCAATTGTCGTCTCCACTTTTTGATGGGGTCCAGCTTCATTGCGGGGAAAATTCTGCTTCAGCAAGGTTTTTCGCCCATGATCCTGGTTGGCTGGCGCTTTTTCGTCGCAGCCCTTGCAACACTGCCACTGGTTCTTCTGCATTCCAGACAGCTCGGTGCCGCGTTGTTCACTCCGCAAGCCGGATTGCGCGACGCCTCTTTGATGATCCTGATCGCCCGAGTTCGACAGTTACGCTCGCAAGTGCTTGTTTTTGCTAGAGCGCACTTTCAAAAATGCCACTACAACAGCGCCAACTGCTCCGGCGCCGCTGGCTTTCCTATCCCCAGTGCATGAAGCACCTCATTCTGCTCCGTGCTGAGCGTCGACACCCCGACCACCGGCTCGCCGCCGTTCAGGCGCACCCGGTGATGCTGGATGCGCTGTAGTTGCTCTAGTGCCCGCTCGGGCGTGTAGCACGCGTCCGCTGCCTTGAGTCGGCTACGCATGACCCGATGCAGGATCAGCGCCATGAAACAGATCGACGCATGCGCGCGGATCCGCTCGGGCAGGCGGTGATATACCGGGCCGATCTCGATCTCGGACTTGAGCACCTTGAAACCGCGCTCGATGTCGGCGAGCGACTTGTAGCGCTGAATCACGTTCTGCGCGGACAGGTCCTCGGCGTTGGTGACCAACAGGAGCTTGCCATCCATCATTTCGGCAAGACGCTTCGCCTTGTCGTCGATGTGGTAGCTGAAGAGCTCCTCGCCCAGATCCACCTTGATGATGCGCGACAGGTGCGCCTCGCTGACCGCATGGTAGAAGCGCGCCTTGGCGCCGCTATCCGAGAGCTTGCGGCCCCGGTGCTTCACGCCTTCGTCCTGTTCGGTGAGCTTGCCCGACCATTCGTCCGCCTGACGGATCAGCGCGTCGATACGCTCGTTGCGCTGCTGGGTCTTCGTGGCGGCCGTCACCGGATCGTGCGCGACCACCAACCGCAGAGCGTTCCAGGCGTGCTCCGCGATCACTTCCTGCGTGGCGCCAGCGCACTGCTGTTCGTGGAAGGATTCGAGCAGATCGACGAACTCGTTGTAGCGCCGACCGGGCACGGCGACGATGAATTCGAGCGGCTTGCCGCTGGCCAGCCGCACTGCCTTCAGCGCCTCCAGATTATCCAGGCTGAGCAGCCCCCGGTCGGCAACCAGCACCAGGCGCTGCACCGACGGGAAGCGCGCGAGCACCTTGGTGAGCGTCGGCAGGAGGGTGCGCGTCTCGGCCGTGTTGCCGTCGAACACCTCGTGGTAGATCGGCAGCCCCTCGGCGGTCTGCACCACGCCAAGCATGAACTGGCGGGCGATCAGCCCCTCCTTGGCCATGCCGTACTGGCGCACGTCGCTGGCCTGCTGGCTGAGCCCTTCGCTGCGGATCGTCGTGAGGTCGTAGAACACCACCGACAGATCCTGATCGATCAGCGGGCGCAGCAGCCCGGCGACCACGGCATCCACCTCGTCCTGGTGATCGATCAGCGCATCGAGGCTGCGCAGCAACTGCTGGTGCGTCACCGCCTTCGGCCCAAAGTCGGGCAACGCCACCGTCTGCACCCAGCGCAGCACGCCGAGCTTGGACTCGGGGTCACACAGGCGGTTGAGCACCATCAGGCGGATCAGCGCTTCCACGTCGGTGGTGCGGCGCGTGCGGCGAAACACCCGGCGCAGATCCGAGAACCCGAGCGACTGCCACAGTTCGGTCAACGCCCACACGTTACCGAGTGCGCGCGCGGACTCGAACGACACCGTCGGCGCCGGCGGTTTGGCGGCCATCGGCTCGCGGCCGGTGATCTTGAGCAGGCCGTTGATGACCGCATCGAGCGAGCCATCGACCTGCTCGGCGCGGCCGAGCGTGGCGACGGTGCGCTTCTTCACCCGTCCCGCTTCGTCGCGATAGGACTCGACGAGCTGGACGTAGCGGCGGCCTCCGGAGGTGGTGAGCTTGACGTGCATGATGCCGCCACTTTAGCCACCTACAAAGCCACGTCAATATTGAGCACGCTTGTTACAAACGTGCCACCACAGCGCTTTTGCGGTCGCGGCCTTCAAACCCGCGCCGGTGCTGGAGGCACTTTCCGAAAAGGGGCGAAAATCGGGGTGAAGTGTCGAACCCCGGTGATCGGGCTGCTTCAAACGGCAGCCGTCATGGAGTTGCTGTTCTGGGCGATGAAGCATGTCTCTGCCTCGACCGCCGCGATCCTGCATTTTACCCATCCGATCTGGGTAGTGCTGTTCGGACGGGTGCTCCATGGCGAGCCGCTTCGCAGTGCGAGACTCGCGGGGCTGCTTCTCGGTTTTATGGGCGTCGCGCTTGCACTTGCACTTGGCATCAGTCCAGCCATTTTTTCTCACGGAACAAGTTTGACCGGCGAGATCATCGGCCTTGCCTCGGCGCTATGCTGGGCAATCGCAACGCTCGTCAACAAACGTGCCGCTTTGCCGTTCAACTCGTGGGCGTTGAGCTTTTGGCAAATGATGATCGGAGCGCTGGCCATCCTGATCCTTGCTTACAGCAACGGCCTGCGGTGGCCGGACTCAGTGACAGCGGTCCAGTGGGGTTGGTTCCTGTGGCTTGCAATCCCGGCATCGACGGGATCTTTTCGGGCTGTGGTTTGTGGCCCTGAGCAAAGGTGGAGCGGCAAGGGCTAGTGGATTCCTGTTTCTGGCCCCGCTGTTCACGGTCATTCTTGCCTATTTCGTCTTGGATTCTTCAGTTTCCTGGACACAGGCTGCTGGCGGGCTCTTGATCTGCTTGGCGCTATGGCTCATCAACCGGGACTAGATCGAGCACGATATAAATCATGATGGGAGGTGGCAGTGATAGCGGTGATCTTTGAGGTTTTTCCCTCTCGTGGGGGGGCCGAAAAATACTTCGACATTGCAGCGTCTTTAAAAGACGATCTTGAACGAATCGAAGGGTTCATTTCGGTCGAGCGATTTGAAAGCGTGACCTCCAAGGGAAAGTATCTCTCGCTTTCGTTCTGGCGCGATGAACAGGCTGTTCAACAATGGCGTAACCTTGACCAACATCGGAGAGCTCAGGTGTCTGGCCGAAAAGAGGTCTTCGCCGACTGTCGTCTGCGAGTCGCGACAGTGATTCGGGACTACGGACTGAATGAGCGCGACGAAGCGCCGAAAGACAGCCGAGATGTAAATGGATGACACCCCTGACTTCCAGTCATGGATGCACCCAACGATTCATTACTCAAGTTCCTGTTGAACGCCGGGAGCCTGGGGACATTGAACATCCAGCGATGCGCGGTACTGCACGCAACCACGCATGAACTGGGGCCAGTCGGGCACTGCGGGAACGTGCCCGGCCCTTTCGGGAAGCAAGGCCCACAGGTGCGGGTGATACCAGCGCAGATCATGGCCAGACGTGTCCCGGTGGGTACGAATGCCGGTGCGTAACTTTTTCACTTCGTCGATGAGCTGTTCCCGCGTCATCGTGTCGAGGTCTGTGTCCATATTGGCCTCACAAATTTTTTCCGTATTAGCAGGCCTGCCACCAGCACTCAGAACGTCTCCCGGCCACGACACAGGCCGGGAGTGTTGTCCTGCTTCGCGCTGAACCGCCTGGGGCGTCCCGCTTCTGACGGAATATCAAGTCGCCTGCTTGCCAAGTAGCGCGTTAAGCTCCGCGCCGGAGGGGGCACCGGCGAAACCGTCAAACCGGCCTTGCTCGGCGATCAGGCGGGCCGCATTCAAGAAACCGCCCCAAGCTGCGCGGGCCAGCGCGCCACCGACGCTGACGCGCCGAACGCCGAGGTCGGCAAGGTCCTGCAGAGTCAGATCGCTTTCCCAGCCGATGAGTACATTCACTGGCTTGGGTGCAACTGCCGCGACCACCGCGCTGATCTGTTCGCGTGTCTTGATGCCGGGCGCGTACAGACAATCCGCTCCGGCATCTGCGTAAGCCTTCAGGCGCAGGATGGCGTCGTCAAGATCGGGGCGGCCTACAAAGAAGTTCTCCGCCCGACCGATCAGCAGGGCCTCGCCGCCCGTGGCGTCAATCGCAGCGCGTGCCGCACGCATCCGCTCGACCGATTCAGCCAGGCTGCGCAGCGGTGCCTGCGCGTCGCCTGTCGAGTCTTCGATGGAGATGCCTGCCACGCCGGTTTCGACCGCCATACGTACGCTCTCGGCCACGCCCTCGGGTGTGTCGGCAAAGCCGCTCTCGAAATCGGCATTGATCGGCAGGTCGGAGGCCTCGACCATATAGCGCATGTGCGCCAGGGTTTCGTCACGGGAAAGCTGTCCGTCCGCCCGCGCACAAGACCAGGCGTAGCCCGAGCTGGTTGTCGCCAGTGCCTTGAAACCGAGACTAGCCAGCGCACTGGCGCTGCCGGCATCCCACGGGTTCGGCAGCACAAAGCAGCCGGATTGATGTAATGCGCGGAATGCCGCGCGTTTTTGGGCAATGCTCGGACGGCTCATGAATATCTCCTTTGATTATTTGGGGTGGCTGCTAGTGGACAGCCAGAACGGGTTTAGCGGCACTGCGCCGCTCCTGGAAGAGCACGATCACCGTGGTGATGACCATGAAGCAGACAGAAGCCCAGAGCACGCCACTGGCTAACCCGCGGTCGAGCAGGAAACCGAACAGAACCGGCCCGATCACACCCCCGACATTGAATCCAGTGGAGACGATGCCGAACGTCTTGCCCTCTGCGCCGGCCGGCGAAGCGGCACGCACCAGCATGTCACGCGACGGTGCCACGATTCCCGTCAGGAAGCCGATCGCCCCCAGCGCTAGGGCCAACAGCACGGGTGGCAGCGGTATGCCAATGACGATCACAACGAAGACCGCCGCCAACGCGAATGCACCAGCAGCCAGATAGCCGTGCTTTTTTGTTCGGTCTGCAAGTATGCCGCCTGCCAGCACGCCGAAGGCGCTGGCGAACATGAAGACGGTCAACGCCATGTTGGCAGCCGGTAGCGTGACGTCGAACCCCTGGACCAGTGCGGAGACAGAGAATTTCTCGATGGCGCCGGTGCTGAGGCTGAGCATGGCGAACAGCAGCGTCAGGACAGCCAGAGTTCCCAGCGGTGTGGTCAACGGCCTAGCTCTCACCTTGGCCTTTTCTGTGGCCGTCGGGCTTGCCACCTTCGCCGGTTCTGGCGAGCCGAGTCCCACAACGAACAGCCCGATCAGCCCGGCCACGGCAGCGATGGCAAACGACCAACGCGGCTCCCAGGCTAGCGCAACGCCCACCATCAGCGGCGGTGCGAGAGCCGCTCCTAGAAAACCTGCGAAGGTGTGAACGGAGAAGGCCCGCCCCATTCTTTCGGGAACGATGCCCCGCGACAGCAATGAGTAATCGGCGGGGTGATAAACGCCGTTGGCCACCCCAGCGAGCCCCATCGCTACAAGCAGGCAAAGATAGGTCGGGAAGATGGCCAACAGTGCGAAGCTCAGCGAACCGAGCGCCAGCGCTGCCAGCAGCATCCGTCGCGCCCCAGCGCGATCGACGAGAAACCCGAGCGGGGCCTGCACCACGGCAGACACGATGTTGAACACCCCGATTGCGATCCCCAGCTCGACGAAGCTGACCTGCATCGCGGTCGGCAGCAACGGCAACATGGCGGGCACCGCCATGATGTGCAGGTGACTGACCAGGTGGGCGGTTGAGACCTGGGCCAACAGCCCGTTTGATGACGAAGTCATGTTGGACATCCTTGTGGGTCACCGATCCAGTGCGCGAAGCACATTGGCGAGCTTCTTGACTGCGATCTCTAGTTCCTTCGGGGCGTAGGCGGCAAACCCCATGAGAAAGCCGGCCTTGTGCTTGCTCGACGCATGCAGGGGTGTCAGTCCCAGCAAGTCAATGCCGGCACGGCGTGCGGTATCAATGGCCTCCCGCTCCGGGATGTCGCGCACGAAGACGCATGGCATTTGCATGCCGCCATCGGGCACCCTCGGCTCCACGAAGTCGGCCAAGTGCTTGCAGACAAGCCGTTCCAGGGCATCGCGTCGTTCGGCATAAACGCTGCGCATGGCCCGAACATGCGAACCGAAGTGTCCGCCCTCCATGAACCGCGCCAGCGTCAACTGCGGAATGGAGGCGCTATGGCCGTCCTGCAGCGTGCGAGCCACTGTCATTGGAGCGACGAGCTGCGATGGCAGCACCATGTAGCCGATTCGCAGGCCCGGAAACATGGATTTGGTGAATGTTCCAATGTAAATGGTCCGGTCGTGCGCATCGAGGCCTTGCACGCATGCGGTCGGCTTGCCGGCATAGTGGAACTCGCTGTCGTAGTCGTCCTCGATGATCCAGGCTTGGTTCCTATGTGCCCACTCGATGATCGCAAGCCGTCGGTCAAGCGCAAGCGTGGCTCCAGTCGGGAACTGGTGCGATGGGGTCAGAAAAATCGCTTTTGCGGGTTGCGCAGCGTTCTGCAATGACTCGATCCGAATGCCCTGGGCATCCAGAGGAACCGGCACGGATTCGAGGCCCGCTGCATCGAATGCACGACGAGCGCCGTGATAGGCGGGATCTTCGATAAAGACCCGGTCCCCTGCATCGAGCAGCACAGTGGCGCACAGCGACAGCGCCTGTTGCGAACTGGTTAACACCAATATGCGGTCAGGTGTGGCACAGGCTCCGCGTTCGAGGTTGACGTAATCCGCAATAGCCCGTCGCAGTGCCTCCACACCCTGCGGATGGCTGTGTGTCAGGGCCAGCGTTCCATGTTCCTTCAACACCTGACGCTGCAGCCGCTCCCACGTTTGCAACGGGAAGCTTCGCGTCTCCGGCACCCCCGGCGCGAAGGGGCGCGGTGTCAGGGCCTCGCGTACACCGCCGTTCTGGAAGATTGCGGCCCCACGCTGGCTGAGACGTGGTGATTCACGGTACAGCTTTGCCCGCTGGCTCGTGCCTCGCCTCGGAGGCACCTGTGCCCGTTCCGAAACGAAGCTGCCACTACCCACTCGCCGGTCGATAAACCCCTCCGCATGCAATTGGCTGTACGCAGCTTCGACCGTGTCCCGCGAAACGCCCAGTGACTGCGCCAGCGCCCGCGAAGCGGGCAAGGGCCGACCGACATCCAGCGCGCCGTCCAGGATCAATTGCCGGATCGCACGCTGAATGCGGGCGTGCAGCGACAGGGCGCCGTGAGCGGGGTCACCTATCCAGGCTTTGACAGATTCGAGTTGAGCGTGCTTGAACAATTGGCAGGTATCTCATCGTGAAATTGGCATGATTATTCCTACCATTTTAAGGCTAAAATTGGCTGTCAACAAGGCTTAGGAGACATCGACAGGTCATGCCATTTTTTATCTCCTGCGTCCGCTCGGCGCGCGTGTTCCCCAAATCATTTTTAGCGATGGAGCGTTGATATGCCGCTCGAACTCGTTCTTTCCCTACTGGCTGGCGCGGCTGCTGGCGGCTTCGTCAATGGCCTCGCCGGGTTCGGCACTGCCTTGTTGTCTCTCGGCATATGGCTGCAGGTCATGCCGCCCTGGCAGGCCGTCTCCATCGTGGCAGCCATGTCCGTCGTCAGTGGTGTTCAAAGCCTGTGGTTTATCCGAGGCGAGTTGGGAAGCGGTACGTGATCTTATCCACCCGATCGTCGCCGGCCTGATTTCGGTCATCGTCAATTACGGCGGCACGTTCATTCTGGTGTTCCAGGCTGCCAAAGTGGCCGGCCTCAGCCCGGAGCTGACGGCCTCGTGGGTGTGGTCGATTTCGATCGGTGTTGGGGTGACGGGGATCATGCTGAGCTGGATCGCCCGCGAGCCGATCATCACGGCCTGGTCCACGCCAGCAGCGGCGTTCCTGGTCACGGCGCTGGCCACCACGCCCTATACGGAGGCGGTCGGTGCGTACCTGATTTCCGCAGCGGCTTTCGTTCTGCTCGGCCTGTCGGGCTACTTCGAGAAGGTCATCCGGCTGATTCCGCCCGGTGTGGCCGCCGGGCTGCTGGCGGGCATCCTGCTGCAGTTCGGGATTGGTGCCTTCGGCGGCATGAGCGTTGATCCACTACTGGCAGGCCTGCTGATCGTCGCCTACGTCGTGTTGAAACGGTTCACGGCACGCTATGCGGTGGTCGGCATTTTGGTGCTGGGACTGGCTTTCCTGCTGATCCAGGACCGTGTCGATCTGTCCGGCCTGGCGTTGAAGTTCGCGGCACCGGTTTTCACCATGCCATCGTTCTCGCTCAACGCCTTGCTGAGCGTGGCGTTGCCGCTGTTTCTCATCACCCTGACCGGCCAATACATGCCCGGCATGCTGGTGCTGCGCAATGATGGGTTCAAGACCAGTGCCAATCCCATCGTGACGGTCACCGGGCTAGGCTCGCTGCTGATGGCACCGTTCGGCTCGCACGCCTTCAATATCGCTGCGATCACGGCGGCAATCTGCACGGGGCGCGAGGCACATGAAGATCCGTCCAAGCGCTGGATCGCCGGTATCGCAGCGGGCGTGTTCTACATCCTCGTCGGCGTGTTCGGTGTGACGCTGGCCGCCGTTTTCATGGCGTTCCCGGCAACGTTCATCACCACCCTGGCGGGCCTCGCGCTGCTGGGCACCATCGGCGGTAGCCTGGCCAGCGCCATGGCCGATGCCAAGACCCGGGAAGCCTCGCTGATCACCTTTCTGGCCGCTGCGGCCAACATCACGATGCTGGGCATTGGCGGTGCCTTCTGGGGTCTGCTGATCGGACTGGTGGCCTACGCCGTGCTCAACGGTCGGTGGTCGCGTCCCAAGCCGCAGATCGAGGCGGCCCCCACTTCTGTACCGACAGCGAGCAAAGGAGCGGCCGACTGATGCAAACCTCGGCCGTCACGCAGACCAGTCACGACCAGCACGGCCTGTACCCGCAGGCGATTACGGTCGAGGACTTCCGCCGGAATCTGGTGAAGGTGCGCGAACGCATCGACATAGCCTCTCGCCGCGCCGGCCGCGACCCTGCGAACGTGCGTCTGCTGCCTGTCAGCAAGACCTTTGATGAGGCGCACATCCGCCTGGCCTACGCCGCCGGTTGCCGCCAGCTCGGCGAGAACAAAGTGCAGGAAGCCCACCGCAAGTGGACTGCTATGGCAGACCTGGCTGACCTTCAGTGGTCGGTCATCGGCCACCTGCAGACCAACAAGGCCAAACTGGTGGCCGCCTTTGCAACGGAGTTCCAGGCGCTCGACAGCTTGCGTGTCGCCGAGGCGTTGGACCGCCGCCTGCAGGTTGAGGGGCGTTCGCTGGACGTTTTCGTTCAGGTCAACACGTCCGGCGAGGCCAGCAAGTACGGGTTGCAGCCGCAAGAGGTGTTGTCGTTCGTCAAAGAACTGCCGGCATTCACAGCTTTGCGTGTGCGGGGCTTGATGACGCTGGCGTTGTTCTCCAGCGAAGCCGAGCGAGTGCGGCAGTGCTTCATCCTGCTGCGAAACCTGCGCGATCAGTTGCGCGAAGGCGCACCAGCGGGCATTGGGCTGGAAGAACTGTCCATGGGGATGTCAGGCGACTTCGAGATCGCCATTGAGGAAGGCGCCACCGTCGTGCGCGTCGGCCAGGCCATTTTTGGTGCCCGCAGTACCCCTGACAGCCACTACTGGCCTGCGGGCTCAACCACTGAGGAACCACCGTCATGAAGACCGTCATCGCCATTCACCACGTTTGCTTCGAGGACCTGGGTACGCTGGAGCCTTTGCTCGAAGCCCGGGGCTACGCCATCCGCTATGTGGATGCCACGGTCGATGACCTGCGCACGCTCGATGTGGTGACCCCGGATTTGCTGGTCGTGCTCGGCGGCCCGATCGGTGCCTTCGATGAGGCACTTTATCCGTTCATCGCCGACGAGTTGAACTTGTTGCACAAGCGACTGGAGAGCCGGAAAGCGCTGTTGGGCATTTGCCTGGGGGCGCAGTTGATAGCGCGCGCGCTGGGCGCTCATGTCGCCCCAATGGGCGTCAAGGAAATCGGCTATGCCCCCTTGAAGCTGACTGCGGAAGGACAGGACTCGCCGCTGGGAGCGCTCGGCGATGTACCTGTGCTGCACTGGCATGGCGACCAGTTCGACATCCCGGCGGGTGCAGTGCGCCTGGCGGCTACGGACGTCTGCTCCAACCAGGCATTTGCGCTTGGGCATCATGTCCTCGGGCTTCAGTTCCATCTGGAAGCCGATGCGCGGCGGATCGAACGCTGGCTGGTCGGCCATAGCTGTGAACTCGCGCAATCGGGGATCGACGTGCTCGGACTTCGCGCCCGAGCCCATGCGCTGCAGACCCAGTTGCCGGCCGCCGCTTCTGCGGTGCTCTCTCGTTGGCTTGATGCGGCTGAACCAGATCCCCAACGAGGCCGACCATGAGAGCGGCGTCATTTTCCGAAGAAAGACAGCCGCTTAAGATCGACGTTGTTTCAGTGCAATCGCAAGTGGTTTATGGGCGCGTTGGAAACAATGCTGCCGTGCCCACGCTGGAAGCCCTTGGCTTGACCGTGGCTGCCGTGCCGACCGTGGTGCTGAGCAACATCCCGAGCTATCCCTCGATCCACGGCGGCGCACTCCCTGTCGAATGGTTCGACGGCTACTTGCAGGACTTGACCGCGCGTGGTGCGTTGAATGCGCTGCGTGCCGTCCAAGTGGGGTATCTCGGAAACGCCGGCCAGGCGGTAGCGCTGCGCGCCTGGATCGAGACCCTGCTCGCGAATCGGCCCCACCTGCGCGTTGTCATCGACCCCGTGATCGGCGATCAGGAGCACGGAATCTACAGCGCCGAGGGGATCGCTGACGTTTACAGAGGCGGGTTCACCGCACTGGCAAACGGCTTGACGCCCAACGCTTTTGAACTGGCCTGCCTGACGGGCATGCCTGTGGATGATCTCCAGAGCGTGGTGTTCGCAGCAAGGTCTTTGCTTGCCGGACGTACCGAATGGGTCGCTGTGACCAGCGCAGTTCCAGATGCCTGGACGCCGGATGAGATGTGGATCGTCGTGGTGACCGAAGGGCAAGTGCATTTGATCAGGCATCCGCGTGTCGCTGTTGCACTGGCCGGTACAGGCGACCTGTTCAGCGCCTGCTTGAGCGGGCACTGGCTAAACGGAGTGGCGTTGGAAGCCGCCGCTGCAATGGCTTGTGAGCATGTCGTTCGCGCCTTGCGTATCACCGAGCTGGCACAAGCCAAGGAGCTTGTGCTCCCGCGATGGTCTTTCGAGCCGGAGCCAGAGGAAATCTTCATCCACGACATCACGGCGGACTTCAGGCACCTGACGTGCGCTTTCGCTGAGCCCAAGGAACCATCATGACCAACCCCTCTTACTTGATGCGGGCCTATGCCCGCCAACCCGTCTCCTTCACGCGGGGGAGCGGCGCGCGCCTCTGGGACCAGCAGGGCGTCGAATACCTGGATGCCATTGCCGGCGTCGCCGTGACCAGCCTCGGGCATGCGAACACGGAAATCGCCCAGGTCATCGCCGAGCAGGCGGGCACGCTGCTGCACACCTCCAACGTGTTTCGCATTGACTGGCAGGAGCAACTGGGCGAGCGTCTGTGCGCACTGACGGGGATGGAGAAGGGTTTCTTCTGCAATTCCGGTGCGGAAGCGAACGAAGCTGCGTTGAAGCTGGCACGGCTGTACGGCCACCACAAGCAAGTGGCCCAGCCGCAGATCCTGGTGATGGAGAACGCCTTCCATGGCCGCACCATCGCCACGCTCACCGCGACCGACAACCCAGCCAAACAGCAGGGCTTCGAGCCGTTGCTGCCCGGGTTTCTGCGCGTGCCCTTCAACGATATCGACGCGGTGCGCCGGATGGCCGAGCAGTCGTCCGACATCGTGGCGGTACTGATCGAACCCGTGCAGGGCGAAGGCGGCATTCGCGTTGCCGACGCGGCGTACCTGCGGGCCTTGCGCACGCTGTGCGATCAGCAGGGGTGGCTACTCATGCTCGATGAAATCCAGTGCGGCATGGGCCGCACCGGCGCGTGGTTCGCGCACCAGCACACCGGCATTGTCCCCGACGTCATGACGGTGGCCAAAGCACTGGGCAATGGCTTTCCCATCGGCGCCTGCCTGGCACGCGGAGAAGTGGCCGACCTGCTGTCGCCCGGCCAGCACGGCACGACCTTCGGCGGCAATCCGCTGGCCTGCCGCGTGGGTTGCACTGTACTCGACATCATGGCGCGGGACGACTTGCCCAAGCGGGCCGCGACCCTGGGAGATCGCTTGCTTTCCGGTCTGCGTGACGCGCTGGCCGGCCACCCCGAGGTTGTCACGATCCGGGGCCTGGGCCTGATGGTGGGAATCGAACTGAACCGGGACTGCAAAGAGCTGGTCGGCCGTGCCTTGAACGAGCAGCGCCTGCTTATCACGGTGACCCGGAACTCCACCATCCGGCTGCTGCCTGCCCTGATCTGCGACGAAGCGCAGATTGACGACATCGTCGCGCGCGTTGCGGCTCTCCTGTCGCCAGAAGCGACCACGTGTGCGGGCACGGCTGCGATGACCGGACACATGGAGGCGACATCATGAAAACTGAGTCGATCTACAACCAACCGGACGCCGACGGATTCTTCGGCCGCTACGGGGGGAGCTTCATCAGCGAGACGCTGGCTCAAGCGGTGGAAGAACTGCAGCAGGCCTATCTGTTCTACCGCGATGACCCTCATTTTGTCGTCGGGTTTCAGGAGGAACTGGCTGACTACGTTGGCCGTCCCTCTCCGGTGTACTTCGCCCGGCGTCTCAGTGAGCAAACGGGCGGTGCGCGCATCTTTCTCAAACGGGAAGACCTCAACCACACCGGCGCGCACAAGATCAACAACGTCATCGGGCAAGCCATGCTCGCCCAGCGCATGGGCAAGCGACGCATCATCGCCGAGACAGGTGCGGGCCAGCACGGTGTTGCCACTGCAACGATCTGCGCGCGCTATGGCCTGGAATGCGTGATCTACATGGGCAGTGAGGATATCCGCCGGCAAAGCCCCAACGTCCAGCGCATGGAGCTGCTGGGCGCGACCGTGGTGCCGGTCGAGAGTGGCAGCCGCACTCTGAAGGACGCCATGAACGACGCGATCCGCGATTGGGTCACCAACGTCGATGACACCTTCTACCTGATTGGCTCGGTGGCTGGCATGCACCCGTACCCGACGATGGTGCGGGATTTCCAGACGGTGATCGGCAAGGAGTGCCTGTTGCAGATGCCGGCGCTGTTCAAGCGCCTTGGCATGGCGAAGGAACACCCTGACGTGGTGGTCGCCTGCGTCGGCGGCGGCAGCAACGCCATCGGCATTTTTCACCCCTACATCGAGCACGAGGCCGTGCGCCTGGTCGGTGTCGAAGCGGCGGGCCTCGGTTTGGAGACCGGCCAGCACGCCGCGTCGATCCAGCGCGGCAGCGCAGGCGTGCTGCACGGCAGCCGGTCCCTCGTTCTGCAGGACGATCACGGACAGGTGCAACACACCCACAGCATCAGCGCCGGCCTCGACTACCCCGGTGTCGGGCCGGAACATGCCTGGCTCCATGAGATCGGCCGCGTCGAATACGTCGGTGCCACCGACGATGAAGCCCTGCATGCCTTCCACCTGCTGAGCCGTGTGGAGGGAATCATTCCCGCGCTGGAGGCCAGCCACGCCGTTGCCCACGCAGTCAAGCTCGCGGCAACGCTGCCGAAGGAGCAGGTCATCCTGGTGAACCTGTCAGGACGCGGTGACAAGGACATGGACACGGTGATGGCCCAAACCGGGAGAGACAAACGATGAGCAGGCTCCAGGCCACCTTCAAGCGTCTGCAGCGGGAGGGACGCAAGGCCCTCATTCCCTATGCCACGGCCGGCTATCCCTATGCGGACATCACCCCCGCGTTGATGCACGTGCTGGTCGAGGCCGGCGCCGACGTCATCGAACTGGGCGTGCCGTTCTCCGACCCGTCTGCGGATGGCCCAACGATCCAGGCAGCCTCCGAACGCGCCTTGCAACAGGGCGTCGGGATGCCGCAGGTGCTTGAACAGGTGCGGCAGTTCCGCCAGTCCGATACCACCACGCCTGTGGTCCTGATGGGATACGCCAATCCCATCGAACGCTACGACCAGATCCGCCAACCAGGCGCCTTCGCCGCAGATGCCGCTGCCGCAGGTGTCGATGGCGTGCTTGTGGTGGATTACCCGCCGGAAGTGGCGGGCGACCTTAGCGCACAACTGCGCCAGCACGGCATCGACTTGATTTTCCTGTTGGCACAAACCTCGACCGAGCGGCGCATTCGGCAAGTCGCCGAACGTGCGAGCGGCTATGTGTATTGCGTGTCCATCAAGGGTGTCACGGGAGCCAAGACCCTGGACATCGACCAGGTCAAGGCAACGCTGGCGCGGATTCGCCAGCACGTGCGGATTCCTGTCGGTGTCGGCTTCGGTATCCGTGATGCCCACACCGCACGCCAGATCGCCCAGGTCGCCGATGCCGTCGTGATCGGCTCCTGGCTGATCGAAAGCCTGGAAGGCAAGCCGGCGGCGGATGCCTTGGCGGCCGCCAGCGACCTGATCCGCTCTGTCCGCAGACAACTGGAACTGGACGTTCCCGAGCAGACGTCCAGCCCTAAAGCCAAGAACGCCAAACCATAGGAGTATTGCCATGTATGACTCATCCCTGACTCTCGCCCAATTCGATCCTGAACTGGATCAAGCCGTCCAGAACGAAGAACGACGCCAGGAAGACCACGTCGAGCTGATCGCCTCGGAGAACTACGCCAGCCCGTTGGTGATGGCGATTCAGGATTCGGTGTTCACCAACAAATACGCCGAAGGCTATCCCGACAAGCGCTACTACAGTGGTTGCGAGAATGTGGACGTCGCCGAAAGGCTGGCGATCGAGCGGGCAAAGCAACTATTCGACTGCGACTATGCCAACGTACAGCCTCACGCCGGTGCGCAGGCCAACGCTGCGGTGTACCTGTCGCTGACCAACCCGGGCGATACCGTGATGGGGATGAACCTGGCTCAGGGCGGACACCTGACCCACGGGAATCCTTCCAATTTCTCCGGCCGGCACTACAAGATCGTGCCCTATGGTCTGGACCCCGAAACGGGCCTCATCGACTACGACGAAATGGAGCGCATCGCGCTGGAGACCCGGCCCAAGATGCTGATCGGTGGCTTCTCGGCGTATTCGCGGCACAAGGACTGGGCACGCATGCGTGCCATCGCCGACAAAGTTGGCGCGATCTTCTGGGTGGACATGGCGCATGTGGCCGGCCTGGTGGCCGCAGGCGAGTACCCGAATCCGCTGCCCCATGCCCATGTGGTGACCAGCACCACCCACAAGACGCTGCGCGGGCCGCGCGGCGGCCTCATCCTGGCCAAAGGACAGAGCGAGGACTTCTACAAGAAGCTCAACTCCGCCGTGTTCCCTGGCATCCAGGGCGGCCCGCTGATGCACGTCATCGCCGCGAAGGCGGTGGCGTTCAAGGAAGCGTTGTCTCCTGCGTTCAAAACCTACCAGAAGCAGGTCGTGACCAACGCCCGAGCCATGGCTGCGGTGCTCCAGCAGCGCGGCTACAAGATCGTGTCGGGCGGCACCGACAACCACCTGATGTTGATCGACCTGTCCGACAAGCCCTACACCGGCAAGGATGCGGATGCGGCCCTGAGCAATGCCTACATGACGGCAAACAAGAACTCGGTTCCCAACGACCCGCGCTCGCCTTTCGTGACCTCGGGCGTGCGCATCGGCACTCCCGCAGTGACTACTCGCGGTTTCGGTGTTCCTGAGTGTGAGGAGCTTGCCGGGTGGCTATGCGATGTGCTCGACGGGCTGGAAAACGGCACAGGCGACGAGGTCACGCAGCAGGTGCGCGACAAGGTCGTGACGCTGTGCCGCCGCTTCCCCGTGTACGCCTAATGCTTCGCGCACGCGATCGCAGACGGCCGCGTGCGTGGATTCCGTCTTGGATGGAAGCAGCAACCCAGCGTTTCGGCTCTTCTTGAAACTCTGATATTTGGAGAATCTATGGCAAGGGCAAGGCTATCGCGGCAGGATTGCATGGCAGTTTACGCATCGCCGTATCGGATGGCACTGTTGACCAGCGCCTATCTGTATTTCTGGCTCACTGTCGCGAGGAGGAACCCGAGATTGAGATTCGACTGGCAGAAGTCCCTTTGGCAGAGCAGTTGCGCGGGCTGCGATCAGGTGACTTCACAATCGGGTTTGCCCACACTGCAGAGGTCGGTGAAGATATTTCTGTAGAGCCGATATGGCATGACCCGCTGCTACTGGCGGTGCCCGCACGCCATCCGTTGCTCGCGCACAAGGCGGTGCCACTTCCCGAACTTGCCTCTTACCCGCTCGTGCTGTGTGATCCGCAGGTGTGCGAAGGCTATTGCCGCGAACTGACACGACTGCTGCGGCCATTGGAGCGAGAACCGAACGTCATCGAGCACGCATCCTCGCTGGACATGATGCTTACCTTGGTCGGCGCTGGATACGGGCTCGGCTTCACCACGGCAGCTAGGCTTGCAGTCAGCCGACGTGCAGATGTAGTCGCTCGTCCTCTGGCTGTGGACTCGGCCGTGATTACCACCTACCTGCTTCGGCCCCACGGTGACATCTTGTGCCCTGTGCTGGAGCGTTTCATTACCCGCCTACGCGCTCAGGCAGACGGATAGAAATCATCCCAGGCTCAGCATCGGCTTACGCTTTAGTGCCAGCATGAAGGTTGCTTTCCGTTGCGGCCATTAGCTCGGTGCCGCTCATTTTGAGTGCCGTAGCCACTTTCAGAATCATGGCCAATGATGGCAAGTGTTCTCCACGCTCGATCTTGCCCATGTGCGAACGCTCAATGCCGGCCAACGCAGCCAGTTCCTCCTGAGCAATACCTTGATCCATACGAAACGCGCGCACAGCCTTGCCGAAAGCCAGGGCTGGCTCGGCTTCATATCTGGTTGTGCCTGGGGGACGGCCTCGTTGAACACTACGCTTCTGCATTGGCAGAAGCGTCGGGCAGTCACCATAATTTAACCACGTTATATTTAACTCATTGGTATCATGTCGATTCGTTTTCTTGATCAACTTTCCTTTTGGGGGCCCATATGCGCGACGCCACCAGCCCGCCCCCTTGTATTAGGCTTGCAGTAGCACCGGGCGTACCGTCACCACACCTTTCTGCGCTTCTCGCGCGACAGCGCGCGGAAGAGCCAGACGTCGCCCTCACGTTTTTTGAGGTTGCAGGTGACGTTCTGCTTGAGGGACTTCGTGACGGCCGCTACGACGCAGGGATGTCGCTTCATGGCTCCAGCGACCCGGCCCTCAAGACCCAACCGTTGTGGATCGAGAACATGGTCGTTGCCATGCCAACGCGGTTCCACTTGCTTGACCAAGCAAAGATCACCATCGCCGACCTCCAGGACTACCCCATCTATCGCTGGCAAGCCGAGGATTGCCCTCTGCTGGATGAGAAGCTGGCCTCCCTCATGCCGCTGGACCAGCAGAACGTCCAGCGGGTGACCTCATTCGAGATGGTGGCGCTATGGGTTGCGGCCGGCTACGGTGTCGGGGTCTCAGCCCGGTCGCGCATCGAGCACAGTCATGAATGGGGGATCGCCATGCGACCGCTTGCCGATGGCCCCTATGAGATCGTGACATACCTGCAGCGCCCCCACGCTCAGACAGACTCCGTTTTCGAGCGGTTCGAGCGTAGAGCACTGGAAGTTGCCAAGACAGACACTGCGCAACGGGTGCCTCGCTGACCGGGGTCATCTCGCCCCGGCCATAGGTTGAAGCGCGAGGCCTAGACTCCCTCAAGCACCACTGCGCTATCCACCAGCCGACGAATGCTCTGACGCACATCCTCGGGGACGGGGCGCGGTGCAACGGCCTCGGGCATGTCCGCATGCTGCTGGTAGTCGCCCATGATGACCCGGATGATCGCGGGCACGTTGCTCGGCGTGACCGCATCAATGGCCGCGCGATCACCCAGGTCGGGGTTCGGCTGGGTCAGCATGCGGTACAGGTCCCACGAATCCGCGTGTGGACACTGGTTCATGAGCACCTGGGCCAGCCTGTGCTTGAGCGGCACCAGTTGCCAGTCGGGAACACGCTGCCCCCGGTTGCCCAATGCGATGGACAGCAGCTTGCCCGCTTTCAGCTCGCGGTTGATCTGGTCCTTGGACTTCCCGGCCAGCTTGCCGAACAGCGGCACCGGCAGATTGTTCGGCGACTCGTACATGGCCAGCATTTCCTCGCGCTCCCGCTGAATTGCGGAGACTTCCGGCTCCGGGGCATGCGTCGGCGGCGGCGGCACCTGCGACAGCCGCTGGAACGTGATCCCGCCGCTGTTCGGGGTCACGACGATAGGCGTGGCCACCACGGGCGGGACGCCAGGAGAAACGGGTTCGGACACCGTGGCGGCCAAGTCCACCACGTCCTCCGCCTCCGCCATCGCCGGCACGCCGTCGATGCGGATGGTCAGGTGCGCGCTCGCCGCTTCCACCTGGCCCTGTTCGAGCAAGTCGAGACGATCGGCCCAGTCCTGCATCATCCGGCGACGCGGTTCCACATACTTGGCGTGGTTGTAGGCCGAACTCACCTTGTTCGGATCGGAGTGCGAAAGCTGCGCGTCCACCCAAATCTTCGGGTAGCCGATTTCGTTGAGTGCCGTCGAGATGGTGCCGCGGATGCCATGGCCGGTCAGGCGTCCCTCATACCCCATGAGCTGCACGGCCTTGTTGAGGGTGTTTTCGCTGATGCGCTTCTTGAGTTCGCTGCGATGCGACAGCAAGTACTTCTGCGCCGGGCGCATCACTCCCAGGAGATAGCGCACGATCTCGATGGCCTGCAGTGATAGAGGCACGATGTAGGGTGGCACGTCCTGCGGCCGCTTGCCGGCCTTGCGCATCTCATCCTGAAGCTGCTTGACGACCTGTGGCGGGATGATCCACAAACCCCGGTCGAGGTCGAACTGCTCAGGTTCGGCCAGCCGCAGCTCGCCGGTGCGTACCCCGGTCAGGAACAGCAGCCGGACGCCAAGCTGGGTCTGCCAGCCGCGGGGGTTGTAGAGCCGGAGCTTTTGAAGAAACTCGGGCAGCTCAGGCAGGTGCAAGTAGGGGTTGTGGGCCACCGGGGGCTTGGGTTCGGCGACCACGTCCAAGTCTGCGGCCGGGTTGACTTCCAGCCCCTCGGCGATGACCAAGGCATAGCGGAACATCTGGTTGAACCAGGTGCGAACCTTCTCGGCGGTCGTGAACGCCTTGCGCTTCTCGATCGCCGCCAGGACGCCCAGAAGTTGAGGTCGGCGAATGTCGTAGATCGACATCTTTCCCAAGGTGGGCAGCACGTCCTTGTTGAAGATGCGCAGGATCTGCGACATCGTACTTTGGCGCCCTTCCTTGAGTTCTTTGCGGCGATGCTCTACCCAGGCATCGAAGACGTTCTTGAAGGTATGCTCACCTGCCAGTTTGGCCGCGTGACGCCTCCGGTCGCGCTCGACCTGGGGATCGATCCCCCTGGCGAGTAGGGCCTGGGCCTTGTCCCGCTCGACGCGGGCCTCGCGCAGGCTGAGGGCGGGATACCCGCCCAAGGACATGCGCTTCTGCTTGCCCAGCCAGTAGTAGCGGAATAGCCACGACTTGCCGCCTGCGGCAGAGACCAACAGACCCAAGCAGTCGTTGTCGGAGATGGTGTAGCGCTTGCCGGTGGTCTTTGCCTGCCGGACGGTCAGATCAGAGAGTGCCATTTCGAGGCTCCTAAGTTATGACTTAGGCCCTATGCTCGTCTTGGTCCCCGCTCAGCCCCAGCAACTATCCGGTAGCCGACCCACCCGCATTCTTGTGCCTCAATTGGCGCCTCAAAAACGCTGGCTGTAGGTGGATTTCCGTGGCACTCGCTGGAATGAAAAAAGGGGCCGAAGCCCCTCTTTTCAACGACTTACAGACGTCAGTGGAAGTCTGTAGATCATAACTTGGAGCGGGAAACCGGGCTCGAACCGGCGACCTATACCTTGGCAAGGTATCGCTCTACCAACTGAGCTATTCCCGCCCGCAAGGACTGCATATGGTATCGGCGAACCATCCAGAGTCAAGAAACCTCGTCATGTTTCTCTTCCGAGGGCCAGGCTGCGCGGATATAGCCGACCATCGACCAGATGGTCAGGCCCGCCGCCAGCACCAGGCAGGCTACCCCGATCTGGTAGACCGGCAGGCCCAGCAATGGTTCATGGAAGATCATGCAGGACAGGCCGGTCATCTGGGTGATGGTCTTGAGCTTGCCATAGCCCGACACGGCCACCCGATGCCGCGTGCCGAGTTCCGACATCCACTCGCGCAGTGCAGATACGGCAATTTCGCGGCCGATGATGATCGCTGCAAGTATTGCCACGATATTTCGCGTGTCGGACTGCACCAGCAATATCAGCGCGGTGGCCACGATCATCTTGTCGGCCACGGGATCGAGAAAGGCGCCAAAGGCCGAGGTTTGCTGGAGCCGGCGCGCAATATAGCCATCCAGCCAGTCGGTGATCGCCGCAAGCAGGAACACCACGGCGGCAGCTGGCCGGGCCCAGGAAACCGGGCTGTAGAACACGAGTACGACCAGTGGGATCGCCGCGATCCGGAACCAGGTCAGGGATGTTGCTATGTTGAACTGTGGATACATCGCCGGATCGGTGGAACGGAAAATCTGGCGGCATTCTAACGCGTGGCTGATACCTGGACCGCAACCGGCCGCGAAATAAACCCTGTGCTCAGGGCGTGCCACCATGCAGGTGATCGTAGATGCGCTGGGCGAGGGTCCGGCTGATGCCCTGCACCCTGGCCAGGTCACCGACCCCGGCCTGCAAGATCCCCTGCAGCCCGCCGAACTCGCGCAGGAGCGCGCGACGGCGCTGTGGTCCCAGGCCGGGGATGGCCTCCAGGCTGGAACTCCGCCGGAGCCGCGCACGGCGTTGCCGGTGTCCGGTTATCGCAAAGCGGTGTGCCTCATCGCGTATCTGCTGGATCAGGTGCAGCGCGGGTGAACTGGCGGCCAGGCGAACGAGTCCCCTGCCATTCGGCAGGACCAGCTTTTCCTCGCCGGCCCGCCGCTCCGGGCCCTTCGCCACCCCCAGCAGGGGCACATGGCTGAGCTGCAGTTCTTCCAGTACTTTTGCGGCCCGGTCGGTCTGGCCTGCGCCCCCGTCGATCAGGATCAGCCCGGGGACTGCGGCCTCTTCATGTCGCAACCGCGTGTAGCGACGCTCCACGGCCTGGGCAATCGCGGCATAGTCGTCACCGGGCTCGATGCCCCGGATATTGAAGCGCCGGTAGTCGGACTTGAGCGGTCCCTCGGTTCCGAACACCACGCAGGCGGCGACGGTTTCCTCCCCCGCGGTATGGCTGATGTCGAAACATTCAATCCGTTCCGGCACTTCATCCAGCATCAGTGCTTCGGTCAGTTGTTCGAACTGGCCGCGCAGGGTTGCGGTGCTCGCCAGCCGTGTACTCAGTCCCTGTGCCGCGTTGTCTGCTGCCATTTCCAGCCAGCGGCTGCGTGTGCCGCGTACCCGGTCACGGATCCTGCAGCGCTTGCCACTCCGGGATTCCAGCGCCGACTGCAGGACGGCGCGGTCGGCCAGCGGCACGGGCACGAGGATTTCCGCTGGCGGCGAGGCATGAAAATAGTGCTGGGCAACGAAGGCAGAAAGCACCTCCCCGGCCTCGGTGCCTGGTGCGATGCGCGGAAACCAGCTGCGACTGCCGAGCACCCGGCTGCCGCGGATCATCAGCACCGCCACGCAGGCCTGTCCCTGCCCGGTCTGCACGCCGAGTACATCCGCATCGGTCATGCCCGGCGCGTTGATCACCTGCTCGGCCTGGATTTTCCGTACCAGCTGGATCTGGTCGCGCAGCAGGGCCGCACGCTCATAGTCGAGCATGGCCGCCGCCTGCTCCATGCGCGTCGCGAGACTTGCCAGCACACTGTCGTTGCGCCCCTCGAGGAACAGCAGCGCATCCGCAACATCCCGCTGGTAGTCCGCCGCACTGATCTGGCCCGTGCAGGGCGCCGTGCAGCGCCGGATCTGGTATTGCAGGCAGGGCCGCGTGCGGTTGGCGAAAAAGGCTTCACTGCACTGGCGGACCCGGAACAGCTTCTGCAGCTGGATGAGGCTTTCCCGCACGGTGTTCGCCGAAGGCCATGGACCGAGGAAGCGTCCCGGGCCGCGACGTCCTCCCCGGTACAATTCAAAGCGTGGAAATTCCTGGTCCGTCGAGACATGGATCCACGGGTAGCTCTTGTCGTCACGCAGGATGACGTTGAAGCGGGGCCGGTGCTCCTTGATGAGGTTGTGTTCGAGCAGCAGGGCTTCGTGTTCAGTGCCGGTAACGGTCACTTCAACCCGGCTGGTCTGGGCCATCAGCGCCTGGGTCTTTGGCAGATGCGCCTTGCTGCCGAAGTAGCTGGATACCCGCTTGCGCAGGTCCTTGGCCTTGCCGACATACAGTACCGTCTCATCCGCAGACAGCATCCGGTAGACGCCCGGACGATGGGTCAGTGAGGCCAGGAAGGCGCTGCTGTCAAACGGCGGATTGGCCGGTTCTGCCGCCATGGCTGTCGGCTTGCGACTCAGCGTCGCGCTCGCTGGCGGCCGTGGCCGGCGATGCGCATGGCCACCTCCATCGCCTGCTCATAGTTGAGCCGTGGATCGACCTGGCTGCGGTAGTCCCGGTGCAGGTCCGCATCGGTCAGGCCGCGCGCACCACCGGTGCACTCAGTCACATGCTCGCCGGTGAGTTCCAGGTGGACGCCGCCGAGCCAGGTGCCACAGTCCCGGTGCACCTCGAAAGCGCCGGCAAGTTCATCGAGGATATTGTCGAAGCGCCGGGTCTTCATGCCGTTGCTGGCGGTCTCGGTGTTGCCATGCATGGGGTCACAGACCCACAACACCCGAACGCCCGCCTTTTGCACCGTCTCGATCAGCGGTGGCAGCAGGCTCCGGATGCGCGAGGCGCCCAGGCGATGAATCAGCGTCAGCCGGCCGGGCTCATTGGCGGGATTGAGGCTGCGCAAGATGCTCCGGAGCCAGTCCGGGTTCATGTCGACGCCGAGCTTGATGCCGACCGGATTGGCGATGCCGCGGAAAAACTCGATGTGCGCACTGCCCGGCTGGCTGGTGCGCGCACCGATCCACGGGAAGTGCGTGGTCAGGTCGTACCACTTCTGCCGATGCGCCAGGAATCGTGTCTGGGCCTGCTCGTAGGGCAGATGCAGCCCTTCGTGCGCCGTGTAGAAATCCACCCGTCGCGCCTGGTCGATGGACTTGCCGGTGAGGCTCTCGAAAAAATCCAGCCCATCCGCAACCGTCTGCACCATACGGCGGTATTCATCAGCCAGCGGGGAATGCCTGACCCAGTCCAGGTCCCAGTTTTCCGGGTGGTGCAGGTCGGCGAATCCGCCATCGATCAGCGCGCGGATGAAATTGAGCGTGAGCGCCGAGCGCTCATAGGCACGCAGCATGAGGTGCGGATCAGGCTCGCGGTCCTCTGCGGTGTAGGCGTTGCGGTTGATGATGTCGCCCCGGTAGCTCGGCAGGGACACGCCATTGCGGACTTCGGTATCCGCCGAACGTGGCTTGGCGTATTGGCCAGCGATACGACCGACCCGCACGACCGGCAGCTTGATTCCCGAGATGATGGCAACGCTCATCTGCAGCAGTATCTTCAGCTTGGTGACGATGGCGGCCGAATTGCAGTCTGCAAAAGTCTCGGCGCAGTCGCCACCCTGCAGGATGAATGCCTTGCCATTCTGGGCGAGCGCAATCTGCTCGCGCAGCGCCTCGATTTCCCAGGAGGTTACCAGCGGTGGCAACCTGGCCAGGGCATCCATCACCGCGTTGCTGTCACTGGCATTGCGGTAAGCGGGTATCTGCGCAACCGTGCAGGATCGCCAGCTGTCCGGCGCCCAGGCCGCGCTGTGGCTCGCTTCACTCATCCCTTGCGCTCGCCAGCCTTGATCGTCTGCCACAGCTGGTCGAGTTCCTCCGGACTCTTGCCCGTCCAGCCGGAATCCGTCTGGTTCAGCAATGCCTCGACCGCCCTGAAGCGTCGTTCAAACTTGCGATTGGCCGCCCGCAGGGCGTGCTCCGGATCGATGCGATGGTGCCGGGCGAGATTGGCTGCCGTGAACAGCAGGTCGCCGATCTCCTCCTCGACTGCCGCAGCCTCGCCGGATCCACGGGCCACCTTCAGTTCATCGAGTTCCTCGCGCATCTTGGCAATCACGCCATCGATATCCGGCCAGTCGAAACCCACCCGCGCGGCACGCTTGCCCAGTTTGCTGGCCCGGCTGAGCGCCGGCAGCGCCTGGCCGATGCCCGCTATGGCCGAAGTGTCGCTGCCCGTCGCACGCTCATCGGCCTTGAGGTTCTCCCAGGCAATGCGCTGGTCATCGGCCGTCAGCGCCTGCTCCGTCCCGAAGATATGCGGATGACGCCGGAGCATCTTCTCGCTGATGGCCTGCACGACGTCGGCAAAGTCGAAGGCACCGAGTTCGCTCGCCATCTGTGCGTGGAAGACCACCTGGAAGAGCAGGTCGCCGAGTTCGTCGCGGAGTTCGCCGAGATCGTCCCGGTCGATTGCATCGGCAACCTCGTAGGCTTCCTCGATGGTGTAGGGTGCGATCGAACCGAAGTCCTGCTCCCGGTCCCATGGGCAGCCCTTTTCAGGGTCCCGCAAGGTGGCCATTATCCCCAGCAGGGTGTCTATCGAGCGCCTGTCCTGCTGGTTCATGGCATGGCGCTCAGGTCTTGATGCCGCCGCGGGTCAGGTCCCTGACATCGAGCAGGCGATCGAGTTCCCGGTCCGTGAGGTCAGTGCATTCTGCAGCGACTTCACGCACGGCACGCCGTTCCGCATAGGCTTTCTTGGCGATGGCAGCGCCCTGCTCGTAGCCGATGACCGGATTCAGGGCCGTTACCAGGATCGGGTTGCGGTCCAGGGCCTCGGCCAGCTTTTCATGGTTGACCTTGAAGCCGGCAATGGCCTTGTCGGCCAGTACGCGACTCGCATTCGCGAGCAGGCCGAGGCTCTGCAGCAGGTTGAATGCAACCACCGGCAACATGACATTGAGCTGGAAGTTGCCCGACTGCCCGGCGATCGTCAGGGTCGCGTCGTTGCCGATCACCTGCGCCGAGACCATGGCCACCGCTTCCGGAATGACCGGATTCACCTTGCCCGGCATGATGCTGCTGCCCGGCTGCAATCCAGGCAGCGTGATCTCGCCGAGGCCGGCCAGCGGGCCACTGTTCATCCAGCGCAGGTCGTTGGCGATCTTCAGCAGTGCGACGGCCAGGGTGCGCAGGTGGCCCGACAGCTCGACCGCCGTATCCTGGCAGCTAAGCGATTCGAAAGTATTCTTCGAGACATCGAACCTGACGCCGGTCTGCTCGCTCAGCAGCACCGCAACCTTCTTGCCGAATTTCGGATGGGCGTTGATGCCCGTGCCGACTGCCGTGCCGCCCTGCGCGATACGCGTCAGCCGCGGCAGGCAATCCCTGATGCGGGCTTCGGCATTGGCGATCTGCTGCGCCCAGCCGCCGAGTTCCTGCCCGAGTGTTACCGGCATCGCATCCATCAGGTGCGTGCGACCGGTCTTTACGACCCGACCGGTTTCCCTCGCCTTGCGGACGATCACCTTGCGCAGATGGGCAAGCGCCGGCAGCAGGTCTTCCGCAACGCCGAGCGCAGCGCTCACATGGATGGCAGTCGGAATCACATCGTTGCTGCTCTGGCCCATGTTGACGTCATCGTTGGGGTGGACCTCCGCACCGAGTCGCTTCGTCGCCAGTTGCGCGATGACTTCGTTGGCGTTCATGTTCGAGCTGGTGCCCGAACCGGTCTGGAAGACATCGATGGGGAAATGCTCATCGTGCCTGCCGCCAGCCACCTCGAGCGCAGCGGCCTGGATGGCCATGGCGCGACGGCTCTTGAGCAGGCCGAGTTCGGCATTTGCACCGGCCGCAGCCCACTTGATGAGGCCGAGGGAGCGGATGAACCCGCGTGGCATCGGGATACCGCTGATCGGGAAGTTGTCGACCGCACGTTGCGTCTGCGCACCCCACAGCGCATGTTCCGGAACCTGCAGTTCGCCCATGCTGTCACGCTCAATGCGGTACTTCGCGTCGGTCACTCGTCTCTCCTGCCTGCCCGGGGTCGCTACCGATAAAGTGCGGGCAGGACCAGTTGCGGTTGGTGTATGATTTCGGTGCCGAATTATAGGGGCTTTTTGCACAGTCTGGCATGGATCGCGACCCGCTCACCGCCCTCTCGCCGCTCGACGGCCGTTACTCCGCCAGGACTGATTCCCTCCGGGAAATCTTCAGCGAGTACGGCCTGATCCGTTTCCGCGTCCTGACGGAAGTGCGCTGGGTGCAGTTTCTGGCCGCTGAAAGCGCTGTGCCGGGCTTTGGTCCGCTGTCGCCAGTCGCGAGCCAGGTACTGGATCGAATCGCCGCCGGTTTCACCCCCAAGGACGCGCGACGCGTCAAGGAAATCGAGCGCCGCACCAATCATGACGTCAAGGCGGTCGAATACTTCATCGGCGAATGCCTGGGAGAAGACGCCGAGCTCGGCAAGATCAGGCCTTTCCTGCACTTCGCCTGCACATCCGAGGACATCAACAACATCGCCTACGCGCTGATGCTGCGCCACGGCCGCGACGATGTGCTGCTGCCCAGGCTGCGGCAGGTCGTCAGCCTGCTGGACACGATGGCGCGCAACATGGCCGATCTTCCGATGCTGGCGCGCACCCATGGCCAGCCTGCCAGCCCGACCACCATGGGGAAGGAACTGGCCAATTCCGCCTGGCGCCTGAAGCGGCAGCTCAGGCAGCTGCGTGCGGTTGAGCCCCTGGCCAAGCTCAACGGTGCGGTGGGCAACTTCAATGCGCATCTGGCCGCCTATCCGGATGCGGACTGGTCGGACATTTCCCGTCGCTTCATCGAATCGCTGGGCCTGGTCTGGAACCCGTACACGACGCAGATCGAACCGCATGACTGGATTGCCGAGTACTGCGATGTGCTCGCGCGCATCAACACGATCATGCTCGACCTGTGTCGTGATGCCTGGGGCTATATCTCGATAGGCCACTTCCGGCAGCGGCGCATCGATACCGAGGTCGGTTCGTCGACGATGCCGCACAAGGTCAATCCGATCGATTTCGAAAACGCCGAAGGCAACCTCGGCATCGCCAATGCGCTGCTGAAGCACTTCAGTGAAAAGCTGCCGGTATCGCGCTGGCAGCGTGACCTGAGCGATTCGACGGTGTTGCGCAACGTGGGAGTAGCCGCAGGACATTCCCTGCTGGCCATCGATTCCCTGCTCGTCGGGCTGCGCAAGCTCGAGCCCGATGCAGCCAGCATGCAGGCAGAGCTGGACGACAGCTGGCAGATACTCGGCGAGGCCATCCAGACGGTGATGCGTCGTTTTGGCCACGCCGACGCCTACGAACAACTGAAGGCACTGACCCGTGGCTCGAGCATCTCCCGGGATGATCTGCAGCGCTTTCTGCAGTCGGTTGACCTGCCCGCCAGCGAGCGCAGCCGCCTCCTCGCCCTGAGCCCGGCCGCCTATACCGGCGATGCAGCCCGGCTGGCCCGCCAGGCAGCTGACAGCGAGCCCTGATTCCAGGCTTCCCGGCTCAACTGTGACGCATTTGGCACTTCGTGCCCGATCGCGTATCTACAATGCCGTCATGAATGCAGAAAAGATACGGGGGCAGCGCCGGATTCTCACCACCTTCGAGGATACCCGGGCGGCGGCAGTCGAAGTCGCTGCAGTTGCGCAACGTGGCCTGTCGATCCTGACTCCTGACCTCGAGCCGGGGCTCTACGATCACGAGAAGTTCCTGGGGATCGTCAAGCGCCTGGTGCTTGCCAAGCGCTGTGCCAGGGTCCGGGTGCTGATTTCCGAGCCAACGCGCACGGTGCGCAACGGCAACCGGCTGGTTGGTCTCGGGCGGCGGCTCGATACCTACATCGAATTCCGCAACCTGCATGATGATTATGCGGATCATCGCGAGGCGTTCCTGCTGGCCGATGACATTGCCCTGCTCTATCGGGTCAATAACCGGCGCTGGGAAGGTATTGCAGATACCTACGAACCCGCAGTCGCGCGCCGCTATCTGACGCTCTTCGAGGAGATATGGGCGGCATCGGAGACATCCAGGGAGCTGCGCCAGTTGCGGGTCTAGACGGCAAACATATAAACAGACGACAAGAAAGCGACATGCCAGCCGGGGGGATTACAGGATGCCGAATACGCAAGGGACTGTTGTCAGGCCCGAACTGACCGTGGCGGCCGTCATCGAACGGGACGGCCGTTTCATGTTCGTCGAAGAGCGCATCCGCGGGCGCCTGCAGATCAACCAGCCTGCCGGTCACGTCGAACCGGGCGAGACACTGCTCCAGGCGGTGTGCCGTGAAACGCTTGAAGAAACCGCATGGACCTTCCTGCCCGGGTCGATGGTCGGTGTATACCTGTGGAGCCGGGGTCCCGGCCAGCGGACTTTCCTCCGCGTGGCCTTCGCCGGCACCTGCGACCAGCATGACGAGCATCGCAAGCTGGATACCGGTGTCGAGCGCGTGCTCTGGCTCAGCCGCGATGAACTGCTGGCCCGGACGCACCAGCTGCGCAGCCCGATGGTGCTGCGTGCGGTGGATGACTATCTGGCTGGCATCCGCCTGCCCGCTGACCTGATCCGCGAGATCGAACCCGCACAACTGCTGAAGCGCGCTGCACTCATCGCCTGAGCCGGTGCCGGCCGGTATGCCCTGCTAGACTTTCACCGTATGCCTGCGGTGAAGAAACCCGTTGTCGTTGCGCTGTCCGGTGGTGTCGATTCTGCCGTGGCGGCACTGTGTCTGCTGCGCGCCGGACACGCTGTCGAGGCGCTGCATATGACGAACTGGGATGACGCCGACGAGCATTGCACCGCGGCGTCCGATTTTGCCGATGCACGGCAGGTTGCGGCCGATCTCGGCATCCCGCTGCACCACGTGAATTTTGCGCGGGAATACCGGGAGCAGGTATTTGCCGGTTTCCTGGCTGAATACCGGGCCGGGCGGACGCCCAATCCCGATGTGGCCTGCAACCGGCACATCAAGTTCGGTGCCTTCCTGCATCATGCAGAGCGCCTGGGTGCCGAATACATCGCCACCGGCCACTATGCGCGCGTTGTCCACCGGGGCGACAGGGGCTACCTGTACAAGGCCGCCGATGCCGACAAGGACCAGACCTACTTCCTGCATTCGGTGCGGAGCGAGGCGCTGGCCCGCACACTCTTTCCGCTCGGCGAGCTGCGGAAAAGCGCAGTGCGGGCACTGGCCCGGGAATACGGCCTTGCCAATCACGCCAAGGCCGACAGCACCGGTATCTGTTTCATCGGCGAGCGGCCGTTCAGGGATTTCCTGGCGCAGTACCTCGTGGCGGAACCAGGGCCAATCCTGACGCTCGAGGGGCAGACGGTCGGTGAACATTCAGGTCTCCCCTATTACACCATCGGCCAGCGTCACGGGCTGAATATCGGCGGGCAGGCAAACAGGGAGCAGGCGGCCTGGTTTGTTGCCGCCCGCGATCAGGAGCGGAATGCGCTGATCGTGGTGCAGGGCCACGATCATCCGGCCCTGCTGAGCAGTGGACTGGCCATAGGTGAATTGCACTGGATCAACGGTGAGCCCGGTGACCTCCAGGCAATGGGCCGGGTGCGGCTCCATGTCCGGCTGCGACACCGGCAGGCGCTGGTCGCTTGCGAGCTGGCCCGGGACACCCGGGAAGGCGTCCTGCAGCTGCAGTTTCCAGTCCCCCAGCGCGCAGCAACGCCGGGGCAGTACGCGGTCTTCTATGCCGGGGATGAATGCCTTGGCGGTGGTGTCATCCTGGACACCAGATCGGCTGCCTGAGGCCTGTTGCGGCCTTCCACTAGCCGCGCGGCAAGGCCTCATCCGTTATACTGCGCCGCCTCCAGGCCGTCCTGCGAGCTGTCCACCCGATTGGAGATTTGACTCATGGCGAAAGCGCCCGATACCAGGTCCACTCTTGCCGTCAACGGCATCGATTACCAGATTTACAGTCTTGCAGCGCTGAAATCCGGGCACGTCAGCCGCCTGCCCTACTCGCTGAAGATCCTGCTTGAGAACCTGCTGCGCCATGCGGACGGCGGTGATGTGCGGGCCGAGGATATCGACGCGCTGGCCGCCTGGGATCCCGCGAAGCAGTCGGAGCATGAAATCGCCTTCACGCCGGCACGGGTCGTATTGCAGGACTTCACCGGTGTACCGGCCGTGGTGGATCTGGCCGCCATGCGTGATGCGGTGGTGAAGCTGGGTGGCAAGGCGGAGTCGATCAACCCGCTTTCGCCGGCCGAACTGGTCATCGATCACTCCGTGCAGGTCGATCACTACGGTACATCCAGCGCCCTCGAGAAGAACACCACGGTTGAATTCGAGCGCAACCAGGAGCGCTATGGCTTCCTGCGCTGGGGCCAGAATGCCTTCCGCAACTTCAAGGTCGTGCCGCCGAACACGGGCATCGTCCATCAGGTCAACCTGGAATATCTGTCCCGCGTGGTTTTCGTGGCCGACAGGAATGGCCAGCGCGTCGCCTATCCGGACACCGTGGTCGGCACCGATTCACACACCACCATGATCAATGGCCTCGGCATCCTGGGCTGGGGCGTCGGCGGCATCGAGGCCGAGGCAGCCATGCTGGGCCAGCCCGTGACGATGCTCATTCCCGAGGTGATCGGTTTCCGGCTCAAGGGCCAGATGAAGGAAGGCACCACCGCCACCGACCTGGTGCTGACCGTGACCGAAATGCTGCGCAAGAAGCGCGTGGTGGGCAAGTTCGTCGAGTTTTTCGGCGATGGCCTCTCAAACCTGCCGCTGGCTGACCGGGCGACGATCGGCAACATGTCACCCGAGTTCGGCAGCACGGTCGCCATTTTCCCGATCGACCAGGAAACGATCCGCTATCTGGAACTCTCCAACCGGCCAGCACAGGAAATCGCGCTGATCGAGGCCTATGCGAAGGCCCAGGGCCTGTGGCGTACCGATGGTCAGGCTGATCCGCTGTTTACCGATGTGCTCGAGCTGGACCTCGGCACCGTGCAGCCGAGCCTCGCCGGCCCGAAGCGGCCGCAGGACCGGATCACCCTGCAGGACCTCTCCGGTGCCTACAGCAAGATCGAGGCCGAGCAGACCGCTGACGGCAAGACCGGGACCGCACCGGTCCGCGTCACGCACAAGGGCCAGACCTTCGACCTGAAGAACGGTTCGGTGTTGATCGCCGCGATAACCAGCTGCACCAATACCTCCAACCCCTACGTGATGATGGGTGCGGGCCTGCTGGCCCGGAATGCCGTACGGCGTGGGCTTGGCAGCAAGCCCTGGGTGAAGACCAGCCTGGCACCCGGCTCGCGCGTAGTCAGCAACTACCTGGCAAAAGCCGGGTTGCAGAAGGATCTTGATGCGCTGGGCTTCGATATCGTCGGCTTTGGCTGCACCACCTGCATCGGCAACTCCGGACCGCTGGATGCCGCAATCGAAACTGCCGTTCGCGAAGGCAAGCTGATCGGCTGCAGCGTGCTGTCCGGCAACCGGAATTTCGAAGGCCGCATTCATCCACTGGTGCGCAACAACTTCCTGGCCTCACCGCCCCTGGTGGTTGCCTACGCACTCGCGGGTACCATGCATATCGACATGTCGAAGGATCCGCTCGGTACCGGCAGCGATGGCAAGCCGGTCTATCTCCGCGATATCTGGCCTTCACGTGCGGAGGTTCAGGAGGTTGTGGCCGCCTGCATCGATTCCGCGATGTTCCGCGACAGCTATGCCAATGTGTTTGGCGGCGACAAGAACTGGAACTCGGTGAAGGTTCCCACCGGGGACCGTTTCGCGTGGGCCGATGACTCCACTTATGTGCGCAACCCGCCGTACTTCGAAGGCATGCCCGCCAGGCCGGGCAGTGTTGCCGACATACGCGGTGCGCGCGTGCTCGCGCTGCTCGGTGACTCGGTGACTACCGACCACATCTCCCCCGCCGGCTCGATCGGCAAGGACACGCCGGCAGGTAAATATCTTCTGAGTAAAGGCGTGCAACCAGCTGATTTCAATCAGTATGGCGCGCGACGCGGCAACCATGAAGTGATGATGCGCGGCACTTTCGCCAATATCCGCCTGCGCAACCAGCTGGCGCCTGGCACCGAGGGTGGCGTGACGATCCACCTGCCCAGCGGTGAGCAGATGTCGATCTATGACGCAGCGGTACGCTACATGGCGGAGCGGGTGCCGCTGGTGATCCTCGCCGGCAAGGAGTACGGCAGCGGTTCATCACGCGACTGGGCGGCCAAGGGCACCAAGCTGCTGGGCGTGCAGGCGGTGATTGCCGAGAGCTACGAACGCATTCATCGCTCCAACCTGATCGGGATGGGCGTGCTGCCGCTCGAGTTCCTGCCGGGCGAGAGCGCCGCAGGCCTCGGCCTCACTGGCCGCGAAGTCCTGGAAATCACCGGGCTCGACCAGGGCAAGGCCCGCGAAGTCAGTGTTGCGGCCCGTCGTGAGGACGGTTCGGTGCTCAACTTCAAGACGCGGGTCCGTATCGATACGCCCAAGGAGCGCGATTACTACGTGCACGGCGGCATCCTGCAGTACGTCCTGCGCCAGCTTGCCAGCGGGACCGCTGCCGCCTGATGCCCTGCTGAGCTCACGCACATGTCCCGAAGCAGCGGCGCATGCTGATCGATATCGGGGCCAATCTGACGCACGAGAGCTTCGTCCATGACCTGGACGAAGTTCTCGTGCGCGCGGCGCGGAGCGGCGTCAGCCGGTTCATCGCCACCGGCACCACGATGGCCGGCAGTGAGTCGGCACTGCGGCTGGCCGTGCAGCGACCCGGCACCGTCTGGGCAACAGCCGGTATCCATCCGCATCATGCCGGCGAGTTTTCAGCGCAGGCTGCCCGTCGTTTGCAGGAACTGCTCGCCGACCCGCACGTCGTGGCGACAGGCGAATGCGGCCTGGACTACTGCCGGAACTACGCGCCCTCGGGCGACCAGCGCCTGGCCTTTGAAGGACAGCTGAAGCTTGCAGCCGAATGCGGCAAGCCGGTATTCCTGCACCAGCGCGACGCCCACGACGAGTTCCTGGCGATGGTGCGCGACTACTGGCCTGCCCTGGCAGGCGGCGTGGCGCATTGCTTTACCGAAGGTCCGGCCGTGCTCGACGACTATCTGGAGCTCGGCCTGTACATCGGCGTCACAGGGTGGATCTGCGATGAGCGACGTGGGGCAGAACTGCGTGCGGCGGTTGCGGGGCTGCCGCTGGACCGGCTGCTGCTGGAAACCGATGCGCCCTACCTGTTGCCGCGCACCCTGAGTCCGAAGCCGCGAACCCGGCGAAACGAACCTGCATTCCTCTCCGAGGTGCTGCGGGTGGTGGCCGACTGCATGCAGGAAAGCGTCGAGGTTGTCGCGACCGCCAGCACGCGGAATGCAGAACGCCTGTTCAGGCTCGCGGCCGCGGCTTAGTTTCGAACTCGTTTCCGGCACCGACTGCGGCACAGAGTTGCTGCCAGTGCGCCTCGAAGCCTTCAGGGGCTGCGGTGTCAGCCGATTGTGCTTCCCGCTCCAGGTCCTGCAGCAGTTGCTCCAGCAGGATCACGCTGCGGGGCTGCCCCTTGGAGAAGTGCGCCCGGCTGCCGAAAGCCACGTAGCCGGTCACCGGAATCCCGGGCGTCAGCCGCTTTACAGCCGCGATACGGTCCCAGAGACCGGGCTGCGGGTTGACAAAGGTATAGCGCCGGTCGCGAGCCAGCACCGTCCACTCCTGCATGCCCTCGCTGCCGAAAACATGCCCTTCCACTTCCTTGACATCGAGGATCAGGATGCCCCGCCGGGTGAGCAAGGCATACTGGAGCTGGATCTGGCCACCGTTGCCGTCGGGTATCAGCGTGTTCCGGAGCACCGCGGTGCTGGCGTCTTGCAGCCGACGCTCGACATCACGCTGCCGGTTGCGACGGACCATCCATAGTGCGATGCCGAGGGCCAGCAGCAGGACCAGCACGACAAGGGCAGCGAGCACCCACAGACCATCGTTGTTGCCGGCATCACCAGGCGACATGGGTGTTCAGAGCTGGCTGGCGAGATCGGCGAGGCTTGCATCGATCGTCGCAAATCCCGATGGCAGCGCGAGGAGCGCGGCGAGTTCCGGAGGTGGCGGGATGTCACAACCGAGCAAGGGTTCCACGATCGTGTCGAACTTGGCGGCATGGGCCGTCGCAACCACCGCCCAGTGTCGCTGCCGGCGCTCCGCCTCCGGCAGGTTTCGATAGACGTGCAGTCCGGTGGCCGTATGGGGACACCAGGCCAGACCATGCCGCCGGTACTCATCCTGCAGGCTGCTGCGGATTTCCGCGTCGGATACGGCGACCGCGCTGACCTCTTCACGCAGGTTGGTGATGTCGCCACACAACTGCCGCAGCCTTTCCATATTGCTGGGATTGCCCACGTCCATTGCCGAGGCGAGCGTGGCTATGCTCGGTCTCGGCAGCCATTGCCCGGTGGCCAGAAAGTCCGCGATCGGCGTATTGGCATTGATGGCAAGCACGATGCGGTCTATGGGCAGCCCGAGCCTTCTGGCCCAGACACAGGCGAAACCGTTGCCGAGGTTCCCGGTGGGAATCACGAAGCTCAGGGCCTCACCGGTCCTGCGCCAGTGCTCGAGGCTGGCCTTTGCGTAGTACGCCGCTTGCGGCAGGAGGCGACCGACATTGATGCTGTTGGCCGAACACAGGCGATGCCTGGCAGCCAGTCCCGGATCGGCGAACGCTTCCTTGACGAGGCGCTGGCAGTCATCGAACTCGCCGCGCACGGCCAGCGAAACGACGTTGTCTCCCCAGCAGGTGAGTTGATGCTGCTGGCGCGGTGAAACCCGGCCCAGCGGGAACAGCACCACCACACGCATGCCCGGACGCCGGAAAAAGGCCGAAGCCACGGCACCACCCGTGTCGCCGGAGGTGGCGACCATGATCGTTACCGGTGGTGTGGCGAAGCGCCCGTCGCTGACGATGCGCTCCATGCAGGCGGCGAGGAATCGCGCGCCCACATCCTTGAAGGCGGCGGTTGGTCCGTGAAAAAGCTCGAGTACCGACAGTTGCCCGCTTTCGATCTCGCGCAGTGGCACCGGAAAATCCAGCGCCTGGCGGCATATCTCCCCGAGCACCCCGGCCAGCGTCGAACCGGCGAAAAACGGCGTGAGCAGTTGCCCGGCGATCTCCGGCAGGCTGTCGCGACCGGCAAAATCGGCGGCTTGCATCGACGGCAGTTGCACCGGCACATAGAGACCGCCATCCGGAGCGGTACCGCTCATGATCGCCTGTTCGATGCAGACGGGCGCGCCGCCGCGTGTGCTGATGTATTGCATGGGGGAACTCAGAGCGCGGTGCCGAGGTAGGTTGCGAGGCGCAACAGGTCGGCAAAAACACCAGCCGCCGTCACGGCGCGTCCGGCGCCAGGCCCCTGCACGACGAGCGGGTTTTCGCTGTAGCGTGCCGAGGCGAAGCGGACGATATTGTCGGTCAGGTTGATGTTGGCGAACGGATGCCTGCGCGGCAGGCTTTCCAGTTGCACGGTGGCCGTGCCGTGCTGGCGATCGAGGCGCCCGACATAGCGCAGCACCTGCCCGGCGGCATCGGTCTTGCGCCAGCGTTCGTTCATGGCCGGATCGTGCGCCGAAAGGCCGCGCAGGAATTCATCGGCGTCGCCGCTGTCCAGCCCCGCCGGCACCAGGCTCTCGATGCGGACATCCTTGAGTTCAAGGCGCATGCCCATCTCGCGCCCAAGGATGATCAGTTTGCGCGCAACGTCCATGCCGGAAAGGTCGTCACGCGGATCGGGCTCCGTATAGCCGGCATCACGCGCTTCGCGCACGATCGTCGAAAATGGCTTGCTGCCATCGAAGACGTTGAAGAGGTAGGCCAGCGTCCCGGAAAAGATGCCATCGATGCTGCGGATCTCGTCGCCGGTTTCACGCAGGTCGCGCAAGGTCCCGATGATCGGCAACGCCGCACCGACCGTGGTCTCGTAAAGGAAACGCGTGTTGTGCCGGCGCCGGACTGCATGCAACTGGTCGTAGCTTGCCAGCGACCCGCTGGCGGCCTTCTTGTTGGGCGTCACGACATGCACACCGGTACCCAGCCAGTCGACATAGCGTGAGGCCACGTCTTCGCTGGCGGAACAGTCAACCACCACCGCATGCGGCAGGTGCTCGGCGTGCACGTGCCGGGTGAAGCGCTCCCAGTCGAGGGTCTCGGATTGCTGTGCAAAAACGGCCTGCCAGTCATCCAGGTCAATCCGTCCTTCGGCGAGCAGCATGCGGTTTGAACTGGCGATCGCCCGCACGCGCAGATCCAGGTTGAACTGCGATTTCAGGCGCGGCAGTTCGGTGGCCATCTGTTCGATCAACACCCGGCCGACATTGCCGGGACCGACGATGCCGATCGAAACCGTCTCGGCCGACAGGTAGAAGCCCGAATGCACCGCACGCAGGGCCCGGGTTGAATCGGCACGGGCCACGACGGCTGAAATATTGCGTTCGGATGAACCCTGGGCGATCGCCATGACGTTGATGCCGGCGGCCCCGAGCGTGCTGAGGAAACGTCCGGCCACGCCGGGGATGCCGGCCATCCCGTCACCCACCACCGCGATGATGCTGCACGGTTTCTTGACAGTGACGCTCTGGATCATGCCCTGATCGAGTTCGACCGCGAAGGCCCGGCGCACGACTTTCTCGGCCTTCTCAGCCATGCGGCTCGGCACGCCGATACAGATTGAATGCTCGGAACTGGCCTGCGAAATCAGGATTACGGATATGGACGCCTCGCGCAGCACGCCGAACAGGCGATTGGCGGTACCCGGTACACCGATCATGCCGGCGCCCTCGATATTCACGAGCGCGACGTCATCCACCGAGGTAATGCCCTTGATCGGCTGCTCTGAACCGGTATCCGGTCCGATCAGCGAGCCGGTTGCGGCCGGATTGAAGGTGTTGCGTATCCAGATCGGGATCGCACGCTGTACAGCTGGTGCCATGGTCTGTGGATGAATGACCTTCGCACCGAAGTAGGCAAGCTCCATCGCCTCGTTGTAGGAAAGCGACTTGATGATCGTCGCCTCCGGGACGCGGTTCGGGTCGGCGCTCATCACGCCATCCACATCGGTCCAGATGGTGATCTTTTCGGCGTCGACGAGCGCACCGACGATGGAGGCGGAAAAATCGCTGCCGTTCCGGCCCAGCGTGCAGAACAGCCCGTCAGGTTCCGAGGCGATGAAGCCGGTAATCACTGCTATGCCGCGCGTCCCGCTACCGAAGTGGCGGCTGGCACGGGAGCGTGACTCATCCCACTTCACGGCCGGCCCCATTTCGCCCCGCTCCACCACGATAAGGTCGCGGGCATCCACCCATTTGATCGGCCGGTCACGCGATTCCGCCTGTACGCGCTCGCTGAGGTACGCAGCCAGGAGCCGTGACGACCACAGCTCGCCGTAGCCTGCCACCAGATCCCGGCTGCGCTCGCCAGCCTGGCGGACCAGCGAGATCGAGTGCAGGAGGCCGTTCAGGTCCGCGATGTCGGCGGCAAAGGTGCCGAGGATCTCGTCCGCCCGCCTCTGTTCCCTGAGCAGGCTGGCCGTCGTCGCCTTGTAACGACTGACGATCGCATCCACCCGGCTCGCCAGGTCCGGAGCAGACTGCTCGGCAGCCGCCACCAGGCCAAGCAGGGCATCGGTGGTTTTTGCCATGGCGGATACCACCACGGCCTGCCGTTCCGCAGGATCGGCAAGCAGAATATCGGCGACCCGGCGAAAGCAATCCGCATCGCCCATGCTGGTACCGCCAAACTTGTGAACCTGCCAACCCGGCTGCGCCATCCGTACATTCCTGCTCAAGCTGCAAAATCGCCGGCAATGATACCCGTTCCGGCGCGCGGCCACAGGCCCCGGGACGCAGGACCGCCCCGCCGGTTTGTGGGCTAGAATCCATCCCTGGTCCAGCCCCGGACAGACGCGCGTCGAATTATGGCCGGTATCTTCATTGCCTCAGTGGACTCAGCGCAGGATCGCACCGACCTGGAACGATCGGTTGCCATGCCCATCGACCGTCAGCTGGTGATCCGCAGTTTCAGCGACGCGACCTATCCGGAACTCATCGATATCGAGCGTCGCGGTCACGGCTTCTATGCATGGGGACTGCATGGCGAGCCCGAGAACATCCAGCACTGGTTCCAGATGGGGGTCGGCGATTTCGTGCTGCTCGTCCAGCGGGAGCACTTCCGCTATTACGCCAAGGTGCTGGGGCGCTACCAGAACGAGCGGGCGGCCAGCGCGATCTGGGGCGCTGACCGGGCCGAGTCCAAAATGCGCGAATACCTGTTCTTCCTGTCGGAACCCGTTCCGCTCAATCTGCCCTGTGCCGAGCTTGGCGACTATCTGGTTGGCGCGACAGGCGATATCGGTCGCGTACCGGCGGAGCGGATCGACCGGATCGAGGCCGACTTCGGCGGCATCGAGCGCTTCGTCCGCCGGCGCCTGCTGAACACCTCGGTGGGTGGCCCGATCCTCGACATGAGCGGAATGATCCGCATGTCGGAGCGCGACCTGGCGAAACTGCAGTTGCTGGAGCCACAGAACAGCAAGGAAGGTCGTCAGGCGGTTGTCGATACCATCATCAAGCGGCGCGGCCACCCGGGTTTCAGGCAGGCGCTGCTCGATGCCTATGAATACCGCTGTGCGATCACCAACTTCACCGCGGTGGATGCCCTTGAGGCTGCCTATATCGTGCCGTTCCGTGGCAAGTCGACGCACCATGCCTCAAACGGCCTGCTGTTGCGGGCCGACGTGCACACCCTGTTTGACCTCGGCAAGATCGCAGTGGACACAAGGAGCATGTCGGTGGTCATCGGCGACGACCTGATGGAAACCAGCTACAGGATCCTTGCGGGGCGGCCCTTGCGTTACCCGCGCGATGAAAGCCAGCGACCCAGCACCGAAGCCCTCGACCTCCACCGCCGCCTGGCGGGACTCTGACAGCTGAACGGTAGACTCATCCCATGTTCATGACCCGCGACGAGTTTCTGGCCTGGCCACGCAGGGCGATCACGCTGCTCGGCATGTCGGGTGTCGGCAAGACCACCCTCGCCTACAGGCTGCCGAGTTCCAGCTGGTTTCACTATTCGGGTGACTACCGGATCGGTACCAAGTACCTCGAGGAACCCTTCCTTGACAACGTCAAGGAACAGGCCATGAGGGTTCCGTTCCTGCGTGACCTGCTGCGCAGTGACTCGATCTACATATCCAGCAACATCACCGTCCACAATCTGGAACCGATCTCCACCTTCCTCGGCAAGATCGGTGCGATCGAGCGCGGCGGCCTGCCGCTTGCCGAGTTCCAGCGCCGGCAGCGCCTGCACCGGGATGCCGAGATCGCAGCCATGAAGGACGTGGCCGCATTCATCGACAAGGCGCATGACATATACGGCTACGACCACTTCCTGAACGATGCCGGCGGCAGCATCTGCGAGCTCGACGATCCCGGCATGCTGGAAATTCTGGCCCAACACACCCTGATCCTCTACCTGCGTGCCGGCGACGACATGGAACAGGAACTCATTCGCCGGGCGGTAGACAAGCCGAAACCGCTCTATTACCGCGAGGATTTTCTCGAAGCCAGGCTGGCTGCCTACCTTGCCGAGACCGGCGCCGCTTCGGCCGGCGAAATCGATCCGGACAAGTTCGTTACCTGGATCTTTCCGCATCTCGTGCAGCATCGGCGGCCGCGCTATGAGGCGATCGCCGCGAAATATGGCTACACGGTCAACGCACGGGACATCAGCACGCTGCGCGATGAGGCGGATTTCCTCGAGATGGTCTCGGTGGCAATCCGCCAGCGCGGCAAGCCCGGCACGGGCTAAGCGCCATGGGTTTTTACGCCAGGCGCATCCTCCCCCGGATGATTTCCGCCGGGATGAGGAACAAGGCCATGACCAAACACCGGCCGCGTATTCCGGCCCTGGCCCACGGCCGGGTTCTGGAGGTCGGCATGGGATCCGGCCTGAACATCCCCTGGTATGACCACAAGGTGACTCACCTCTTCGGCCTGGAGCCCTCGACAGTCCTGCAGGCCGAGGCTGCCGAACTGGCCGCAGCGTCCAGCCCGCCGTTTCCGGTCGAGTTCCTGGGTACAGGTGCCGAGAGCATTCCGCTGGAGCGCGCCAGCATGGACTGCGTCGTCAGCACCTGGACGCTGTGCTCGATCCCGGATCTCGAGCGGGCCCTGACTGAAATCCGGCGGGTACTGAAGCCCGACGGCCAGTTGCTGTTTCTCGAGCATGGCCGGGCACCCGATGCCGCAGTTGCACGCTGGCAGGACCGCCTGGCGCCGGTTTTTCGCGGCCTCGCCGGGTGCAATCCGAACCGGCAGATCGATGCATCGATCGAAGCGGCCGGATTCCGTTTTACCGATATCGAACGCAGCTATTTTGATGGTCCGCGGTTCATCTCCTGGCACTTCAGTGGCTCGGCCGTTCCGGCCAGGAAGTAGCCAGCCGGTTTTGCAGGCGGGCACGGAACTGGCAGAATGCCCGTTCCACAGACCGCCCCCGCTACCGCCTCAGTGAGCATCCGATGATGGACAACAAGAAGGGCGAAAGACCCCTCGACGGTTACCGCGTACTTGAAATGGGCCAGTTGCTGGCAGGTCCCTTTGCCGCCAGCATCCTGGGTTATTTCGGCGCGGAGGTCATCAAGATCGAACCGCCGGGCAGTGGTGACCCGATTCGTACCTGGCGCGTGATGAAGGATGGCGTGTCGCTCTGGTGGCACAGCCTTGGGCGCAACAAGAAGTCGGTGACGCTTGACCTGCGCAATCCGCGTGGCCGCGAGATTGCCCGCAAACTGGCACTGAAGTCCGACATCCTGATCGAGAATTTCCGGCCTGGTACGCTGGAAAAATGGGGCCTCGGACCGGCCGATCTCTGGGTGGACAATCCGGGGCTCATCTATGGCCGCATTTCCGGCTATGGCCAGGATGGCCCGTACGCGGCGAAACCCGGCTTTGCCTCCGTGTGCGAGGGTCTCGGTGGCCTGCGCTACGTCAACGGCTTTCCGGGTGAAACACCGGTACGACCCAACCTTAGCATCGGCGATACGCTCGGCGGCATTCACTGCGTACTCGGCGTGCTGCTGGCCTGTATCCAGCGGGCCAGGGATCCCGGGCGGCGCGGCCAGGTGATCGATGCGGCGCTGTACGAATCGGTATTCAACCTGATGGAAGGCGTGGTTCCCGAATATTCCGGTGCCGGCGTCGTGCGTGAACCCTCCGGATCGACGCTCACCGGGATCGTGCCGACAAACACCTACCGCTGCAAGGACGGCAAGTTCGTCATCATCGGCGGCAATGGTGATTCCATCTACAAGCGGCTGATGCATGCGATCGGACGCCCGGACCTCGGCGATGATCCGCGCATGGCCAACAATGCCGGTCGCGTCGTGCACGAAAAGCAGCTCGATGCCGCCATCGGCGCATGGACGGAATCGCTGACTTCTGCCCAGGTGCTCGAAGTTCTCGAGAAGGCGGTTGTACCCTCGGGCCCGATCTACAGCGTCGTCGACATGCTGGGAGACCCGCACTTCAACGCACGCGGCCTGTTCGAAGAGGTGCAGGTCAATGGCGAAGCGCTGAAAATCCCCGCCATGATGCCCTTTCTCAGTTCCACGCCTGGTCGCACCGACTGGCCTGGTGCAGCCGTTGGCCAGCACAACGACGAGGTACTGGGCGAGTTGCTCGGCTATGGCGCGGATGAGCGGCAGGCCCTGTCGCGTGAAGGCGTGATCTGAGTGTCAGCGGTATCCGGCCTGTCCTTCGTCGAGGATCTTGTCGCACGCAGCTGTGCAGCGCAGGGATTCACCGAGCGCAACGGCGAGAACGGTGGACCACTGATTCCACTCCGGGCGGCTGATGCACCGCACGCCGATGCAGGCTTCCTGCGGCTCTGGGCTGCAGCCCCTGGCAGCCTCGCCGATCGCATGCTGCACTTCCGTCTGTGTGCCGGCCCTGTCGACACGCAACTGTTCTTCCTGTTCGGACGCGCCGACAGCGTGATGCCGCATTTCCACGCACAGGTCGTGCAGTTCTCCCCGACTGCCTGCGTATTCAATGCCGATTTCCTGCCGCGACTGGATGCCGTCGATTACCCGCAGTACTTCCGCCAGGTTTTCGATCCGTTGAACAAGCCGTACTGGAAGGCCACCGGCGACTACCAGAACGTGTGCTCGCATGCGCCGGGCAATCCGGCGATCGCCACCTATCTGTCGCACTGGTCGATCGGCACGAGCCGGCCGTCAACGATCGATGAACTCGTGAAAGTGACACCGAGCATTCACGGCTACCTGGCGCACTGGCTCGACCTGGCCGCCACCCTCCGCTTCGATGGTCCCGATGCCGCGATACTACGCCGGCGCGATGCCAGGCACCTGGACTGCTTCCTCGACGAAAGCCTGGACCCCCGCTCATGGAAGGGCGTCTATAGCGTGGTCGGGAAAGAGATTGGCTCGAGGATACGGCAGATCATTGCCCGGCCGCTGTACTAGACTGTGACGGCAGGTCCGCAGGGACATCAATCAAACGAGGCAAGGGATGAAAATCGCAATCGTCGGCGCTGCATACACCGGACTGGCTGCCGCCCGGTACTTCAGGAACAAGGGCCATTCCGTCAGCGTCAGCACCACGCGCCCCGAAAGGACGGCCGAGCTTGCCGAGGTTGCCAACCACATCGTCGTGATGAAGGGCAGCGATGTTGAAGCGATGCGCAGCCTGATCAAGGACGGCGATATCGTGCTCCTGAGCATGGCGGGCGGCCTGGGTGTCAAGGATGGCAAGCCGTACATGGACCCCGTTGCCTACCGGGACTCCTATGTCGGTACAGTCGAAGGCCTGATCGCCGCACTTCCGGCAGCACCGAAGCTCAGGCAGATCATTTTCTGCAGCTCGATGAATGCCTATGGCGATGCCAACGGCGTCAACCCCGTGGACGAGAACACCCCGGCGAACGCGGCCTCGCCCGCTGCGCAGGTGTTCATCGAGGCCGAGCAGAAACTGGCGGCACTCGGCACGGATACGCTCAAGGTCTGCAACTTCCGCACCGGTACCATCTACGGACCGGGGCGCGAACACCGCAATGAACTGAAGCATATCGCCGGCAAGCAGATCCCCTTTGACGGCCAGTCCGATGCCATGCTCGTACACCGCGACGACGTGGTGCGCGCCATCGAGTTTGCCATCGACCACCACCTGTCCGGTCTCTACAACCTCTTCAACGATATCCCGGAAAACAAGGCGGATTTCTTTGCCCGCGTTGCTGCGCGCGAGGGCCTGGAGCCGGTGATCTGGCTGGGTGTATTCAAGGGGCCGCGCGGCGTGTCCAACGCAAAACTGAAACAGGCCGGATTCGGTTTTGCCGATCCCGCTGGCGCGAAAGAGAGCGAGAGTCTGTTGGGCTGAGCGCTGCCGTCAGCGATCGGTGTCGGCGAGCAATCCGGCAGGCCGCTCCCGGCCAGGCCTGAGCCGGCGTACGGCGGCCCACAGCGCCAGTCCGGTACTGAGCATCCGGACCGTACGCACACGGCCGCTTGTCACTAACATGACCAGCACTGAACCGGCCAACAGCACACCGGGCAGGGTGGTCAGTCCCTGCGCGATACGGATACCGCGCTGCACGCCTTCCAGCTGGCCATCGATGCTGCGGAGCTCGCTGCAGATCCGCTCGCGCTGCGCGGCGCAACGTTCCAGCAGCACTGCACGCCGCTGCACGGTATCGGCGCTCATGGCTCCTTCGCCACCCCGCTTCTCAGACGGTCACTGTCCTTGCGCAGTTCGCCAAGGGTGTCGGCCAGTATCGGTGGTTTGTTGCGCAGCTGACTGGAAAGCTTCCAGGCGCCGAGGCTTGCCAGCAGGAAGAAAAAGGCCGTGACGAGTATGGACACCAGTATCCTCTGGCTGTCCCAGAAGGCGAAAATCAGCGTCAGGCCTGCCAGCAGGCAACCCATGCCGGCGAAAAACAGCGTGAAAAAGGCGATTGCCAGCAGCCCTGCCGCCCGGCGAATTTCCGCCTGCAGTTCGAGAGTCAGCAGCTCGAGGCGCGTCTGTCCCACATCGACAAGTGAGGCCAGGATATTTCCCAGCGACCGCAACAGCCTGCTGACCGGTCCGCCAGTCGATCGGGTGCTGTTTTCCATCAATGGCCGGTCCGCAACCGCTATCCGCGCCGGTTGATCAGCACACCGATGAGCAGCCCGAGGCCGGCAGCGATCCCGACCGCCTGCCATGGATTCTTGTGCACATACTCATCAGCCGATTCTGCAGCCTGGCGGGCCTGGTCAGCGGCTTTCACCTGGACTTCGGACAGCCTTTGACGGGCCTGATTCAGGGATGTCCTGGCCCTGGACCGGATCGCCTCGATTTTTTCCCCGGTCTGGCTCGCCGTGGCCTGCAGCAGCGCCTCGGCATCCTCGATGACCGTCTGCAAATCACTGAACAGTTTGTCGGTAGTCACCTTTCCCATGTCATTCATGCTGATATCCTCCACCGGCAGATGTCCCGAGTGTACATGAGATGGCATCGTGGCTGACCGGTCCACGTCGCTCCGGGGACCATGTTGATGGAGGATTCATGCGCCTAGCCCGGATGCCCGCCATTCTCTCTGCTGGAATGCTCGCCGCACTGCCTGTCGCAGCGCAAAACACCACGCCTGGACTGATCGGCAATCCGGGGTCCCGGACCGAGTTGACCGCGCGCCTGATCGTCAAGCTCAGGCCACACGCCGACGACCGGAAGTCCATCCATGGCCAAACAACGGGCGATGGTACGCCCAACCGGATCAGCGCACTCGGTCAGCGGCTGGGCCTGGCCCAGCGCGGTTCACGGAGTCTGGGGGGAGACCTGAGCGTCTTGTTGCTGGAACGGCCATTGTCCGGCACGGAACTCGGTTCGGCACTCGAGTTGCTGCGCACCGATCCGGAAGTCGAATTCGTCGAGATCGACCAGCGGCGTCGTGCCCAGGCCCTGCCCGCCGACCCGCTGTATCCGGATCAGTGGTATTTGCAGGCCGCTCAGCCCGCGGCGGTGAACTTCACGGCCGCCTGGGATCTGAGCACCGGCACGAATGACACGGTCATTGCGGTACTCGACACGGGAGTCCGCTTCGATCACCCGGATCTTGGCCGCAGTGGCTTGGTGCCCGGCGGGCGTTTGCTGGCTGGCCACGATTTTGTTTCCGGCGAATCATCCAGCAGTTTTGCCAGCGCCAATGACGGCGATGGCTGGGACACCGATCCCTCCGACCCGGGTGACTGGGTATCCGCAAGTGAAGCGGCCAGCGGTCCACTGGCCAGTTGTGAGGAAACCGGGAGTTCCTGGCACGGTACGCGTGTTGCCGGGATTGTCGGTGCCATGTCGGACAACATGGAAGGCATTGCCGGGGCGACCTGGAACGCGCCAATCCTCCCTGTCAGGGTGCTGGGAAAATGTGGCGGTTATGACTCGGACATCATTGCAGCGATGCGATGGGCGGCCGGCCTGAATGTGCCCGGTGCCCCGCTCAACCCGACACCGGCAAAAGTCCTGAACCTTAGCCTGGGCGGCAGCGGTAAGTGCACCTCCAGTTACCAGCAGGTGATCGGTGATCTGGAAACGGCCGGCGTTCTGGTCGTTGCCGCTGCCGGCAATGACCATGGTCCGGTGGATTCGCCGGCAAATTGTCCGGGCGTGCTGGCCGTCGCGGGGCTCAGACACATCGGCACCAAGGTCGGCTACAGCAGTCTGGGCCTGGAAGTCGGCATCGCGGCACCGGCCGGTAATTGCGTGAATTTGGAACCACCCTGTCTTTTCTCGCTGGCGACGACCAGCAATACCGGCACCACGGTGCCCGGGTTCCCCACCTATACCAGCAGTATCGGCACCAGCTTCGCCGTGCCGATGGTGTCCGCCATCGCCGGGCTGATCCATGCCGTGAACAGCGAACTCAGCAACAGCGAAATGATTGGCCGCATCAAATCCGGGGCCAGGACGTTTCCCGCGGTTGACCCCGCCATTCCGGTCTGCCCCGATCTCGACAGCTTCACCTTGCAGTGCAACTGCACCACAACGACCTGTGGCGCCGGCATGGCAGACGCGCCCGGTGCGATCAGCGAAGCGCTGCGACCCATCGCACGCATTGCCGACCCGGGTAGTGCACAGGCCGGCGAAACCCTCACGCTGGACGGCACCGCCAGCGCCGCCGCGCGTGGACGGATTGTGGCGAGCTATCTGTGGAGCGTATCGGGTAGCGCCGCCAGTCTGGTCGGGACCAATACACAGGCAACAGCCACGCTGGAGGTTTCAGCAGCAGGGACGGCGAACGTGCAACTGACAGTGACGGATGATGTCGGGGCACAGGACAGTATTTCAGTTGCGGTCAACACCACTTCCGCTGGTGGCAGTAATGGTGGTGGGGGTGGCGGCGGACTCATGCATCCGCTGTGGCTCGCCCTGCTGTTCGGGGTGGGTTGGTACCGCAGTCGCCGGCAAGTGGCCACCTATCGATAGCCCTGCGCCTGTAACCGGAACAGGTGCGCATAGCGCCCGTTCTTCGCCAGCAGTTCCGCATGCGTGCCATATTCGGTGATGCGTCCGTGCTCGATCACGGCGATGCGGTCGGCCTGGCGCACCGTGGAAAAGCGATGCGAGATCAGGATCGACATGCGCCCCGCCGTATGTTCGCGGAAGTATTCGAACAACTCGGCCTCTGCTGCCGCATCCATTGAAGCCGTCGGCTCGTCCAGGATCAGCACATCTGCCGAGACCCGCATAAAGGCCCGAGACAGGGCAACCTTCTGCCATTGCCCGGTGGACAGCTCCTTGCCACCGCGAAACCAGCTGCCAAGTTGCGTGGCGAAGCCCTGCTCGAGCTTCCGGATGAAACCCATCGCCATGCCCTTGCGCGCGGATTCTTCCCAGCGGCTCTCATCGGTGTATGCCTCGACGTCGCCGGCACCGATGTTCTCGCCGACAGTGAACTGGTAACGGTTGAAGTCCTGGAAGATCACGGCAACCTGCCGGCGCAGGGCCTCCCGGTCCCATTTGCGGATTTCCAGTCCATGCAGCGAAACCGTTCCTGAATCAGGTTGATATAATCCGCATAATATCTTGATAAGTGTTGACTTTCCTGCTCCATTCTCGCCCACCAGGGCGAGGCTCTCGCCGGGCCGGATATGCAGGGTGATGTCACTCAGCGTCGGCGCGCTGGCACCCGGATAGGTGAAGGAAACGCCCTGGAAACGCACGCCATCGCTGCGGTCCGAGCCGGCAGTCAGCGTGCCCCACCGATAGACCGGTGCCTGCTCGAGGTACTCGTAGAGATTGGTCAGGTACAGGTTGTCTTCGTACATCCCGCCGATCGAGGCCAGGCTTGCAGACACGGCGCCCTGCCCCTGCTTGAACAACAGCAGGTACATGGTCATTTCACCGATGCTGATCTGACCCTGGACCGCAGTGACGGCAATCCACGCATAGGCCCCATACAGCACCGCCGTTCCGAACAGGCCCAGCAGCAGACCCCAGGTCTCGCGCCTGAGCGTGAGCGCCTTGTCCTCACTGTAGATCTTGGCGAAGAGACTCTTGTAGCGCTTGAGCAGCAGCGGGCCGAGCTGGAACAGCTGCACTTCCTTGGCGTTGTCATCGCGCGCCAGTACGGTTTCCAGATAAAACTGCAACCGTGACTCGGGTGCCCGCACGCGGAACAGCCGGAAGGTATCACCGGAAAATTTTGTTTCTGCGAATAAGGAAGGCAGGCCCGCAAAGACCAGCAAGGCCATAGCCCACGGCGAGAACTGCGCCAGCAGCACACCGAAACTCACCAGCGACACGAGTTGCTGGAACAGCCCGAAGTTGCGCATCACCAGGCTCAGCGGCCGGCTGGATGCCTCTCGCCGCGCACGCGTCAGCTTGTCGTAGAACCCCGCATCCTCGAACTGCGTCAGGTCCAGGGTCAGGGCCTTGTCGAGTATCAGTTCGTTGACCCGCTGCCCGAGTTGTGCACGCAGGAGCGACTGGCAGGCACTGATGCCCCGTTGAGCCGCCCCCAGCAGTGCGATGACCGCTGCCTCGACAACCACCAGTTCGAGGACATCTGCATAGACGGGTGCGGCGCCACCTTTGACGAGATCCATCTGCAGGACGATTGCGTCGATGACGAGCTTGCCGACCCATGCTGCTACCGCTGGCAACACGCCGGTGGCAACCGTCAGCGCCGCCAGGGCCAGCGCCAGCTGGCGGTTCGTTTCCCAGACCAGCCGGATCGCGCGTCCGCTATAGCGAAGTACCGAGAAATTCAGGCCGAGCCTGTTCAGCAGGCCGGGCGGCGGTGGCGGTGCTGGCCCCGGAGCGGGACCGTGCGGACTCCGGCTGCTGCGGGTCACGGCAGCAGGACCATGACGACGGCAATATCAGGGCTTGAGTGCAGAAGGTCCAGGCGGTTTGCCGAACAGGGCCTTGAACCGTGCCAGGTCCGCAAAATTGACGATACCGCCGCTGCCGTTGAGGTCGCCATTTGCGCTCGGAGTTCCAAACATCGCCTTGAAGGCGGCCAGGTCGCCGTAGTTTACGATACCGCCGCTGTTATCAAGGTCGCCATCGCAGATGTTGCCATAACCATCACCATCGGTATCCAGCTGGCTGTTGCCGCCCGCATCCGGCAGCCAGGGGCCGTTGGCGGCATCGACGCAGTTGTCCTGGCCGTCATGCGCGCCATCAGCATCCTGGTCGGCGAGCAACTGCCAGGCCAGACCGTAATCCCAGCGGAACGAACCCACCCGTGTTACGCGCAGCGCATATTGCGCGCCGGCAGGTACGACCATCCAGATGTTTTCGGTGTTCTCGACCGTACTCCGTGAAGCCGCGATCAGCGGGCTGCCGGCCTCGCCCACATTGATGACTTCGAGATTCAGGTCACGCAAGGTTGCAGCCGGATTGAAGGTGTTGGCAGTTCCGCCGTTGATGTCGATATTCCAGACCAGCGCGGCAGTCAGCAGCTGTGGCTGTGCATCGATTGGCAGTGGATAGGTCGCGACTGAATTGCTGCCCGACCCGCCGCCAAAGCCGGGGTCATAGTCAAAACCGCGGCTGGCGACATGTGCTGCCGCATTGCCGTCCTCGGCACTGCCCTGCTCGCCCGCCGCCAGGATCCAGTAGCTGTTGCGTACATTGAGCTGACCGGCGCCAAAACGGCGATCCAGGCCATTGGCCGTCTGATCGGTTGCGTTACGACGATAGTTCAGCAAATCCGCCGAGGTGCTGTCGTGGGTAAGGCGATCAGCACCAGCCATCAGCACAGCCTTGATGACCTCCGTGCGTTCTGCATTGCGCACCAGTACGCCAGCCCGGTTCGTCATGCTGGTGGTCACCGGGTCACTGGACCACGCCGGGTTGTCGTGCCCGGCCTGTACCAGCATGGCTACTGCTGAAGCGATGCGCGGCGCGGCGGTGCTGGTGTAATCCGAGGGATCAACCAGATCCGGTCGCGTGCGGCCCACGGTGTACGTTTCATCCAGCGCAACCGAACCGAGCCGGGTCTGGCCGTCGGTACGGCCGGCGGCAATCACGTTGTAGGCAGAACCGAGCAGGGCAAGTGAGCTGGTACCGGCACCATTGCCGAGACCGACCACCTGCAGGTATTCGTCGGTTTCGACCAGCCAGTCGACGCGCCGGAGTACATAGGTCTCGGCACCCGGCGCACTGCCGACATAGCTGTGATTCGCAACGCGGCTCGTCGATGACAGTGGCCTGCTGCCACCGCTACCGACCACCGTCAGCAATGCACCTCCACCCATCCAGTCACCGGCGGAGAAAGCCGAGATATTGCTGACGCCCGGCGCGATCGAACGCATGTTGCCGTAAAAGCTGCCACCGACACTGGTGGCATGGCTTGAATACAACCCTGCCGGTGCACCGGAGGCATTGCTGATGGTCTTGCCGGCAAACTCCGCATTGGCCGGGTCGGGAAACCAGGCATTCTGGCCATTGACCAGTTCATCGCCTTCAACTTGCGTAACCCGTATGCCTGTACCATCCGGGATGGCACTGCCAAGTTCCTGCTGCAGTTTCGTGTAGCCGATATCGCCGCGATAGTCGGCCACGACGACCGCCGGCGCCATCGCCATGAAAGCGAAAAATACGCACGACACTGCCCGGGACACCGTGGTCATGACCGGGATACTAGAACAAGCGCCTGTCACCATGCACCCGGCCTTCAGCGGCTTATGTAAGACCACGGCATAATGGCAGCCGATGACACAGCCGGAAACCACCCGCTTTGCGCCGAGCCCTACCGGCGGACTGCATCTCGGGCATGCATACTCGGCCTGGCTCGCGCGTGCGGCTGCAAGGTCCAGTGGCGGACGTTTCCTGCTGCGCATCGAAGATATCGATACCGGCCGTTGCCGCGCGGAATACGCGGCCCGGATCATCGATGAGTTGCAGTGGCTGGGCCTCGACTGGGACGGTCCGGTCCGTTACCAGTCACAGCACATGGCTACATACCGCAGCGAACTGGCCGCCCTGACAGCGCGCGGGCTCACCTACCCCTGTTTCTGTACACGCAGCGAGATCGCCGACGAGATTGCGCGCATGCAGTCTGCACCACAGGGACCCGAGGGGCCGCTGTACCCGGGGACATGCCGGCGGCTGGATGAGCGTACGCGGGCATCGCGACTCGCTGCCGGTACACCCCATGCGATCCGCCTGGATATCGCCGCCTGCCTGCGCACGCTGGCCACGGCACCGGATGGCTTCCTGGAAACCGGGCGAGGTCCCGGCGGCGAGAGCGGCCTGATCCCGCTGCAGCCGGGCACGCTTGGCGACATCGTGCTGGGACGCCGGGATGTGGGCGTCAGCTATCACCTCGCTGTTGTGATCGACGACCACGATCAGGGTGTCACGCTGGTCACGCGCGGGGAGGATCTCTTTGCGGCCACGCATGTGCAGCGCCTGCTGCAGGCCGTGCTCGGTTTCAGTGCGCCGCGCTACCGCCATCACCCGCTGATTCGTGATGCCAGCGGCCGCCGGCTGGCCAAGCGCGACCAGGCTCAGACGCTGGCGGCGTTGCGCGCATCCGGCGTGTCGCCGGCCGAAGTCCTGGAACGGCTGCGCCTGAACCAGTAGCGTCCGATCTCTGCGCTGCCGCCCATGAAGAGCGGCATGCCGCGATCGGTTCTCGGATCCCACTCCCGCTCTTCAAGTTCAGGTGCAAAGTAGCTGCTTATGTCTGCGCGGCTGATGCGTCGTGGCCCGATCGGCCACAGATCCCACCAGCCACGGCGGCCAAAGTGCAGCAGGATGTAATCACCGTCCGGCGCCAGCCAGGACAGGATCTGCCGCTTGTAGGCAGGGCGCAGGGGATCCGGCAAGCCATGCAGGCAACCGACATCGAGGATCACGTCGAAGGGCCCCGGATGCGCCAGTCGGGTGGCCTCGGCGGTGACATCGCCCTGGGTTACCGTGACATCGAGTTTCGCCGCCTCCGCGCGCTCGCTGGCCATGCGCACGGCCTGTGGCATGAAGTCGATGGCTGTCACGCTGTATCCACGCTCAGCCAGCCAGAGCGAGTAGGTGCCGGCACCGCAACCGAGATCGAGCGCCTTGCCAGGCGTCTTTCGCGCCTGCAAGGCCTTGCCGAGCAAGGCCGGCGGTTCCGGTTCATGCCACGGCAACTCTTCGGCACGACTGGCGCGCCCATAGAGCCGCTCGAAAATCCGCCGGTCCTGTACGCTCATCTTGCACTCACCTCTGCACTTGCCACGGCCTTTATACGCACTGCCGTCACCTTGTATTCCGGACAATGTGAACCGGGGTCACGCCTGGAACTCGTCAGGGCGTTGGCATGGGTTTCCGGAAAATGAAATGACAGAAACAGGAGTCCGGGCGTGACCCGTCCGGTAATCCGCGCCCGCACCACAGCGCTGCCGTGGCGACTATACACCTGCACACTGGCACCATCGTCGATGCCTTCGGCAAGCGCATCCTGCGGGTTTATTTCCAGGTAATCGCCGTCCTCAAGCCGGCTGTTCGGCGTACGGCGGGTCATCGTGCCCACGTTGTAGTGCTGCAGCACGCGGCCGGTGATCAGCAGCAGCGGATAGTCGGCATCCTGCTTTTCCGGGGTCGGCAGCCAGGGCAGCGCCATCAGCCGGCCGCGGCCACGCACGAAACCATCTGCGTGCACGGTTGCCGTACCGGGATGACCCGGCATCGGGCAAGGCCACTGCAGGCCGTCGCCATCCAGCCGCGCATGGCTGACGCCACCAAACAGCGCGGGCGCCAGTTGGGCAACCTCGTCCATGACCGCCGCCGGATCCGCATAATTCCAGCCCGCACCAAGGGCGTTGGCCACTGCCTGTGTCGCTTCCCAGTCCGTCTTCGCCTCACCCGGAGGCGGCAGCACACGACGCACGCGCTGTATGCGCCGTTCACCATTGGTGAATGTTCCGTCCTGCTCCAGCACGCCCGCGGCGGGCAAGACCAGATGAGCCAGCTGTGCGGTCTCGGAAGGGAACAGTTCCTGTACCACCAGCAACTCGAGCGCAGACAGCGCCGTGCGCACATGCTGCTCGTTGGGATCGCTCTGGGCGATATCCTCACCCTGGATCCAGAGTCCGCGAATGGAGCCGGAGAGCGCGGCGTCCAGCATTTCCGGAATCGTCAGGCCCGCGGTTGCCGGTACCGGCCTGCCCCACAAGGCCGTGACGCGTGCCTGTACTGCCTGATCGTCGAGGCGCTGGTACCCGGTCAGGCGATCGGGCATGCCGCCCATATCGGCATTGCCCTGCACGTTGTTCTGGCCACGCAGTGGCAGCATCCCGCCACCCGGCCTGCCAATGCTGCCGGTGAGCATGGCCAGGTTGCAGAGCGTGATCACCGAGTCCGTACCCTGCGTGAGTTCCGACAAGCCGAGCCCCGTCACGAACAGGCAGCGACCGTTTGATGCCAGGGCGGCCTGGCCGATTGCCAGTGCCGCTGCGCGCACCAGTTCGAGCGGCACGCCGGTTTCGCCTGCGGCCTCCGCAGGATCTGTCGCCAGCAGGAATTCACGCAGGGACTCCAGCCCCTCGGTGCGCTCGGCGAGGTAGTCATGGTCGATCAACCCGGCCTCGACGAGTACCCGCGCGAGCGCGTTGAAAAGCAGCACGTTGGTGCCCGGCTTGAGCTGCAGGTGCAGGTCCGCCCAGCCACACAGTTCAATGCTGCGTGGATCGATGACGATCAGCCTGGCGCCACGGCGTACCGCCTGCTTGATGCGCGCACCGAGCACCGGGTGCGCTTCGGTCGGGTTGGCGCCCGCCACGATGATGGTATGGGCCCGTTCGATGTCCGCGTACGAGGCGCTGGCGGCGCCCGTACCCGTGGTCATCTGCAAGGCCAATGCGGTGGATGAATGACAAACGCGCGCGCAACAGTCCACATTGTTGGTGCCGATCACGTTGCGGAACAACTTCTGCAGCAGATAGGCGGCCTCATTGGTCGAGCGCGAGGAACTCATCGCGCCAAGCGCATCGGGCCCGTGAGTCGTGCGGATCTCCGTCAGCCGCCGTGACAGCCACGCAAGCGCTTCGGTCCAGCTGACCGGTGTCAGCGCGCCATCGACGCGCAGCAAGGGCGTGGTCAGGCGCTCCGGTGAATCCTGCCAGCCATGTGCATACCGGCCCTTGGCACAGAGATGTCCGCGGTTTACCACGGCTTCCGGCGTGCCACTGATCTGCCTCACGACGCCGTCGGCCACCTTGACCTCGATATTGCAGCCAACGCCGCAATAGCCGCAGACGGAGCGCACGACCGACGGGGCCGCGGCTGTCTCCGGACCCTCCCGGTCGATATCGAAGAGCGCGCCGGTCGGGCAGACCTCGACGCACGCGCCACAACTCACGCAGGGCGAGGTATCAAAGTTCTCGTCGACGCCAAACAGCAAGGCCGTGGACGGGCCGCGCTGGCCGACACCGTAGACGAATTGCCCCTGCAGGTCGGCACAGACCTGCACGCAGCGTCGGCACACCAGGCAGCGATCGGCCGAGAAACGCAGGTAGGGATGCAGGGTATTGGGCTCGGAAACCGGCTGGCTCCCCTTGGCAGGACTTACTTTATATTGTGCGAGTAGGTCATTGAATATAAATCTTTCATCACCACCAGACCCTGCCTCTGCAGCGGCTGCCGGCGTCGCATCGACCCACAGTTGCAACAGCCCCCGCCGCAGCTCGTGCAGGCGGGGACTCGAGGTCCGGATCACCTGGCCCGCCGCCGCCGGCGTGTGACAGGCAGCCACCGGCCGCTCCCTGCCTTCCAGTTCGACCACGCACAGGCGGCATCCACCTTCCGGGGCGGAACCGGCCATATGGCATAGCGTGGGTATGCGCTGGCCCAGGCCGGCACGATGCGCAGCTTCCAGCAGGGTCTCGCCCGGCACCCAGTGGACGTCGACGCCGTCGATCTGCAGCTGCGCGCTCATCGATCCGTCCCGCCTGTGCCGCTTTGCCCGCCTTGTGCCAGTACCCGCAGTCGCTCCACGGGCGCCGGCAAGGACTGTCCGAAACCACACAGGCTGGTGGTGGCGATGAGATCAAGCAGGGCCGGAAGTTTCCGGTGCGCCTCGTCGGCATCGGCCTGCGTCGCCAGCGTCAGTGCCTCGGCCGAGCCCAGGCGGCAGGGCACGCACTTGCCACATGACTCCGCGACCATGAACTCGAGCCAGTGGATCATGAGCTTCCACCAGTCGGTTCCGGCCGGCAGCGCAACCACGCCACCGTGGCCGGACTGGATGCCGCGTTTGGCCAGTTCCTGATAGCTGAGGTCCACGTCCCATTCACCGGGCAGCAGGATGCTGCCCATGGGACCGCCGAGGACGATGCCGGCGAGCGGCTGGCCATCGCGCCCGCCACCGCCATGCGTTTCGACCAGTTCCCGCAGTGACAGGCCAAATTCGGCTTCAACGATGCCGGGCCGGGCAAAGCCGTGATTGAGGCAGAAGGCCTTCGTTCCCGGCGAATCCGCCGTGCCCAGTTGCCGGAACGCCGCGGCACCCCGCTCGACGATCCACGGGATATTGACCAGCGTCTCGATGTTGTTGACGACCGTGGGCTGGCCATGCAGCCCCTGCACTGCCGGATATGGCGGGCGTACACGGACCTCGCCACGCCGGCCCTCGATGGCATTGAGCAGCGCAGTCTCCTCGCCGCAGACATAGCTGCCGTGACCGGCAACGACACGCACTTCGAAGCTGAAGCCGGAGCCACAGATGGCCTTGCCCAGGAATCCCGCCGCCTGCGCCTCGGCGATTGCAGCCGCCATTTTCGCCTGCGCCGCCGGGTACTCGGAGCGGATATAAACCACCCCTTGCCGGGCACCGATCGCCCAGGCACACAGCGCCATGCCCTCGAGTATCGCGTGCGGATCGTACTCGAGCAGGATCCGGTCGATGAACGAGCCGGGATCGCCCTCGTCGCCGTTGGCGACGACATGACGTTCTTCTGCCGCTGCTTCGGCTGCAATCCGCCACTTGCGTCCGGTGGGAAAGCCAGCCCCGCCCCGGCCCTGCTCACCCGAGGCCTCGACCTCGGCCAGGACCCGGGCCCGCGTCCCGTTCAGCCCCCGGCTCAGAGTGCGGTAAACCCCCGCTTCCCGTGCGCGTTCCAGGGAGGAAAAGTCACCCTGGCCAATACGCGCGGTCACGATCGCTTCCCGCGCGATGTTCCTGATCGGGGTGGGGCTGCTGCCGGCTGCGAGGACCAGTTGCCCATCCGGCCCGAGACGGGCCGGTGAACGGTCGCAATAGCCCAGGCATTGAACGGCGCGCACGGGGTGGGCTTCGTCCTGCCGGTCCGGGCAAGCCGCTCCGGCCAGATGGCAGGACAGCCCGGTACAGACCCTGACGGCGTCCGGGTCGGCAACGAGGTCGGCATAGAAGCTCCGGTATCCCCGCTGGCCAGCCAATGAGCTGCTCGCCTTGCTGTCCATCAACAATCACACCCTGTGGCAGACTGTGCGCCGGCCCATTATCACGTGCGAGCATTCCTGCTGTCATGGCCATACATGAAATACTCAAAATGGGCGATCCGCGGCTGCTGCGGATTGCCAAGCCGGTCCTCGCGTTCAACACACCGGCGCTGGATGAACTGATACGCGACATGTTCGAAACGATGGCTGCCGCAGAAGGCGTCGGTCTCGCGGCCCCGCAAATCGGCGTGGACCTGGCAGTCGTCGTCATGGGCTTCGAGAGCAATGGCCGTTATCCGGATGCGCCAGCCGTGCCGGAGACGATACTCGTCAACCCGGTCATCGAGGTACTGGGCCCGGAAGAAGAAGAGGACTGGGAGGGCTGCCTGTCGGTGCCCGGCATGAACGGCGTAGTGCCGCGATTCAGTCGCATCCGCTATCGCGGCTTCGACGCGCAGGGCCAGGCCATCGATCGCATTGCGGAAGGTTTTCACGCCCGTGTCGTGCAGCACGAGTGCGACCATCTGATCGGCAAGCTGTACCCGATGCGGATTCGTGATTTCAGCCGCTTCGGGTACAGCTCCAGCCTGTTTCCGGATCCCGCCACACGGCCGCGGGACTGAGGCAACTCAGCCAACCTTCGGCAGGCGCGCCAGCGAATCCCTGATGGCCTCTGCCGGATAATCATAGTCGCGCAATTCGCCGGCGAAATAGCGGTCGTACGAGGACATGTCGAAGTGACCGTGACCCGAGAGGCAGACCAGCAGCGACTGGCTCTGTCCCGTCTCCGCGCAACGCTTCGCCTCGCGGATCGTGGCTGCCAGCGCATGCGTGGATTCCGGCGCCGGCACGATCCCTTCGGTGCGTGCAAACAGCAGGCCGGCTTCAAAGGTCTCGGTCTGCGGAATTGCCACCGCCTCGACGAGTTTCGCATCGACGAGCTGGCTCACCAGCGGTGAGGCACCGTGGTAGCGCAAGCCACCGGCATGGATGCCCGGCGGCACGAAATCGTGACCGAGCGTATGCATCTTCAGGAGCGGCGTCAGGCCGGTGGCATCGCCGAAGTCGTAGGTGTAGATGCCCTTGGTCAGGGTCGGGCACGAGGTCGGTTCGACAGCAACCAGCCGGACTTCCCGGCCCGCGGCCTTGTCGGCAAAGAACGGAAAAGCGATGCCGGCGAAATTCGAACCACCACCACAGCAGCCAAACACGGCATCCGGGTAGTCATTTGCCAGCGCCATCTGCTTGCGAGCCTCCAGGCCAATCACCGTCTGGTGCAGCATCACGTGGTTGAGCACCGAGCCGAGCGCGTAGTTGGTGTCTGCGCGTCCTATCGCCTCCTCGACCGCCTCGGAAATGGCGATGCCCAGCGAGCCCGGGGTGTCGGGATTCTTCTGCAGGATCTGCCTGCCCGCCGCAGTCAGGTTGGTGGGGCTGGCAAAAACTTCCGCCCCCCAGGCCTGCATCATCGAGCGCCGGTAGGGCTTCTGCTCATAGCTGACCTTCACCATGAAGACGCGGACCTGCAGGCCGAGCAACTGGCCAGCAAGGGCCAGCGAACAACCCCACTGTCCGGCGCCGGTCTCGGTTGCAAGGCGCCGGATGCCGGCCCGCTTGTTGTACCAGGCCTGCGGGATCGAGGTGTTGGGCTTGTGGGAACCGGTCGGGCTGACCGATTCATTCTTGTAGTAGATACGGGCCGGGGTATTGAGTGCCTTTTCCAGCCGATGTGCGCGGTACAGCGGGCTCGGGCGCCAGAGCTGGAATATCTCCCGTACCTCTTCCGGAATGGCGATCCAGCGCTCGGCACTCACTTCCTGCTCGATCAGTCCGGGCGGAAAGATCGCTGCGAGTGCGTCAAGCGTTGCCGGTTTGCCATCTGCACCGAGCGGCGGTGGCGGCGGGCTGGGAAGGTCAGCCACCACGTTGTACCAGTGTGTCGGCAGCTCGGATTCCGGCAACAGGAACTTGGTCGTCATCGTCTCACTCCGCATTGGTTGGTGTTTTGGCCAGAGCGCAGCATATCAGGCCCATGCCGGGCTGATTGCGTAAAAACCCTTATATGGCTCCTGCCGGGACTGAGGCATGTTGTGGCCCATCAAGGCTGACGCTGTTTATGTTTCGTGCGTCGTGCCGGCACCCTTCGGAGGAGATATCAGGATGCTGACGCTCAGCTCACGCAGCAAAGTTGCAGATCTGCAGAACGGCCCGCCCGCCGTGATGCGGACTCTGGTTTCCACGGGCATTTTCCGTGACGGGGATGACCCCGAGGTCACCATCGGCGAGTTGTGCTGGAACTTCGGCTTCAACCCCGGGATCCTGCTCAACATGCTGCAGTCGGCAAACACCCAGGAAGATGTCCCACCCATTGACATTGCGCCTTTCAAGGCCATGTCCCTGCTCGACCTTGTCGAACATATCGAGGACGTGCACCACCGTTACCTGCGGGAAAACCTGCCGCTGCTGACAGAACTGACCCGCGAGGTTGCAGCGGCGCATCCCGAAGACGGACGGCTGGCGGCACTCAAGCTGGAGATGCAGCATGTGGCCACCGAGCTGGAGTCGCATCTGGCGCACGAGGAAGAGGCGCTGTTTGCAATGGTCCGGGACCTGGCCATCCGCACTGCGGTCAAGCCCACGCGTTGTGGTGATGCCGTCGGCGGGCCGATTGCCTGCATGGAAACCGAGCATGAGGCAGCATTGGCATCCCTGAAAAAGATGCGCGAGTACACTGACGGCTACACCGCGCCAGCTGGTGCCGACGATCTCTGGCAGCAGATGCTTGCCGCGGTGGCACGCTTCGACCAGGACATGGTCGAGCACATGTACAAGGAAAACAGGGTGCTGTTTCCGCGCGCACTGGATGCCCAGCTCGGCAAGAGCTGATGAACGCAAGGCCGGACTGCCTTGCGGTCCGGAACATTCGAAAGACGTGAAGTGAAGTGCAGTGAAGAGAACTGGAAGTGAAGTGAATTGAACCGACCTGATCTAGATCAGGGTGATTCCGGGTCAGCTAAGAGATAAATCGCTCAAGTTTTGCTGAGTATCCCCAACAAGGAGTAGATGGCGTGTATATAAATTTCTGGTATCCAATCGTTCGCAGTGAAGACCTCGGTCCCGGTAAGCCCGAGAAGGTGAAGGTGCTCGGCTGCAATCTCGTCGCCTTCCGTGACGATGAGGGCAAGGCCCATGTGTTGAGCGATACCTGTACCCACCGTGGTGCATCGCTCGGCGGTGGCTGGTCGCTCGCTGGCAAGCCGCGCATTGTTAACAACTGCATCGTCTGCCCGTACCATGGCTGGGAGTTCGGTGGCGATGGCGAGTGCAAAAACATCCCCTCGATCGGTTATGGCACCAAGCCGCCCCCGCGCGCCAAGGTCGACTCCTACCCCGTTCAGGAGAAGTACGGCATCGTGTTCGCTTTCCTCGGTGACGAGCCGGAAGCAACCCGTCCGCCGCTGCTGAACATCGAAGAGTACGGTCAGCCCGGCTGGCGTGCCAATCAGGTGCTGGTGCTCGAAGTCGACTACTACTACGAGCGTTCCATCGAAAACGGCCTCGATCCGGCCCACAACGAGTTCGTGCACCCGACCCACGGTCACTCGGCTGTCAATCGCCAGACCTACAAGGTTCGCGACTATGACACGGAAGACCACCGCCAGGGCTGGGGCTTCTGGTTCATGCACGAGTTCGACTCCCCGCCGCTGCCGCAGGCCGACCACATCACTGCCGGCGGCCAGCAGACGCCGTGGGGCAATGTCAAGACCGAGCGCACCAATATCTTCGCTGGTGGCGGCACCTATGGCCCGAACGCAATGCCGACGTACATCACCCTCTCCAAGACCATGGGGTTCCGTCAGTATTTCTTCGAACAGCCGGTCGATGAAAACAAGACCAAGATCTTCTTCCTGAACATGCGGAACTTCCTGCTCGAGCCGGAGAAGGATGGTCCGATCCATGCCCGCAACAAGGTCATCGCGGGTCAGGACATCACGATCCTGGTCGATGTACAGCCCCTGCAGACGCCGATGAACAACACCAAGGAAGTGCTGATGCCGGCCGACA
>JAHDYM010000122.1 GCA_023383705.1 Gammaproteobacteria bacterium | reverse complement strand
TTGCTCTGCCATTGAGCTATTCCGGCCCGTCATTTTCCGGGCTGGCATTATATAGATGGCTCATTCGGGTGCTACTGCTTCGGCGGGAGTGCCAGCCGGAGTCGGGCAGGGTCCGAGCTCGGTGCGGAGTATCCGGTCAAAGTTGGCGGCAAGCTCACCAAACGCGGCACGCTGGCTGCCCGGCTGGGCGGATGCCAGCCAGTACTCCGTGCCGGTCCGGACCCGGTCCCGCATGAGGGCCTTGAAACCGGCCTGGCGAGCCGCTTCGACCACGCGTTCTGCACGTCCGCGCTCGCGAAACACCCCCAGGCTGACGATATTCAACGCCCCGTCCTGCATGACATAGGCATCCGGAAGCCCCGCATCCAGCAAGCGCTGGCGCGCAGCATCAGCCGCCTCCCTGTCTGCAAAGCCCTGAATCTGAACCCAATGGCCCAGCCAGACCCGGCCCGGCCGCGCAACCGGCTCAACCCTTATATCCCGTTCGGCAAGCGAAGCGGCCAGCTGCTGTGCCGCGCCGAGATCAGGCATCGGCCCGATGTAGAGGCACTGCGAGGAGCTGCCAGCGGAAGCATTGGCGACGGCGGACTCGACTTGCCCGAATATCGCCAGTTCATTGCGCCCCCTCAGCGATGCAGCGACCGGCGGCTCCGGATCTGCCCAAAACACCCAGCCGAGCAGCAACAGGTTGGCAAACAGCAGGAGCAGGAAGACATTGCGCAACGGCCAGCCCTCTCTTCATGCAGCCACGTAACAAACCGGATCGAGCGCGAGACCGGCCAGCACCAGGTCGGGCAGATGGGCATCGGGCCGACCAAGCCATCCGGCAAGCCGGGCACCGTCACCGCCGGTGATCACCAGCTTCGCCCCACCGTCAGCCCCACCGGCCCCCGCCAGACAGTCTGCGATCAGGGCCACCAGGCTGCGGATAGCCCCGAGCCGGATCCCGCCCGCTGTATCGAGACCCAGGGAATACCTGTCCTGAAGCCGTGTTTCGTGCAGGTCGCGCTCGAAATCAGGGCCAGCAGCCCGATCCAGGTCGCCGGTCTCGCGGCGCAGCGCTGCGGCCATCAAGGCCAGGCCAGGGACGATGAGTCCGCCGGCATGCCGGCCATCCGCCGCGATGATATCCACGGTGACTGCCGTACCGGCGTCCACGACACACAGCGGACCGGGAAATTTCTGCCAGGCCGCAGACATGGCCAGCCAGCGATCGATGCCGAGCTGTCCAGGGTCGCGGTAGCCGTTACGCAAACCATGGGCGGAATCCCTGGAACGTGCAAAGACGGGGGCAATACCGAATCTGGCAGCCATAGCGTCCCTGATCAGGGCAGCAGCTGCCGGACCAGCCACATTGGCAACCCGGACCTCATCGGGACGCGGCTTGTCCTGAAGCGCGAGCTCCAGTGCGACGGCAAGATCGCGATTCCGGTGCGGGGCCTGCCCCCTGTTGACCAACTCCCCGGCCGACGAGCATGCCCACTTCAGGCTGCTATTGCCCACATCCAGCAACAGCTTCATGGTTGCCGCCGCAATGTGACATCGCCGGAAAACACCGGCACCAGGCGCTCACCAACGGCAAGCAGAAGGGTGCCATCATCGGCGATACCACGGGCAATTCCGCTTAAAGTCTGCGATCCGGCAGATATAGTCACAGACTGCCCCAACAGGTAATCACGCGCACGCCAGCGTGGTGCAAAGGCGGAAAAACCGGCGATCGCAAACTCGGACAGGTTTCGGTGCAGGGCATTCAACAGCTGGCCGGCCAATTGGTTGCGGGAGACAGCCCGGCCCGGCACGAGCGCATCTAGCGCTGCGGGCCGCAGGTTGCCGCCGTCGGCACCGACCTCGGCAGCAAGACCCGGCGATGCCTGCACATTCACACCGACACCGATCACGACACGCAGCGGCCCCCCGGCCTCACCGGTCACATCGACGAGGATGCCGCCCAGTTTGCCACCGTGCGCGACGATATCATTCGGCCATTTCAACTGGACCGCCTCACGCGGAACCAGCGCAGACAGGGCCTCGGCGACCGCGACGCCGACCACCAGCCCGAGTGCCGCCAGATCGCGTGGCGCCACTTCATAGCACCAGGAGACCGACAGGCACAGGCCGCGACCCAGCGGCGAAAACCAGCGCCTGCCGCGGCGACCACGACCACCGGTCTGGTACTCGGCAACACAGGCAAGCATGGTCCCCGGTGCCGGGGCGGGTATCGCCGCCAGGTACTCGCTCGTGGACGCGGTGATCAACAATACGTCCAGGCGGGCCAGGGCCGACTGCAGCTGCGGATCAAGACTCGCCCGGATGGCGCCGGCATCCAGCAATTGCAGTGGTGCATTCAGCCGATAGCCATTCCGCCGGTCAGCAACGATCTCAAGCCCGGTCGTCCTCAAAGCCCGGATCTGCTTCCAGATTGCGGCCCGTGACAGCCCCATTGCCGCGCCCAGCCGCACGCCGGTATGCCACGCGCCATCAGCCAGCAGGACAAGCAATTCGTATCGCGGGTCACTCATGAGTCAGCGCGGACGTCGTCGCAACAGCATCGCCTTTTCGATACGGTTTTCATTGCCGGCCCGCAGGCGACGGATATTGGCGCGATGGGTAAACACGATGAACAGCGCCAGGCCGGTCAGGAATACCAGCAAGGGTATCCGCCCGTCGAGCCCGCTGACCAGCAGCCACAGCGGCAGTGCCACCGCCGCCAGCATCGTGGCAAGCCCGACATATCCGGTCGTGACGAGCACAAACACCCACACCAGCACACCAGGCACGGCAAGTGCCGGCGCGATTCCGAGCAGCGCCCCGACCGCGGTTGCCGCACCCTTGCCGCCGGCGAACCCGAACCACACGGGGTAGCAATGCCCAACCACCGAGGCACTGGCACAGGCCAGCATCAACCAGGTACGGGACAGCTCGGGGTCCAGCGGGACGCCCGGCAAGGCCAGCGTCGGCAACAGCAACGGTGGCAGGACACCCTTGCCGATGTCGATCAGGATGACACGCAGCGCAAACCACTTGCCCTGGGTGCGCAAGGCATTGGTTCCGCCCGCGTTGCCGCTCCCCTGCTTGCGGATGTCGATGCCCCCGGCGAGCTTGCCGACGATCAGCGCACCGGTCAGCGAACCGACCAGGTAACTGATCAGCACCTTCAGGCCGAGTTCAAGCATCCGGACGCAACCAGTTCTCGCGGCGGGCAATCGCATCGGCACCCGCTTGCGGATCGATGACCAGGTAACAGGTATCGCGTGGCGCCGGCATGGCCTGCAGGGTGACACTCATCAGCTGGTGATCGCGGAATATATAACAGCTGCATTCGCCTTCCGGTGGCAAACGGTCGAGCAGGGCTTCGAAATTGTCCGCACGGACCCGGCGACCATTGATCGCCACCAGCTCGTCGCCGGCGGAAACCCCGGCGAGTTGTGCGGGTCCACCATCCAGCACATGACTGACGCATGCCCGACCGTCTGAATTCCTGATTGTCAGCCCGAGCCAGGCCCGGGGCTTCCCTTGCCTGCGACCAGGTGCTCCCCCGCCATCGCTCTCGTTGTCACGCGTCCGTGTATGCAGCAGCAGGCCGAACTGGGCAAGCAGTATCCCCAGCGGCGGATCGACCGTCGTCCGCAGGTTCTGGCGGAAGAACGCCTCGAGATCCAGACCGCAGACCTGCCCGGCAAGGCGCTCGAAATCGCCCTCGGCCAGACCGCCGCTGTCGTCGGCGCCATACTCGCGCCACAGCGCGCGCATCACCGAGTCCAGCGAGTGGGCCCCGCCGGAACGCAGCCGGATTTCCAGATCCAGCGCCAGCGCGACCAGTGCACCCTTCAGGTAATAGCTGACGGTGGCGTTGGGCGAATTCTCGTCAGGCCGGTAGAACTTGATCCAGGCATCGAAACTGGCGTCTTCCAGCGTCTGGTGGCGGCGACCACCGGTCCTGTACAGCCGGGTCAGGCTGCGCCCGAGCAGTTCGAGGTATTGCTCCCGCGTGATCAGGCCAGCCCGCAGCAAGGCCAGGTCATCGTAGTACGAGGTGATCCCTTCGAATATCCAGAGCTGACGCGTGTACGCCTCCTGCGACAGCTCGGCCCGGACAAACTCTGCGGGCCGGATACGCTTGACGTGCCAGGCATGGAAGTATTCGTGACTTGCCAGCCCGAGGAAGCGGCGATACCCGGAATCTGTCCCGGCGGCGCCGGGCCGGGGCAGATCGTCGCGCTGGCAGATGAGGGCCGATGACGCGCGATGCTCCAGCCCGCCATAACCCTCTACAACAGCACGCAGCAGGAACTGGTAGCTGTTCATCGGCGCCGGCCGGCCAAAAAAATCGATATGCCAGGCGCAGAGCCGCGCCAGGTCAGCACCCAACCTGGCCTGATCGACCGCGAGGGGCCCGGTCATGGCCAGAGAGTGGGGCGTACCCGCCGCTTCGAAATCGATGACGGTCAAACGGCCCATGAGTACCGGGTGATCGACCAGGTCCTCGTAACCGGCGGCATGGAAGGCACCAAACTCCCCTGCGGCACCGGTCAGTCGCGGCAGGCTCGTCGCCAGGTGCCAGGCGGTACCTGGCGGGAGTTCCGGCGGATCGACATGCACGACGTAGCGGGCCTGCTCCTGCCCACAAACCTGGAGGAAAAGGCACACCCCATTGAAGAAACCAGAGTCCCTGTCGAGCCATGCACCACGCACGGATGTGTCCGCCGCATAAACCAGGATGCTCACCAGCAGCACCCCGGGTGCGGGAGCAACCCGCCAGCTGTGCTTGTCCAGCTTGCGCAGCGCAAGCGGTTCGCCATCACTTGTGGCATCGATCTGCACGATATGCCGGGCATAGTCCCGGATCAGGTAGCTGCCGGGTATCCATGCCGGCAGGCGGAGCATCTGGCCATCCGGGTCCGGATTCTCGATGCGGCAGCTCACCTCATACAGGTGTGCGCCGGGATTGCGCGGACGGACGTGGTAGACAACGGCGGCCTGGCTGACTGGGTTGTTCATGGATCCGGATGCTGCAAGGAATTCTCGGACCGTGAGTCTAGCCGAGCCGGGCGCGGCAGGTGGATCTCCGCCAGCATGCAGCGCACACCGCCACCGCCCACATGCTCGATGGTGGCAACATGGACCGGCAACAGCGCCACATGCCGCTCCAGCATGCGCCGCTGGCCGGGCAGGAGGCTGTGCAGCGCGGTTTCGGACAGCACCAGCACCGGGCCACCCGGGGCATCCACCTCCAGGCAATTGGCGGCAAACTGCCGAAGCTGCTCACCCGACACCTCGATCAGGCTGCGGCCTGATGCAACCAGTTCGGCACATACCGTCTGGCGCTGGGCATGGTCCCCGATCGCCTCGCTGCAAAGTATTGCGAATTTCTGCCCGAGGCTCATCAGCACGTTGGTGTGATAGATCTCCCTGGCGCCGAGACTGGCGTCAAAAGCCACAACCCGGTAGCCGCCAAGGCGACTGAACTCGCCGAGCGCCTCCGCGTGGGTGCGGGCCGAACGAGCCGCGAAGGCGATCCCATGCAGCCGGTCGAGGACCAGGCTGCCGGTCCCCTCGAGATAGCTGCCAGCCTTCTCAAGCCAGGACAGGTCGATGACCCGGCGCAATTCAAAACCGCCTTCTGCGGCCAGCCGGACGAGGAGATCCGGACGACGCTCGGCACGCCGGTTGCCGGTTGCCATCGGGTACAGCACCGCCGTGCCGTCGTTATGGGTAGACACCCAGTTATTCGGGAACACGGCATCCGGGGTCACACGATCAGGGAGGTCAGCTGCAACCAGGACCTGCACACCTGCCCGCTCGAGGACCGCGACAACGCCATCGAATTCCCGCAAGGCCAGCGTCGACAGCTCCGCAGCGGTATACGACGGCACCCGCTGAAACTGGTTCGATCTGGCTGTCTCTGCATTGGGGCCGAAGTGGCCAGGCCGGATCATGAACAGATGCCGGGTCACCTGTCGCCAGTCGCTCAAGGGCTCTGCAGGGTTCATCCCCGGACCAGCTTCGAATGTTTCACGACTCATCGGACTGACACGAGCTAAAGAAATTCCCTGTATGTGCCGACCAAACCAGCAGGTCTGCGTTACCCACCGTGCGACGGGAGCGAAACGCAATCAGCGCACACCGGAGGAAGCATCGGTGTTTGACTTGTATTGCATTTCGAAAACCGCCGCGTATATTACCGGCCGAACGAGACAGAAACGTCAGTCACAGATCACGACACATCACAGTAAGACGTTGCCCCTGCAGGGACTCCAGTTGCTACTGT
>JAHDYM010000121.1 GCA_023383705.1 Gammaproteobacteria bacterium | reverse complement strand
TCCTCATGGCTGCCGCCAAGGTGCGTGCCGAGGACATCAACTTCATGGCCCGCTATGGCCGCGGCCTGATCTGCCTGACGCTGACCCGGGCGCGTTGCCAGCAGTTGCGCCTGCCGCTGATGGTCGGCGATACCGACCGCGAGCACGGCACCAACTTCACGATTTCCATCGAAGCTGTCGAGGGTGTCACCACCGGCATCTCGGCGCACGACCGTGCGCGCACCGTGCGGGTTGCGGTCGGTCCGGATGCGCGCCCCGAAGACCTGCGTCAGCCGGGGCATGTGTTTCCGCTGATGGCCCAGCCGGGTGGCGTGCTGACCCGCGCCGGACATACCGAGGCCGGTTGCGATCTGGCCCGTCTGGCCGGGCTCGAGGCGGCCGCCGTGATCGTCGAGATCCTCAACGAGGACGGCACGATGGCGCGCCGGCCGGAACTCGAGCTTTTTGCCAGGGAGCACGGCCTGCGCATCGGCACGATCGCCGACCTGATCCGCTACCGGCTGCAGCACGAGGAATCGGTAGAGCGTATCGCCGAGCAGGAGATCGAGACCGAGTTCGGCGCGTTCCGGATGGTCTGCTACGAGGACCATGTCACGCGCAACGTGCACCTGGTACTGATCCGCGGCGACCTGGGCCGGCCGGAGCCGCCGCTGGTGCGCGTGCACGTGCAGGATACGCTGGGCGATGTGGTTGGCGTGCAGAGCCGGGAACTCGGCTGGCCGTTGCGCGAGGCGATGCGCCAGATCGCAGACACCGGCCACGGCATCGTCGTGCTGTTGCGCTATGGCGAGTCGCCACGCGAGCTGATGGCGGCGGTCAGGTCACTGGGCCGGCCGGAAAATGCCGAGCGGCCCGCGCCTGCCGGTGGCGCGGTATTGCGCAGTTATGGCATCGGCGCGCAGATCCTGCGCGATCTCGGTGTGGTCCGGATGCGCGTGCTGAGCGCGCCCAAGCAGATGCACGGCCTGTCGGGCTTCGGCCTGGAGGTCGTGGAGTATGTCGATACGGTCGACGGGAACAAGGCAGGCTGAGCGGATGCGCATCATGGAAGGACAGGTAGTGGCCAGGGATCTGCGATTCGTGATCGTCGCCGCGCGTTTCAACGACCTGATCGTCAGGAACCTGGTCGATGGTGCAGTGGACACGCTGAAGAGGCATGGTGCGGCCGAGGGCGACATTCATGTGGTTCGCGTGCCGGGCGCCTTCGAGTTGCCGCTTGCGGCGCAGCGTCTGGCGCGGCTGCGGCGCTACGACGCGATCGTGGCGCTCGGTGCCGTGATCCGTGGCCAGACACCGCACTTTGATTTCGTGTGCACGGAATGTGCGACCGGGCTCGGCCGCGTCAGCCTGGAGTTCGAGGTACCGGTCGGCTTCGGCGTGCTGACCTGCGATACCGTCGACCAGGCCATGGACCGTGCCGGTGGCAAGAGCGGCAACAAGGGTGCCGATGCCGTGCTGGCTGCGCTGGAGATGGCCAGTCTCCTGCGGCAGCTGGAAGGCTGATCGCCGCGCATGGCCGCAACAGGTCGGCACGGTTCGCGGCGCCTGCTGGTACAGGCGCTGTACCAGCATCAGCTGAGCGGGCATGCAGCGACGGAAATCGCCATGCAGTTTGCCGGGCAGCGCGACTTTGCGCTCGTCGATGTGGAGTACTTCCGCCTGCTGCTTGACGAGATCCTCGGTGATACAGCGGCACTGGACAGCCTGCTGGCAGAGCGGGCCGACCGGCCCATCGCCCAGCTCGATCCGGTGGAGCGGGGCATACTCTGGCTGGGGCTCACCGAACTGCAACGGCATCGCGAGGTGCCCGTGAAGGTGGTGATCAACGAGGCGGTGAAACTCGCCCATGAGTTTGGTGCCCAGGACGGCCATCGCTACATCAACGCGGTTCTCGACCAGCTTGCGCCGGTACTGCGTCCGGTCGACTGACGGCACGGGTAGCGTACCGGTGGATGAACGGACGCTGATCAGCAGGTACTTCGCCGGGCGGCATGGCAGCCGCAAGGATGTCGTGCTCGGCATCGGTGATGACGCCGCCGTGCTGCGCCTCGAGCCGGGCTGGGACCTGGTGGTGGCCACCGACAGCATCGCCGCAGGCACCCATTTCCCCGCCGGTATTCCGGCCCGCGCGATCGGCCACCGCTGTCTCGCCGTCAACCTGAGCGATCTCGCCGCCATGGCGGCAGAACCCCTGTGGTTTTCGCTCGCACTGTCCCTGCCAGCGGCAGAACCGCCGTGGCTGGAAGAATTCGCGGCCGGCCTGTTTGCGCTGGCTGACCGTTCCGGCGTGGTCCTGATCGGTGGTGACACCGTGCGCGGACCCCTGTCGGCAACCGTCACGGTGCAGGGTCGCGTCCGCCCCGGCGCCGCCGTGACCCGCAGCGGTGCGCACGCCGGCGACGGCATCTGGGTGACCGGCAACCCTGGCGATGCGGTGGCCGGCCGGTTGCTGGCGGATGATGCCGCGCAAATACCTGCAACTGTCCGCGACCGGCTCCGCCAGCGCTTCCTCTTTCCGGAACCCCGCCTGCGCGAGGGCCTGGCCCTCGGCGCGCTGGCCACGGCGATGCTCGATGTGTCGGATGGACTCGACGACGATATCGGCAAGCTGATGCTGGCGAGCGGCCAGGGTGCCGAACTCGATGCCGGCCTGCTGCCGCTGTCTGCCGAACTCAGGGCCGCAGCCGGCGACCGCGCCATCGAACATGCGCTCACTGGTGGTGATGACTACGAGCTGTGCTTCACGCTCCCGGCGCCGGCGGAGGCCCGCTTGCGGGCGGTGGCGGCAGAGTGGGCGGTACCGGTCACGCGGATCGGCACGGTCGTGGCTGAGCCGGGCGTGCGCTGGCGCTATCAGGGCCGGGCGCTGCAGGTGCCCGATACCACGTTCAGGCATTTCTGATGGCAGCCGCGCGTGCAGTCCGGGTCAGCTGGCAGCAGGTGCTGCGTGATCCGGTGCACTGGCTGGCTTTCGGCTTCGGTGCCGGCCTGCTGCCGTTTGCGCCGGGCACCTGGGGTTCGCTGCTCGCCGTGCTGCTTTTCTGGTGGCTGCCGCCGCTGCCCTTGCCCGTGCTGCTCGCTGGCCTCGCGCTGGCTTTTGCAGCCGGTTGCGTGATCTGCGGCACGAGCGCCCGGCGCCTCGGCGTGCATGATCACGGTGGCATCGTGTTCGACGAATTCGTGGGCCAGTGGCTGGTGCTGGCCGTTACACCGCACACGCCAGGCTGGTACCTGCTCGCTTTCGTGCTGTTCCGGCTGATGGATATCTGGAAGCCCTGGCCGATTCGGGAGGCTGATCACAGATTGCGGGGCGGCGCGGGAATTATGCTCGATGATGTCCTGGCAGCCGGATATGCGGCACTGGTCGTCGGGGGAGTGCAGTTGCTGCCGCTGGCATAAGTCCTTCAGGTTCTCTCCGCATGGTTCAGCTGCCGAGACCGAGTGTTGCGCCAGCCGCCTCGGCGGAGATCCCGGACAAGATCGGCAAATACCCGATCATCAAGGTGGCCGGCAAGGGCACGACCGGTACCATCTACCTCTCGCACGACCCCTATTTCCGCCGCGACGTCGCGATCAAGGTCTATGCGACCACCACCGATGACGATCCGCAGCGGGCCCGCATTGCCCGCAAGATGTTCTTCAATGAAGCGCACATGGTGGGCATGCTCCAGCATCCCAACATCCTGCCGATCTACGATGCGGGCGAGGAAGACGGCAAGTACTACGTCGTGATGGAACACGTGCAGCGGGCGCGGACGCTCGAGGCCTACTGCCGTCCCGACAACCTGCTGCACATCGAGGATGTGGTCAAGATCATCTTCAAGTGCGCAAAAGCGTTGCATTACGCGCACAAGCGCGGCGTCATCCACCGCGACATCAAGCCCAGCAACATCATGCTGACCAATGACAATGATGTGCGCATCATCGACTTCGGCATCGCGATCCTGCTCGACGCCGACATCTCGCGCATCGAGGGCATCGCGGGTTCTCCCAGCTACATGTCACCCGAACAGGTGCAGGGTTTCGATATCACGCCGGCCTCCGACCTCTACTCGCTGGGCGCGGTGATGTACGAATTGCTGACCGGCTTCCGGCCGTTCCGCGGCAGCAGCCTGTCGAAGTTGCTGAACCAGATCGTCTATGCGACGCCACCGCCGATCCACACGCTGCGACTTGGCGTGCCGGACGAACTGGAGGAAGTGGTGGCGATCGCCCTGCAGAAGGATCCGGCGAAACGCTACGCAAACGGCGGCGAGTTCGGGGCCAGGCTGACGCGGGTCTACCAGCAGCTCAAGGCACAGTGGGACGGCATCGACCGCCACGAGCATTTCGACACGCTCCGGCGCCTGTCCTTCTTCCATGATTTCTCGCAGGCCGAAATCCACGACCTGTTGCGCGCGAGCGAGTGGCGCGAGTACATGGCTGGCGACGAGATCATCCGCGAGGGCACGGCCGACGACCGCTTCTACGTGATCGTGGCGGGCCGCGTGTCCGTCGAGAGCAACGGGCGTGAACTGGGCATGCTGGCCAGCGGCGACTGTTTTGGCGAGACCGGCTACGTGTCCGGTGCCCGCAGTATCTCGAGCTTCCGTGCGCAGGATGCCGTGACCGTATTGTCGGTGAGTTCGACCATACTCGAGCAGGTTTCCACCGAGTGCCAGTTGCGCTTCAACAAGGTGTTCCTGCGCACCCTGATCCGCCGCCTGCAGGGCGCCAACAACCGCACCGATCCGGCCTGATGCCGGGCAGCGGCAGCATCAGTCGGCGCCGGGTTCCTCGTCCGGGCTGAAATCCTTCAGTTCTGCGCCCATCAGCTGCTGCACGCGCTGCTCCGCGTCCTTCAGGGCCAGCTGGCATTCGCGGCTGAGACGCACGCCGCGTTCGAACTCCTTCAGGGATTTTTCCAGGGCCAGTTCGCCCGATTCGAGCTGTTCGACGATGGTTTCGAGTTCGGCCAGGGATTTTTCCAGGTCCGGGGGTTTGCGCTGCGCTTTGTTCATGGGGACACTGGCCATCGGGCAGAGATTGGGGTTAAGGTTTGCACAGGCTCCGGCGGATGGTCAAACCGCAAACCCCGGGCGTTGACAGGGGTCTGCCGGGCTTCTTAATATCTAGACCAAGTCTAAGAGTGCGTATCGGAATGATCCGGTGCGTGGTAGAAGATCAATAAACAGGGAGAACCGACATGAACCTCAAGGGCAGCAAGACCGAGGAAAACCTGAAGGCCGCATTTGCGGGCGAGTCACAGGCCAATCGCCGTTATCTGTATTTCGCCGCCAAGGCAGACGTCGAAGGCTTCAACGATGTGGCCACGGTCTTCCGTTCCACCGCTGAAGGCGAAACCGGCCACGCCCACGGCCACCTCGACTACCTGAAGCCGGTGGGTGACCCGGCCACCGGCCTGCCGATCGGCTCGACCGCCGAGAACCTGAAGGCGGCGATCGCCGGCGAGACCCACGAGTACACCGACATGTACCCGGGCATGGCGAAGTCGGCCCGCGATGAAGGCTTCGGCGAGATCGCCGACTGGTTCGAGACGCTGGCGAAGGCCGAACGCTCGCACGCCAACCGCTTCCAGAAGGCCCTGGACACGCTCGGCAAGTAAGCGCAGATGGACAAAGCGCGCGAGGGCGGCCTTGAGGCCCCGACCCGGCACCCGCTCGATTGGCGGTCGCCGGAGTTCTGGGACAAGGCCGCACTCGAGAAGGAGCTCGAACGGGTCTTCGACATCTGCCACGGCTGTCGCCGCTGCTTCAGCCTGTGCAACGCCTTCCCGACGCTCTTCGATGCGGTCGATGAATCCCCGACCGGTGAACTCGACGGCGTGCCGAAGAGCAAGTTCGCCGAGGTAGTTGATCACTGCTACCTCTGCGACATGTGCTACGTGTCGAAGTGCCCCTATGTTCCGCCGCATCCGTTCAACATTGACTTCCCGCACCTGATGCTGCGCGCGAAGGCAGTGCGCTTTCGCGAGGAGGGCGCATCGCTGCGGAGCCGGATCCTGTCCTCCACGGATCTGGTCGGCAGCATTGCCGGCATCCCGGTGGTGTCGGAAGTGGTCAACGCGGTCAACGACAACCTCGCCGGGCGGCTGCTGCTGGAGAAGACGCTCGGTGTGGCGCGCGATGCGCCGCTGCCACGCTATGAGAGCGACACGGCCCGCAAGCGGCTGGCACGTACGCCGGTGCCGGAGCTGCCCCTGGAGCCGGCAAACGGCACGCTTGGCCGGGTGGTTCTTTTCACGACCTGTTACGGCAACCGCAATCTTCCCGCCATGGTCGAGGACCTGGTGGCTGTATTCCGCCACAACGGCATACAGGTGAAGCTGGTGGACTCGGAGCAGTGCTGTGGCATGCCCAAGCTCGAGCTCGGTGACCTGGAATCGGTTGCGAAGGCCAGGGAACACAATGTGCCGGAGCTTGCGCGCTGGGTGGAGCAGGGCTGGGATCTGGTCGCGCCGGTGCCTTCCTGCGTGCTGATGTTCAAGCAGGAACTGCCGCTGA
>JAHDYM010000006.1 GCA_023383705.1 Gammaproteobacteria bacterium | reverse complement strand
TGCATCGCGCCCCAGAACCAGCCTTCCCAGCTGTCGGGGTTGTGCACCAGCTTGGTGGTGCCGATCAGGTTCCAGAAACGGTTGAAGGCGCTGAGGTAATGGCCGAGGTTGCCCCACTGGTGATGCGAGCCGTTGGCCACCGCGATCGCGCCCGGGCCGACCGCCTTGCAACGCTTGATCTCGCCGGAAACGATGTCGAGCGCCTCGTCCCAGCTGATCTCGACGAACTTCGACTTGCCGCGATTCTGGATGTTGCGCTCGCCATGCGGATCGAAGTCGACGCGCTTCAGCGGCTTGAGGATGCGGTTCTTCGAATAGACCATCGACTTCTGGCAATGGCCGTGCGCAGCGAGCGTGGTCTTGCGCGGTGGCACGAAGGTCTTGCCGCGCGCCTCGATCGTGTAGGAGCCGGCATCGCTGTCGTCGAGGTCCATCGGCGTGGTGCGGAGGATCTTGCCGTCCTTCACATAGACGAAGATCGGTCCGCCGTTGGTGCCGTTGGTGTAGCGCGTGACACCGTTGCCCATGTCGGTGCCGGCAGTCCAGGTGTAGGACTCCATGCTCGCGACCAGCGCCATGAACCAGTCCACCAGGGCATCCGGGCCCTGCATGGTCAGCTTGAAGTTCTTGGCCGCATCGATGCGCTCGAGCTGGTCGAAGGGCGGGGTCAGGAAACTCGCGGCGATTTTCTCGTTCTTGAAGAACAGCCTGAAATCGGGATTCGGGTGGATGCCGGCGCGGCTGGAGATCTTGCCGCCCTTGAGCTGTATCCAGCGGCCCTTGGGCTGGTCCTTCAGCTGGAACTGCGCGATGCAGTCACGCTCCTTCAGGCGCGCCGCGAACTTCGGGTACACGGCTGCGCATGCGCGCATGGATTGCGGGATACCCCACAGGATGACCGATAGTTTCATGCCACTCTCCTGAACCGGCGGAAAGCTGCAGCTTTCCGGCCTTTTGGCGCTCGATATACGGCGAAGATTCTACGGTGTTGCAACCCCGCCGCCACTTAGCAAATGTCAATCGGCTTGCCGGGACGCCGGCCTACAGGCGCTGGAACAGTTCCTGCAGGAAGCCGCTGCCCGGGTTGCGCACGATCATGGTCCGGCAGCGGCCGCGACCCGGCTGGTCGAGTTCCATCGGCCCGGAGAATGTTTCTGCGCCGACCGCGGCAGATTCACGCGCCACCGCATCGAGATCGGCCACCTCGAAGGACTGGGCCAGATATCCGATGTTCGGCGGCACGGCATCCGGCACCAGGTTGGGGATCTCGTAGTTCATCGGCGTCGCCAGCGCGATCTTGCCGTACTCGTGATCGCCCTGGATGATCACGCTGCGGGTTTGCGCATGCTCGGGCAGGCTCAGCGCGCGATTGGTTTCGGCGCCCTGCAGCACGGATTCGATGAACAGCGACATGTGCAAAGGGCCGTAATAGAAGGCCAGCGCCTTCTCCATGTCGGACACGGTGGCCGCCGTCGTCACCACCGAGGTAAAGCCGGTCGGCGTGCGACCGTACTTCGAAACGAAGCTGACGATGCGCCCGATCACCGTCTTCGGATCCTCGGTGAGCAGCTGGATCAGGTTGATCACCACGCCATCCGGCGCGTCGAAGGAAGCCTCCAGCGTTTCACCGACCACGGGACCGAACTTGTTGTGTGCCGGCTCGCTCCAGAAAGTGAAGCCCTGCGCCTTGATCCGCGCATAGTCCTGCTTGATGTCGCTGGCGTAGATGTTCAGGTTGAAAAGGCCCGTGGCGCGACGGATGTGCGGCGGCCGCACCAGCTTGCGGTCGGGCGCATCGAACTCCATGAGCTGGATGCGGCCGACCGGATCGGCACCGTGGGCGAGGAAGGCACAGCGCGCCTTGCTGCCCGGGGGCAGCTTCCAGTAACGCTCGAAGTCGGGGCCCTGCCAGACGCGGCTTTCGGCGACCGTGAGCCCCAGGGTGCCGGCATAGAATTTCAGCGAGGCATCGAGGTTATCGACACCGATCACCACCACGCTGACCGGCACGCCGGCGGCTTTTGCGTTACTGCTCATGCGGAACATTCCTCCACGGATCATTGTTCTGGTTGTGGGGTCGATTCTACAGAGTTGGGCGCCCCCGTTCTGCCCGGACCGGCGCGACTGCTTTAGGATAGGGCCGGCATGATGTCCACTGAATTCCTCCGCCGCATACTCCGCCTGGCCGGTCCCTGGTGGAATTCGGAGCGCAAGTGGCAGGTCCGCGGCATGACGCTGCTGCTGTTGTTGCTGACCGTGGCGCAGGTCGGCATCACGGTCTGGGGGAATTACTGGAACCGGGAGCTGTTTGACGCGCTCGAGCAGCGCTCGGTGCCGGGCGTGCTGCTCCAGGTCGGCGTCTTCGCGCTGATCCTGCTGGTCTCGATCGGCGTCACCGCCGTGCACCTGCTGGTCAAGCGCCGCCTGCAGCTCGGCTGGCGCACCTGGCTCACCGACCGGCTGATCGGCCGGTGGATGGAGGACGGCCGCCACTACCGCCTGCAGTTCAGCGCCGGCCAGCACGACAATCCCGACCAGCGCATCGCCGAGGACATCCGCATCGCCACCGAGTCCGCGATCGCGCTCGGGCACACGCTGGTGTTCTCGCTGCTCAGCCTCGGCCTGTTCATCGACATCCTGTGGAATGTGTCGGGCACCATGCGCGTGCCCGGCACCTCGCTGCAGGTGCCGGGCTACATGGTGCCGCTGGCGTTCCTGTACGCCGGGCTTGGCACCCTCTTCGGCTGGGCGCTCGGTCGCCCGCTGGTGCGCACGAGCAATGCCCTGCAGAGTGCGGAAGCGGATTTCCGCTTCGGCCTGTCGCGCATGCGCGAGGACTCGGAGGCGATCGCGCTCCTGCACGGCGAGCCGAGGGAGCGCGGCAAGGCGATGCGCCGCTTCGAGCGGGTCATGCACGACTGGGACCGGCAGTCGCTCGCCTATCTCGGCATCGCCTCCTTCTCCACCGCCTACGGCGGACTGCTGCCGGTGTTCCCGATGCTGGTCGCGGCGCCCCAGTACATCCTCGGCGTGATGTCGCTCGGCGCGCTGATGCAGGCCGCGCAGGCCTTCCAGCGTCTCACCTCATCGCTGTCCTGGCCGGTGGACAACATTGGCGGCATCGCCATGTGCCGCACTTCCGCCGAGCGGGTGCTGTCGCTGTATGAGGACATGCAGCGACTCGATGCCGCGCGCCAGGCCCAGGCAGAGCCGCGCATCAGCCTGCAAGCAGCCGCTGACGGCCAGCTGGTGTTCGAGGAACTGTGCATCGCGGAGCCATCCGGGACGCTGCTGCTGGAAAATTTCAGCAGCACGATCGCCGCCGGCGAGCGCGTGCTGGTGCGGGGCGACCCGACCGTGACCGCCAGCCTGTTCAAGGTGCTGGCCGGGATGTGGCCCTGGGGCAGCGGCCGGGTGCTGCTGCCCCGGGGCGAGACCATCCTCTTCCTGCCCCAGCAGCCGTTCCTGCCAGAGGGCACGCTGCGCGCGGCACTCTGCTATCCGCAGGCGCCGGAAGCCTTCAGCGATGCCGCCGTGCGCGCCGCGCTCGAGTGCGCCGGCAGCGGCTGGCTCGCGCCGCGCCTCGACACCATCGACAACTGGGACCAGGTCCTGCCGCTCCGGGCCCGGCAGCGGCTCGGCATCGTCCGCGCCCTGCTGCAGCGGCCCCGCTGGCTGTGCATGGAGGAAGCCACCGACGCACTCGACCCGGCCGGCGAGCGGCTGATCTTCGCGATGCTGCGCCGGGAGCTGCCCGGCACCACACTGCTGACCATCGGCGTACATCCGGAGCTTGAGGCGCTGCACGAACGGCAAATCACGCTCAACCGGATCGCGGCAAGCACGCGCCCGCAGGACGCGCCCGCAGCTCACTGAAAGCGCGGCAGCCAGCCCGCTTCGACGCAGTCGCGGAAACACCAGGCCGGCGTGGTCTCGGTGCGGTAGCTCCAGAAAAACCAGCCACGGTAGCGTTCGAAGGCGCGCAACTGCGCGGCACCGTAGTCGCGGTACGCCGACTGCAATGCCAGCTCGTCCATGTGCTCCAGCGCATGGTTGAACGGACCCTCGGCCCACAGCGACACCGTGCGCAGATCGAGTCCCAGGCTCCACTCCCCCGCGATCGCCGGCAACTGCAGTTCCCGCTGGATCAGCTCGGCCTCGTCCCGCCACAACACACCGGCCTTGTGCAGGTGCCCGGCCATGTCCAGATCGAGGTCCGCGCGCTCGAAACACTGATAGCGATGCACATCGAACAGCACATTGCGGAACTCCGGCGGCTGCAGGAAGCCGAGCCACTCCCGGTGCGAGCGGAAACCGTCGTGGAGGATCACCGCCACCCGCGCCGGATCGCAGTGCCTGCGGATGGCGCGACAGGCGTCGAGGTAATAGTCCTTCAGCAACGCAGTCGGCACATCCCAGCGCGGCTCGTTCAGCATCTGGATGCCGTACAGGGCTGGCGAATCGCAGTAACGCGCCGCCAGCCGCTCCAGCACAGCGACTGAATGCGCCAGGTATTCAGCGCGCGTGTGCCACTCGCAGACGCCGAGCATGCCGCCATTGTCGAAACCGTTCTGGCAACCGGGCGCCGCATGCAGGTCCAGCACCACGCGCAGGCCGGCGGCCGCGGCCCAGGCCATCGCCCGGTCCAGCACCTCGATGCCACCTTCAACGAAAGGCTGCGGATTGCTGCCATACACGGGATGAAAGGGATAGGGCGGCCCGAAGATCCAGTGCCCGAGCGGAATCCGCACCGCGTTGATGCCGACACCCGCCAGCCAGACAAAATCATCCTGCGTGATGAAACTGTCCCAGTGCGCGCGAAGCCGCGGCGCTGCGGCCGCCCCCTGCTCCACGCACCAGGTGGTCTCGTCGGTGGCGGCCAGTCCCGCGAACAGGCTCGGCGTCATCCACTTCTCGAGCACCAGCCAGCCACCGAAGTTCACACCCCGCAGCGGCAGCGCCGGATTGGCTGCGGTATTCAATCGCTGGCCTTCCGGCTGGAACCGCGCGCTGTTGCGATGGGGTATCTGGTGGCGTTGCGGAGGAGCTTGTCGCGGGCGGCGGCGTCCAGGTCGATGCCCAGCTTATCCGCGAGGCGGATCAGATACAGCAGCACATCGGCCAGTTCGTCGCGCACCGCGGCCAACTGCTCCGCATCCAGGTGGCAGCTTTGCTCTTCGGTCAGCCATTGGAAGGGCTCCAGCAGTTCTGCAGCTTCGACGGCAAGTGCGGCGGCGAGGTTCTTGGGTGAGTGGAACTGATCCCAGTCGCGCTCGGCGGCGAAGCGGCGGAGGGCGTCGCGGAGGGTGGTGAGGGGGGTGGGTGGCGCGCTCACTCAACGATCCCCTTGATGCGCGCCTCATATCCCGCCATTCGTCCGCGGACCGCACTGGCACCGTAGTGAAATGCGATCACGGCCGCCGGCCACTGGCGAACCTGACCTCCCTCAACGGTGGCTTCGCCAAACTTGCTGCGCGTCGTTGCCCAGACCACCGGCAAGGCGTTGGCGCGCATGAACCGCACGAGACCCTTCAGCGATTCGGGATGATTGACGTGGCGATCGCTCCACTTGATCTCCAGTGCAGCCGTGGGCTTCAGCGCCAGCGACGACTCCACCAGATCCACCTCGCAGTTGTCCGTACCCCATCGCGCATAGTTCAGTCGCGCATCTTCGTGAAAGCGCTGGGCGAACAGGGCGGTTTCAACGAGATGGCCAAACTGCGGATCGTCGGGCTTGTTCGCGCCGAACAAACCCGTGTACATGGCCGGGTTGGTCAGGTACACCTTGAAGTTGCGCTCGCGCTGATAGCGCCGGCCATCCTGATCGACCCGGAACACGCGCTTGATGAGGAAAGCCGCTTCCAGGTATTCGATATAACGCTGGATGGTCTGCTTGCCGACACCACTGCGTTGCGAGAGCTGCTCGAAGGAAACTTCTTCGGCTGTATTGAAGGCCAGCAAGGTGAACAGCGAATTCAGTTCCTGGATATCCTTGATGCCATAGAGTTGCGGCAGGTCGCGCAGCAACACCTTGTCCACGATGTCGGACTTGACGAAGCGCTCCGGGTTGTCGCGTACGGTCGGCGAGAGCGTCAGCTCCGGATAGCCGCCGAAGTTCACGTACTCGACGAACTGCGCGTTCAGCTGCTCGATATCCTGCAACGCGTAGAGTCCGGGCTCTTCTTCGCGGATGGCCGCCGGCTCCCGGCGCAAATGCAGGTACTCGGAAAAAGTCAGTGGCGGCAGCAGAAAGTCGGTGAAGCGACCGGCACCGGATTCGGTGCTTTGGCGCTTGAGCGCCGCTGCCGCCGAACCCGAGGCGAGAAAGCGCAGATCGGGGCGATGGTCGACCAGCGGCTTGAGGTGTTTTTCCCAGTCCTTGTGCGACTGGATCTCGTCGAAAAAGAAATAACGCGCACCGTCACCCTCGGGCGCAGCAGCCTCTACCTGCCTGATCAGCGCATCGAGTGACTGACCGTGCAGGAGCGGATGATCCATCTCCACATACGCGATGCGCTGCCGGGCAACGCCCTGGGCCAGCAGCGCGGCAATCAGGTGGCGGATCAGAATGGTCTTGCCGACTCGGCGCGGCCCCAGCAGTACCACGGCCCGCCGCAATTCGGTTTCCTGCAGCAGCTTTTGAACCGGACCGAGGTAAGCCCGCGGCTGCAATGCCATGGTCTCGGCATCGATCGCACCGCTTAGCCACCACGGATTCAGGCGCTTAAGATGGTCTGCAACCTGTTGATTCGATAATTCTTTCATGAAGAATCCGAATTAAGCACAGTCAGCTATGCTTAACTTTAGCACCCTGCGGGCCAAGTTGCGCAACCCCCGTACCGGGCACGGTCATTGCGGGTCAGGACGTCAGACGACTGGTGAATGGTGGTGTAGTTCCCCGCTAGAGGAAACCTTCCTGCCGCACGGGCATGACCACCGTGGGCGCTATTCTACACTGGTCACGCATCCGAGGAAAAACCGGACGTCCCCGCGCATTTGCTCGCTGCCGAAGGCAACGAACGGTTTGCGGTTCGATCCCCAAACGCGAATCGAACTGGCTCGCCGGTCTGACGTCAGGTCGCATTCCAACCCGTGCCTGCCCGCCACTGCTGGTCGAAGCCGTTGCCCGCCGCCAGCACCGGCAGCAGGAATTCACGCAGCGCCGCGATCACCGTGGTCAATGGCATCGGTTCCAAGGTGTTCTTGCGCAGGAACGCCTGCCACTGCTTGGTCTTCTGCTCGTCCAGCCCGTACTCGTCGGTCAGGCCCAACGGCGCGCCGGACGGGATGGCCGTGCCCCGCCGCTCGAACGTGGCGCGAATCGCCTGCGCCAGCACCGCGCCATCGAAGTCGGAATGGCGGGCCAGAACCCACAGATCGAAGTAATCCTTCATCCGGCTGTTGAGGATGCCGAGCTTCACCATTGCTTCCAGCTTTTCGGCGACCACGGTGTAGCGGGGATAGACCCGCAGTTGCGGCTGCGGCATGCCATCGAGGATGACCGGGTACTGCACGTTCTCCGGCGCGGGCGTGACGGCGTCACCGAAGCCGATGTCGATCTGCACCGGGCAGCGTGCGCCGTCGAGCAGGCCGATCATCGTCACCCGGACACCCGCGTAGTTCGCCTCCTTGCGGATTTCGGCGGCCTTCACGCTGTCAGCCTGAAACACGATGCCGTCATCGCTGGCGATCTGGCTGATCTCGCGGAACAGTTTTTCCAGATACGGAATATCGGTTGAACCAAAACCCAGCAGGTCGGCATCGTGCGTCGGACGATGCGGCAGGTCGAACCAGAGGTCGAACAGCAGCGCGCCTTTGAGCAGGAATTGCCCGCGCTGCTCCGAGACACTCAGGCGGTACAGCATCCGCTCCAGCGCATAGCGGGTCAGTAGCAGGTTGAAGTCGAGTTTTTCGGCACGAGCCTTGTTGAGCAGCCGGGCACGAACCGACGCGGCGACGTTGCGCTGGTTCATGCCAGGCTCTCCAGATAGGGACGCATCACGTTGGCGACGCGGTCGATCTTGGCGTAGTGCCAGATTTCATCGCTGGTCATGCGCTTGCCGTTCCACGCATCGCGCAGCGCCTCCAGAGCCACGTCGAGGCCGATCTTGTTGCGGTACTTGAAGCAGTCGGCCACGGTCTTGGCGACGCCCGTGACGCGGACGGTGACGCCATCGACGACGTGTTCCTCCACGCCCTCGGTCAGCGCCGCGCCGGAGAAGCGCACGAGGCGCAGCGGCGGGTAGTCCAGCTTTGGCGTGGCCGCCTTGTTGTCGATGGCCAGCCAGACCTCGAAAGGGGCCTGCGTCGTCAGGTCGTGGAAGCGCAGCGCCGACAGCAGGCACACCACGCCCTTGGGCACGCGGCGGGCGACCTCGGCCAGCGTGCCGTGTGCCGACACCGGACGCGCCGCGAGGCCGTACAGGCCGCGCCCGACGCGCTCCAGTTGCCCGCGCCGCACCGCCCGCGTCAGGGCCACCCGTGGGATGCCCAGCGGAGCCAGATCGTGCGGGCGCAGCAGTCCCTGCGCGCGCACCAGTTCCAGCAGCTTGTCGGCGGTCGTGTCCATGATTCAGCATATTGTTCCATAACATCGGCAGTTGTCAATAACAACCGATGGATAGGAACCCGCGCCACTGGGCGCGCAACCCGGACGAGGAGAACGCCTCACTGACGGATCGAGGTCAAGCGTACCCCGCATGCGGGCGCGGCAGCAGTGCCGTCGCGGTTTCCAGCACCCCTTTGCATGGAGACCCAGACGATGACCCGACGCTGCGCCTGCTGCGGCAAGCCTTTCGCACCCCGCCCGCAAGTTCCTGACCAAGCCTACTGCTCCGACCCGGACTGCCAGCGCGCCCGCAAGCGCCAGTGGCAGCGGGCCAAGCTCCAGTCCGATCCCGACTACCGGGGCAACCAGCGCGCCGCGCAGCATGCGTGGTCGCAGCGCAATCCGGACTACTGGCGCGACTACCGCGCCGACCGTCCTGACTACGCGCAGCGCAACCGTGGGCAGCAGCGGCTGCGCGACGCCAGTGTGCGGAATCAGGGGGCAGACGTCGATCTTGCAAAGATGGACGTGTGCGACCTGCCGCCGGGCCTCTACCGCATCACACGCCACCCGGCGTTTCCGAGGGAAAGCGGCGCTTCGTGGGTCGTCGAGATCACGCCGGTGGCCGTGACGTGTCCGCGCAAGATGGACGTGTCAAGAGAGGACGTGATCGACGCCGCGTCGATCTGCCCGTAACTTCGCCTCCAAACGGGTTCTCGAACATCCTGCATGGCAACGATTCCAACCGTCTGCGCGACCGTTCTCGTGACCTTCACGGAGCGGCAGCGCAGCCAATGAAGGGAGCGGCAGACCCGAAACGTCAACCATCGAAGTGGCCGGGTCTATGCAATCGAACGAATCGCCTCCAAGCCCGACAGGATCGGGGCCGGTGTACCGCGCCGCACAGTACGTGCGCATGTCCACCGAGCACCAGCAATACTCGACGGAGAACCAGGGCGACAAAATCCGCGAGTACGCCGCCCGGCGCAACATCGAGATCGTCCGCACCTACGCCGACGAGGGCAAGAGCGGCCTGCGCATCGACGGCAGGCAGGCACTCCAGCAACTGATCGCCGACGTGCAGGCGGGCAAGGCCGATTTCCAGATCATCCTTGTCTACGACGTGAGCCGATGGGGCCGATTTCAGGACGCGGATGAAAGCGCGTACTACGAATACATCTGCCGCCGCGCCGGGATTCAGGTCGCCTACTGCGCCGAGCAGTTCGAGAACGACGGCTCGCCGGTGTCCACCATCGTCAAGGGCGTCAAGCGCGCGATGGCGGGCGAGTACAGCCGCGAGCTGTCGGCGAAGGTATTTGCGGGCCAGTGCCGCCTGATCGAGTTGGGCTTCCGGCAAGGCGGGCCAGCGGGCTACGGCCTGCGCCGCGTACTAATCGACCAGTCCGGTTCGGTGAAGGGCGAACTTTCGCGCGGCGAGCACAAGAGCCTGCAAACCGACCGCGTGATCTTGCAGCCCGGCCCGGATGCCGAAGTCGCCGTCGTGAACCAGATCTACCGCTGGTTCGTCGAGGACGCGCTGTTCGAATCGGAGATCGCCGAACGGCTCAATGCCAAGGGCATCCAGACCGACCTCGGGCGCGACTGGACGCGGGCCACGGTGCGGGAAGTCCTCTCCAACGAAAAGTACATCGGCAACAACGTCTACAACCGGCGCTCCTTCAAACTCAAGAAAGTGCGGGTCGTGAACCAGCCGGAGATGTGGATCAAGAAGGAAGGCGCGTTCGAGGGCATCGTGCCGCCCGATCTGTTTTACACCGCGCAGGGCATCCTGCGCGCACGGGCATACCGCTTCAGCAACGAGGAATTGATCGAGAAGCTGCGGCGGCTGTTCCAGCAGCACGGTTACCTCTCCGGCCTGATCATCGACGAAGCGGAAGGTATGCCCTCGGCGGCGGCCTACGCGCACCGCTTCGGAAGTCTCATTCGTGCTTACCAGACGGTCGGGTTCACGCCGGATCGGGACTATCAGTATCTGGAGGTCAATCAGTTTCTGCGCCGCCTGCACCCGGAGATCGTCGGCGAGACCGAGCGGATGATCGCCGAGGTCGGCGGTGCGGTCGTGCGCGATCCGGCGAGCGACCTGCTCACCGTCAACCGCGAATTCACCGTCTCGCTGGTGCTGTCACGCTGCCAGTTGCTGGACAACGGCCGCCGCCGCTGGAAGGTGCGCTTCGACACCAGCCTGACGCCGGACATCACGGTCGCCGTCCGGCTCGACGAAACGAATCAAGCCCCGCTGGACTACTACCTGCTGCCGCGTCTGGACTTCGGCCAGTCAGGCATCCATCTGGCCGATCACAACGGCCTCGAATTCGAGAGCTATCGCTTCGACAGCCTGGACTATCTCTACAGCATGGCCGAGCGCAGCCGCTTGAGGAGAGTCGCATGACGAAGAAGCACCACGCCACCGATCTGCAAATGATCCCGGTCGATCAGATCGCCGTGCTCAACCCGCGTGACCGCAATGGCCGTGTGTTCGAGGAGATCGTCGGCAACATCAAAAGCCTTGGCCTGAAAAAGCCCGTCACGGTCACGCAGCGTGACGACCTGGAGGACGGCAAACGCTACTTGCTGATCTGCGGCGAAGGCAGGCTCAAGGCTTTCAAGTCGCTTGGCGAGAAGGAAATCCCGGCGCTGGTCGTTGCGGTCAACGATGAGGACGCCTTCATCATGAGCCTGACCGAAAACATCGCCCGCAGGAAATACAGCGCGCTGGAACTGCTGATGAGCATCGAGCAGTTGAGCGAACAGGGCTACGACAAGCGCGTCATCGCGCAGAAGACCGGCCTGAGCCTCGACTACATCAAGGGCATCCTGCTGCTCTTCGAGAAAGGTGAGGAACGGCTGCTGGCTGCCGTCGAATCCGGACGGGTTCCGCTCAACGTCGCCATCACCATCGCGGGCGCCAGCGACGAAGAATCCGTCCAGACCGCCTTGCAGGATGCCTACGAAAGCGGCCAGTTGCGCGGCGGGCAGTTGATGCAGGTGCGGCGCGTGCTTCAGCGGCGCAGCACTCTCGGAAAGACGCTGAAACACCGACCCGCGCGCAAGGGGGCGGCCGTCACCACTTCCAGTCTGGTGCGCAACTACCAGAACGAGGTCGAGCGGCAGAAGCTGACCATCAAAAAGGCCGAGTTCACGCAGCAACGCATGTTGTTCGTGATCGAAGCGCTGCGCCAGTTGCTGGCCGACGAGCATTTTTCCAACCTGCTGCGTGCCGAAGGGCTGGACACCTTGCCCAAGCAGCTGGCGGAACGCGTCTGGGGCGGGGGCCACGCGGCATGAGCAAACCACCGCTGGGGTTCATTCCGGAGCCGATCACACTGGCACTGGATCGGATTCTGCCGTCCCGCAAACCGCCGGAAGGTCTGCAGGCATCGCGGAAGTTCAAGCAGATCGTGGCCTCGATGGAAGCTGTCGGGCTGATCGAACCCCTGAGCGTGGGCAAGGCCGACAAGAAAACCGGTCAGCACATCCTGCTTGATGGCCACATGCGGTTGCTGGCGTTGCAGCAGCTCGGCTACACCGACGCGCCGTGCCTGATCGCCACCGACGACGAAAGTTACACCTATAACAACAGGATCAACCGCATCTCGTCCATTCAGGAGCACCACATGCTCCGGCGCGCGGTCGAGCGTGGCGTGACGCAAGATCGGCTGGCGAAGGCGCTGAACGTGGACATCAGTCAGATCCACAAGAAGGTCGGCCTGCTTGAAGGCATCTGCCCGGAGGCGGTCGAGATGCTCAAGGATCAGCATTTTTCGGCCAACCTCGGCTCGGTGCTGCGCAAGATGAAGCCCACGCGGCAGGTCGAGTGCGTGGAACTGATGCTGACCGCCAACAACATGACCGTCGCTTACGCCGAAGCCTTGCTGGCGGCTACGCCTCCACATCTGCTGGTCAGCGAAAAGCGACCCCGGAAGCTCTCCGGCGTCACGGCGGAACAGATGGTAAAGATGGAGCGCGAAATGGGAAACATCCAAAACCAACTGAAGCTGGTCGAGAAGTCCTACGGTCAGGACGTCCTGCTCCTTACGCTGGCGCGCGGCTACCTCGGCAAACTGATCGGCAACAAAGCCGTGTTCCGCTTCCTGTCACAACGCCAACCGGACGTGTTGGCCGAGTTCGAGAATATCGTCCAGACCGTGGCGCTGGACGGCAAATGACGAATGCGCCGGATCGTCGATGTCACCCCGGCATCTCACGCCGCGTCACCGCTTGACGTCACCGATGACGACGACGGTGCAGCCGTGGCAGCTCACCGCAATGCCCCGGACGCTGATCCGGCCTGCCTCTACGGCCTGATCGGCGACGTCGCCCGCGCGGGCAGCGAAGGCACGGAAACCAACGCCTTCGCCATCGCCGCCAACTTCATGGCCTACCTGTCCTGCACGGTCGGGCGCGGCGTGTACCTGCCCATCGGCAACACCCGACACCACGCGCGGCTGTTCTGCCTGCACATCGGGCGTTCGGGCCGTGGCCGCAAGGGCGACGCGGTATCGCTGGTGCTGCGCATCGATCAGGAGCTACGGGCGATGGACGAAGCCTTCGCGCCGCAGATTCACCGTGGCGGCCTGTCCACACGCGAAGGGCTGGCGGCGCTGATCCACGACGGCTACCGGCAAGGTCGGCAGGACGTGCCCGCCATCGAGGACAAGCGCCTGTGGGTGGTCGAATCGGAGTTCGCCAACGTGCTGCATCAAGGGCGGCGCGACGGCAACACGCTGTCGGCGGCGCTGCGCGACTGTTGGGATGGCGTCGATCTCAAGCCTGCCACCAAATCGAACCGGCTCTACGCCAGCGACCCGCACGTTTGCCTGAGCGGCGCGATCTCGCCGGGCGAGCTGACCAGCCTGATGAACGCCCGCGAACTGACCAATGGCTTCGCCAACCGCTTCCTGATGATCTGGGCCGAGCGCACGCGGATGCTGCCGTTTCCGAAGGAAACGCCACAGGCCGTGGTCGAGCAGTTGGCGCGCAGGACGTTGGAAGTGTTGGCTTTCGTTCGCGCCGACCGGCACGACCAGCGCGACCACCTGCGGATGGAAATGTCGCCGCAGGCGCAGTGGCGTTACGCCCAACTCTACCGGGGTGACCTGAACGACGACCTCGGCGAAGGCGTCATCGGCGCGCTGCTGGAACGCCGCGCCCCAATGCTGCTGCGGTTGGCCATGCTGATGGCGTTGACCGACCTGCAAACCCGCATCGATGCCCAGCACATCGACGCGGCGATGGCGTGGATTCGGCACGCCACGGCGTCCGTGCGCTTCGTCTTCGTCAGCGCCGCCGAGGAAGCCCAGCTCGCGCAGGTGTTGGAACTGTCGAACCGCGTGCTGGCCTTCCTGCGTGAACGCGGTCAGGCCACGCGCAGCCAGATCAGCACCGAGTGTTTCAAGGGCAAGGTGCCGAAGACGCGGCTCGACGCCAGTCTGGAGCACCTGCTGACGGCCACGCCGCCGAAGATCACGGTGCAGTGGGGTGAGCGTGCCGATGGTGCGCCGGGCGCACCGCTGCGGGTGTACCGGCTGGCGACGGGGTAGCGAGGGGATTTTTTCGCTGGTTTCGCCGGAGCGGATCAACCGCAAGTGCTTGTCACGGCACTAATTTCGCTGGTTTCGCTAATTTCGCGCCGATCAATTGCCATCCAGTCCTGCCGACGGGGATGCTCCCTTTACCTTCAAATGCCGGCACGAATAGCGTTGCGCACCCCAAGATACGGCAAAGGTTTCCGAAACCTCGTACCAGCTTCCACCAGGGTGGCCGCCGCCGTGGTTCTCACCCATGCACGAACATTCGCAATGGAAGCCTTCCGCGTTCCAGCAGGCCGGAGCGCATTTCTGCTGCGCCCGGTATAGCTGGATCACATATACCTCCCGATGCCGTCTCAGCGATAGCTTGATGACACTGTCGAACCATGCGGTCGGTATCTCCCAAGCTTTGAACTGGCTACTCCACTTGGGTTTCGAGCGCCGATCATCTCGAAGCCATTCCATGTTTCCTTCAGCGAAGGGAACGCGCACAAGAACCGGAAGTGGTTTATTGCGCTTGAAGATGACCGGGATTTTCCCCTGACGCCAAATTGCCTTCAGCTGCGAGTCGCTCAAATCCTGTGACATGAGAGACTCGCCGCCCAGCCTTAACGCTGCTTGTTGGCTTGGGAAAGAACCGAGGCTGCCAGTTCTTTTGTGTCGTTGGCGTAGCGGTCACTGGCCAGCACACGGGCAGCCACGTCTTCCATTTTCGCCCCGGTCTGCTTGTCACCACTACGCTGGGCGAGGGCCGATGCGGCAAGGCTCTTGGCGATTTGTGACGATCCGCTGTTTTGCAGCGTTTCGGATGCGAGCCTGCCGATTCGCGTGGACGTCTGTTTCGTGTTCTTGGACATCATGGCTCCTTTCATATCAGGATTTGGACGGAGGTCGAAACGGCACCACCTTGCTACCTAGAGCCGGATGGTCATCAGCCGGTTTCTGGGTTGCTTTCAGTCGCGCAAACTCAACGACATTGGTCTTGCCCTGGAAGTAGCCTTCGGGCAGTCCAGCGAGTGCTTCAACGTCCCCCGCAGCCAGTCCGATGTGCCTCGGGATGGCTTCCAAGGGCATGACCTTCTCTTCGACCAGCAGATCAATCGTGCGACGAAGCAGGCGAGGCTGCTCAGGTTTGCGATCACCGTCACCAGGTTCCGATTTCGCACCCCACCGAGCAGAGCGGCGCTTGAAAAGCATCAAAGCGCCATCTTCATCCAGCAGCTCGAGTGCCTTCAGACGCATGATGATCGCTGCGGCAGATACGCCCCACCGGCGCTTCAGTAGCAGCAAATCATCCAGCGTCGGTGGTACGCGAACCTCGGTGGCGAAAGTTTCGGCAGGCAGCAAAAAAGCGCCTGCAAAGTGGTGCGCCTGTTTCTCCATCAGCTTGTGACGGGCACTATCCGTCGTGCGCTGAATGTGACGATGCAAAACAAGATGCCCGACCTCATGGGCAAGATCGAAGCGACTGCGGTATCCATTGTCTTTGTCAGCAGACAGGAGGATGAGTGGGCGACCCAGCACCTCGCTCCAAGCCGAAAGCCCCTCAATCTGCGCAATGCCCGTTTCTTCTCGGACGAGAATGACACCAGCGCCTTCCACGGCAAGCGCCAAGTCTTGAATCGCCGAACGGCCCAGACGCCACAGATCCCGGCATTCGCAGGCAGCTTTCTCGATGTCCTCGGCAGTGATCTCTTCCGGATCGGTGTAATTGCGAGAAGGCAAGTTGACTACGGGGTAGTCAACGTACTCCATCAATGCGGTGGCCACGTCCTGTGCCCACTCAAGGCGGGCCTCAAGCATTGCTCGCGCCGCGACGTGTGCAGAAGCGTTGCTGCGGAAAAGCGGCAACGACAGCTTCGCGCCGGGTGCGCGCGTAAACCATTCCGGCGTGACATTGACCACGCCGGCGAGACGGTCGAGTGCATCGCGTTCTGGAGCCTGTGTTCCCGCGCGCCACTTACTGATAGTCGCAGGCGATACCTCTACCATCGACGCCAGCTGTACTTGGGTCAGGCGACGCGCAGCAAGAATCTGGCCAAGCCGATCCTTCTGGAATCCTTGTACTCCGCCCCGGCTCATGATCCCGTTCCGTCTTTGTCCTGCTGCTTTCCGATGTTCTTCTTCAGCTTCGGCATGGCCAGGTCATCCTGCGCTGTCGTCGGCTTCTGGTCGTACCGCTTGACGAACGAGTCGACAGGTTCCCGAAAGAGCCAGCTTTCCATGTTCCGGTCTGGTACCGCAATTTGGATTGAGACAGGGGTTTCCGGTTGAACGTGCAGCGACCCGGCAAAGCAGGCCACAAGAAAAACAACCGCATCCGATGGCGGCACATAGTCCGAAAACAGTTCTGGTTGAACCAACGGCTCAATGGCCGCGTTTGCCAAGGACATCTGTTTGCGCGTCTCGCTGCGCCGACCGCTGTTCCAGACCCCGTACTTGGTGTTGAAGCGCGCCAAGGTGAAGATTCCCGCCCGGCCCGTGATGATCTGGTTGCCACGAAGCGGCGATGGAGACGCCCCGCCTACGGAGAGCGCCCGATGAAATGACTCGTTCATGTGGAAGTGACGCAGCTGGCCGACCACACTGGGCAGGTGCCCATCATCCATTCCTCGTGCTGCGGCATAGGCGCGCTGGGCACCGACCAGCTTGGCTTCTTCGAGGCCCATGACAAGCTCACGCGGGATGTTCCTTACGAGCAGGTCATGGATCGTTTCTTGGGTCGGCTTAGCCATTGGCAACTCCATAGGCGGATTTCGCATATCAGGATTCTATATCAAAAAACTTTCGTTTAACAAGCAATCCTTCAAAGAACGCTTGGGGTGGCAGCTTGGCAGCGACATCGCTGTGGCGGGCGTGCCTTTCTGTTTCCTGTGCATCGGGCATGGGAGCCCCAGCCCACGTAGCGCGGAAGCGCATTTCGCGCCGATCAATCGGTGCCCAGTCTCACCGGATGAGCTGCTTCTCTTGGAAAATTCTTCGCAGGACAGTCACTTGTCGCCGTTCCCTTGAAAATTTTGTACTATCCTGACTTCGTTTGACATCCTGGATGCACCACACACCATGCCAACGAACACCGGTGAAGAGGCAATCCTCACCATCAAACAGGTTGCCGAGTACCTGAAGGTCACGGAGCGGACGATCTACAGGCTGGCGGCGGCCAAGAAAATCCCGGCGTTCAAAGTCGGCGGGACGTGGCGGTTCTCGCGCGCCGACATCGATAGCTGGATCAAGCAGCAATCGGCGGCGAAGCCCGACCGCAGCACGCCAGAGACATCGCACAAGGGGGAGCGGAAGTAATGCTTGGGCTGACACTACGAGAAGAATTCCGGGGCAAACGCCTCAAGGGCACAGCCATCGAGCTGTCCAACGACCAGAACACGGGCGCGACCCAGATCGCGGCCAAGCAGTTCTTGGAGATCACCTATCCCACGCACGATCTGCTGAAGGGCATCGAAGCCGTCGGCCCCAACCAGGGTCGCCCGGTTGTCGTGATCGGCGAACGCGGCCTCGGTAAATCGCACTTGATGGCCGCGCTCTTTCACGCCGTCACCGATCCCGCATCGACAGGCGCGTGGCTTACTGCGTGGGCAACCACGCTGGCCGACCCCAACGTCGGCAAGATCGCGCTGCGCAACGGGATGCACGTCATCGGCGAAAGCCTGCACCGCCATCGCTACAAGTTTCTGTGGGATGTGCTGTTCGACAACCACCCCCACGGCACCTACATCAAGGGCAAGTGGGAAGGCCAAGGCGCGTCCAAGACCGAAATTCCGTCCGACAAGCTCATCATCGAGCTGCTGGAGAACAAGCCGACGATGCTGCTGCTGGACGAATTCCAGACGTGGTACGACGGCCTCACCAACACCAAACAGTACCCGTGGAAGAACTGGGCGTTCAACTTCATCCAGATTCTTTCGGAGATCGCCAAAGAGCGGCCCGACCTGCTGGTGCTGGTGATCTCGGTGCGCAACGGTGGCAGCGACGCCTACCAGCAGGTGCATCGCGTCAACCCGGTCGCCATCGACTTCAAGGCAGGCGGCAGCGCCGAGCGCATCCAGCAGGATCGCCGCCGGATGCTGCTGCACCGTCTGTTCGACAACCGCTTGCAAATTGCCAGCGGCACCATCGAATCGCTGGTCGACCAGTACGTCGCCGAATCCTTCCGGCTGCTGGATGTGCCGCCCGCTGAACAGGAGCGCAAGCGCCGTGAATTCACCGAGTCGTGGCCCTACGCGCCGCACCTGCTGCGCCTGCTGGAAGAGCAGGTGCTCATCGCCACCGATGCGCAGGAAACGCGCGATCTGATCCGCATCCTCGCCAACCTTTACAAGAGCCGTGGTGAAGCTGTGCCCGTGCTCACCGCCGCCGACTTCCGGCTCGATGACGACTCCTCCGGCATCGGCGCGTTGCTGGAAGCCGTGGCGAATCAGCACCACCGCACGCTGCGCGAAAAGGCGCAGCAGAACATCATCTCGGTGCAGGAAGCGCGGCACGACCACGCCAGCATCGCACCGCACTTGCAAGAACTCGTCGGCGCGCTGTGGCTGCGCTCGATTGCCGTGGGTAACCTCGCCGGTGCCGAACCCGCCACGCTGCAACTGGACATCACCCGTGGCAAGCCAGTGGACGACAACGCCTTCCAAGTCGAGCTGGCGACCATTGTCGAGAACAGCTTCAACATCCATCAGGACGGCACCAAACTGCTGTTCCGCGAGGAAGAAAACCCGCGCGCCAAGCTCATGGCCTACGCGCGCAACGACAAATTGTTCGCCGACGGCACCGATCAGGCGCAGCTTGCCAAGCAAATTCGCTACGTCATCGGCGGCAGCGACGAAGTCGCCAAGACCTTCCGCGTAGTCGCATTGCCGAAGTCATGGGCCACCGATCCGTGGGCATCGCTCGACGATGCCGAGCAGCCCGAAAAATGGGACGACCGCCTGCCCATCCTTGTGCTACCCGAAGAACCGGAAAAGCTCGACGCCACGCTGGGTCGCTGACTCAAAGACCAGTTGCAGAAGCGTCGCAACACTGTGCGCTTCTTGCTGCCGCGCGCGGGCAGCACCAATGCCTTCTTGGATCGTGATCTGCTCGTCCTCGCCCGCGCCGAGATGAAAGCGCAGGAGTGGAGCAGCCAGAACCCCGAATACAAGAAGCTGCACAAGGAATTCGAGAACACGCTGCGCGACAACCTCAAGAAGCGGTTCGACCGCTTCGCCGTGCTGCACCGCTGGAATTTCAGCGACCCCGCGCAATGCAAATTCAGCGTCGAACGTCTGGACAAGCAGGGTTCGCAGATTCCCGAGGCCATCGAAGATGCGCTAATCAGCGATCTGTTCGTGCCGGAGGACTTCGAGGAACTGGTGCTCGAATTCGCCAACAACAACGAATCGGTCGGCAAGCTGCTGCGCGAACTGCAAGAGCCGCGTCCGGCTGGGCAGGACTGCATCCCGTGGCTGGGCGAAACCTCGATGAAGGAACGCCTGCTGCGCCTGTGCGCCAAGGGCAAGGTCGCCATCAACGTGCGCGGCATGGAATACCTGCAAACCCATCCCGGCGAGGATGAAGACACCGCGTGGCGGCGTCTGCGGCCCAAGCTCTCGCTCACGGGTCGCCACCTCGACGACGTGTTTGTGATGCTGCCCTCAGCCGTGCCCGCCACCGGAGGTTCCACGCCGCCCGCGCCAGCGCCCGCACTAACCAGTGGCGGCGGGTTGTTCGGTGGCGATGGCGGGACGACATCCACACCCGGAGGCGACGTGCCCTCCGGCACGCCACCTGCGCCCACGGTGGGCGGGCTCTTCGGTAGCGACGGCAACACCGCCAAGCCGCGCATCCCTCTGTCGAACCCCGCCACATCACCGCTCAACCTGATCGGCAAGATCGAAGGCTGGGGCATCGGCCCGGCCACGAAGGTGGCGGAGGTGTCCATCAAGGTCTCCACCGCCACCGGCGCGCAGCTCAAGGAATTGCTCAAGAAGCTGCCTGAAGGCATGACCTTCGAGCTGAACCTTGAGAAGGAGGACGACTGATGGCACTGACCGCCGCCGCACTGCATGCCCTGACGCAGGGTTCGGACGCCGACGCATGGCGCGTCATCGTCGGTCACGCGGTCGAAATTGCCCGCAAGCCGCTGGCCGCAGGCAACGCGCCCAGCGAGGTCGTCAAGCGCGACCGCGAAATCGGTGAGCTGGATTTGTTCCTCTCCTCCAGCGGTTGGGATTTGTGGCAGGCCTTCGGCGGCAGCGTCGAGCGCACCTCGGATCGTCTGGTGCGCTGGTGGGCCGAACCCTTCAGCGCCAAAGCCGTGCTGATCCTCGACGGCCTGTCGTTGCGCGAACTGCCGTGGCTGTTGCAGGGCGCGAAGGAGCATGGCTTCACCTTGCACGAGGTCAGCGCAAACGCCTCCGAGCTGCCCGGTGAAACCGACGAATTCGCCCATGCGCTCGGCTTCGCCAGCCGCAGCAAGCTCCAGAACAACGGCGGTGGCCTCGCGCACAAGCTGCAAGCCGCCAGCACCGAATCGGTGGATTTGCCGTGGAAGGACTGCGAAGCCCTGATCGGCAGCACGCCGAACCAGATTTTCTGGCACCACTGGCCTGACGCCAAGCTGCACGACGGCTCCGGCGCAGGCCAAGGGCTGGAACCGCTGACGAAGGACGTGGCCGAGCAACTGTCCAGCGACGACTTCTGGGCGTTCGTCGAGCGCCTTGCCACCGGGCGGCGGCTGGTCATCACTTCCGACCACGGCTACGCGGCCACCGGCTACTTCTCCGACGCGGATGGCGAGGTCGGCCAGTTCCTCAAGCAGACCTTTTCCAGCGGGCGCAGCAAGACGGGCACGAGCGACACCGGTCCCTTCGTGCCGCCCGTGGCGTTGCAGATCAACAGTCCTCACGGCGCGCACCTGTTGGCCTTGGGCCGCAGGAAGTGGCGCAGCCAAGGCGGCTACCCGACGCTCACGCATGGCGGCTTGTCACTACTCGAAGTGCTGTCGCCCTTCGTCGAGCTTACGAAATAGGAATCGCGCCGCATGGCCACCAAAAAAGAACTACTCGCACAAGAGGTCGCCAAGGCCGTCGGCGCAGGCAAGGCCGTCGCGCTGGAAACCGTTGACTTCAACGACCCGAACCGCCCCAAGACCTGTCTGGAGGTGGATTTCCCCATCCTGCCGGTCAATCAGGTGGCGATCATCGAAGGCAACGCGGGCAAGCCTATCTACCAGATGTCCAAATGGTGGGCGCGGCGGCGTTCCAGCGTGTTCCGTTCCATGCTGATAGCGGCAGCAACCAAAGCGCCGGAAGACACTTCGCATGCGGCCAAGCTGGTATGGGACAACTACTACGCCAATCATCAGAAGAAAGGCGCGTTCAAGCATCTGAAGGTGGCGGACATTTTCATGGGCGGCGGCACCACGCTGGTGGAAGGCTCGCGCTTGGGGATGCAGATGATCGGCAACGACCTGAATCCGGTCGCGTGGTTCGTGGTCAAGCAGGAACTGGCCAATGTCGATCTGGAGCAAGTGAAGAAGCTGCTCGCCGACATCGAAGCCGAGGTCAAGCCGCAGATCATGCCGTACTACTACTGCGACGGCCCGCAGGGTGAGAAAGGCAAATGGACGCATCTGCCCAGCAACAAGGCGATGCCCGTCGACTTCGATCCGCTCGCCATCCCGCGCGACGAGCGCAAGGACTACCGCTACGAAGGCCCGGAGATCATCTACACCTTCTGGGCCAAGCACGGCCCATGTCAGGTGATGGGCTGCGGCCACCGCACGCCGATCATGACCAGCCCGGTGATGGCGGTGAAGACGCTCACCGTCAAACATTGGGCGCACACCTGCGGCAAGTGCGGTGAAGCCTTCGACGTGGAGGAAGAAGCCGCGCGCATGGCACCCGATGCGCCGTTCTACGTTGCCCCCACCGAAGCGCCTTACTCCGTGCTCGACCGCAAGAAGGGCGTGATCTGCCCACACTGCGGCCATACCGCGCTGGTGAACCTCGGCAAGGGCAAGAACAAGAAGGTGGAACTGAGCCTGCTGGTGCATCCGCAATGGCTGGCGGGTGAAGCGAAGCAGGATGCTACGGGTGCGCCCTACGGCGGTTCGGCGCAGGACGACGTGGCGGCGACCACGCGCTGGGACGCGGCACGCGCCGCGAAGATTCGTCTGCTGGAAGTGCGCGGCGCGCTGCCGGACGAAGTGACCGACCCGGAAACGGGTGTCACCTTTGCACCAGAGAAAGGCACGGTGCCGAAGAAGTCGCACTACGCCTGCTCGGCCTGTGGCACGGTGCAGGATGTGCTGACCACCATCAAGGCCACGGGCAAGACCGGGCCGATGGCGGCCTACGCGGTGCAAGGCTACGCGCCCAAGCGCCATGAGACAGGAAAGCCTTACAACGGTCGCTTTTTCGTTGCATACGATGTCGCGCACGCCCGGCAGTACGACGCCGCGTTTGCGGAATGGGAGACGCGCAAAGATGCCGATCTGAAGGACTACTGGCCGCGCTCCGAACTGGCCTATGGCTTCATGACCCACCATCTGCAAGGTGGCGTGCCGAACCACGGTTTCACGCACTGGTGGACGATGTTCAATCCGCGCCAGTTGCTCGTTCACGCACAACTTCTGAAGGCGATTGTCGAGGTTGGAGGCTACGAATGGAAAACACGCGAGTATGTGCTTGGTGCCTTCCAGCAATATCTTCGCAACCAGAGCCAATTCACTTTATGGAATGTGCAAGGTGACAAGCTGGAACCACAGTTTGCTAACAACAATTTTCATCCTAAGTCGACTGTTGTCGAAAACTGTGTGTTCCCTGCGCTTGGGCGCGGCAACTGGGCGGCCTGCGTCGAGGGCATCGTTGAGGGACGCGAATGGGCTGTAGATCCTTGGGAAGCAGCAAGCCTTGAAACCCTGAAGCGCCAGGCTCCTGCATTGGCAGAACAGATTACGGGCAAGAGCGAGAAGGTCTATCCCGGTGATCCCGTCGGCGAAGTTGGCGTGTTCCAGGGATCGTCCACCGATCTCGCGCACGTCACCACATCCAGCCTCGATCTGGTCATCACCGATCCACCTTTCGGTGGCTTGCTGCACTACTCGGAACTGTCCGATTTTTTCTACGTCTGGCTGCGCCTCGCACTGAAGGACAAGTACCCCGACTACTTCCGCGCCGATTACACGCCCAAGTCGCTGGAGGCGGTTGCCAACCGCGCACGTGAACCGGAAGACCCGGATGGCTTCTACCAGCGCCTGCTCACGCAGTGCTGGCGCGAAGCGCATCGCGTGCTCAAACCCAGCGGCATTCTGGCCTTCACCTTCCACCACAGCGAAGACGAGCCGTGGGTGGCGGTGCTGGAGTCGCTGTTCGACGCGGGCTACTACCTTGAAGCGACGTATCCCATCCGCTCCGACGAAACCAAGGGCGAAGGCGAGTTCGGTTCCAAGACCATCGAGTACGACATCATCCATGTCTGCCGCAAACGCACCGAAGAACCCAAGCCGGTGAGCTGGGGCCGGATGCGCCGCGAGGTGATGGCCGACGTGCGCCAGTTGCAGGCCATGCTGGAAAACCACGCGAAGGAAGGTCTGCCTGCCGCCGACATTCAGGTCATCCGGCGCGGCAAGGCGCTGGAATACTTCTCGCGTCACTACGGCAAGGTGTATGTGGACGAAGGCCGCACCATCTCCGTGCGCGACGCGCTGGTCGGCATCAACCAGCTTATCGACGAGGATGCCGACAAGGGCAAGGAAGCGCCGCCGGTCAACGCCGAGCCGATCACGCGCCAGTTCCTGCGCACCTTCGGCGTGGCCGCCGAGCTGAAACGCGACCAGTTGCAGAAGTTCCTGAAAGGCTCGATCACCACGCCCGACGAGTTCGTGCAGCGCGGCTGGTGCGCGGAGAAGAACAAGGTGTTCACCCGCACCGATGCGCTGGATTTCGCACGCGAGTGGTCGGGCAAGCATCGCCGCAAGCTGACCTCCGATCTGGATCAGGCGCTGGTGCTGATCGGCGCGTGTTTCGACAACAGCGGCATCAATGCGTCGGACACGCTGAAGAATGAAAACTTCAAGCCGCACGTCGCGCTGAAGCCGCTGCTGGAATGGCTGGGCCGCAACGGCCCGGATCAGGCCACCCGCAACGCGGCCTCGCGCGCGACGACGATTTACAACGCATGGGCAGCCAGCCAAGGGCCGCAGCCCTCGCAAGGCACTCTGTTCGATGATGATGGGGAGTACGGGCGATGAGGCAACTGCTCGATACGGTGTGGCAGCGTCGCGGCACCAGTTGGGTGTGGGACGAAGAAGCGCGCAACCAAATCTGCTCGGCAAGCGAGGTATGGAGCCTGCGCCAGTTCCTGCGCGCTGCCAGCGCACCGGGTAACTGGCCGGACGACTTGCCCAGCAATGGCAGCAAAACGCTCGTGGTCGCTGGGCTGGACGGTAGTCTCGACCTGCTGACGCCGACGGATGCCGAGGCGTGGTTGGCCGATGCGATCAAGCCCGCCGTGCTGTCATTTCAGGACGAGTACCAAGGCGACGCCGCCCTGGTGTTCTGGCTGCCCACCGGCCACAACCGCATCAAGGTGCAGGCAGCTACCGACGAAGTGGGCTGGCTGTGCCACACGCCCCACGGACATCAGATCGACTTCGGCCGCATCTTGTGGGGGCAGGCCAACGAGTACCCGCAGGAAATCCTGCTGCGCGACGGCAGCAAGCCTGCGGGCTTGTTTCACCTGCGGATTACCTGAGGTGGGCGTGACGGCAGAGATTCAGTTCCAACCCGGCGAGCGCATCACCCACCACGAGTATGGCCAGGGTGTCGTGCTCGACCCGGAGCGCGATGGCTACTTGCGCGCATTCTTCAGCGTAGGTGAACGTCGTGTGCCGGTTACTTCGCTGCGGCGCGAACTTACGCGGACTGAGCGCATCCTGCGCGCCGTGGATGGCAGCGCGGATCGCGGGCGCAAGGCGTGGCTGTCCTATGAAGCGCATGCGCTGCCAGTGATGGAAAGCGCCTCGGCGCTGACGTCGGCCAAGATCGACCTGCTGCCGCACCAGGTGGTGCTCACGCACCGCATTGCTACCGCGTCGCCCCGGCGCTACCTGATCGCCGACGAGGTGGGCTTGGGCAAGACCATCGAAACGGCGCTGATCCTTCGGGAGCTGGCCAGCCGTGGCGAACTGAGCCGCGCGCTGATGGTGGTGCCTGCTGGTCTTGTGAACAACTGGCACCGCGAATTGAACGAGGTGTTCAATCTCGACTTCGAGGTGTTCGGCTCCGAGGGCGACATCACCGACCGCAAGACCAATGCCTTCGCCAAGCACGACCGGCTGATCGCCAGCATCGACACCTTGAAACGCCCGGCGCGCATCAAGCGCCTGCTGGATGCGCCACGCTGGGATCTGGTGGTGTTTGATGAAGCGCATCATCTCACGGCCTACAAGACCGGCGGCAAGGTGCGCAAGACGGAGAACTACAAGCTGGCCGAGGCGCTGAAGGATCATTCCCGCGACCTCGTGCTGCTGTCGGCTACACCGCATCAGGGCAACCACTTCCAGTTCTGGATGCTGGCGCAATTGCTGAACCCGACCTTGTTCCGCAGCCCAGAGGAGATGGTGGAAGAGCGCCACCGGCTCAACACGGTGATGTTCCGCCGCACCAAGGCTGATGCCTGCCAGCCGGACGGTTCGCCGCTGTTTGCGCGGCGCTGGGTTCACACCGAATCGTTCGTGATGAGTCAAGCCGAGCGGCTGTTCTACGAGAAGCTGCGCGAGTATCTGGAAGACGGCTTCGACCTCGCGCGCCGCCAAGGCAACCAGGGGCGCGCGCTGGGATTTTTGATGGCGATCTTCCAGAAGATCGCGGCATCAAGCTTTGCTGCCGTGCGTCGCACGCTTAAGCGCCGCCTGTTGATGCTGACGCTGCACGAGGCGTTTCTGCGCGACAAGGAACTGGACATCGAAGGCCGTGAACGCCTGACCGAGGAGGCGCGCGAGCTGATCCACGAGGAATTCGACCTGCCCCGCGATAGCGTCGGGCGCAGCGAGGTGGATCGCGTGTTGGCTGATCTGAAGTATCGGCTGGTAAAGAAGCTGGATGAAGAGGCGCTGGAGATGGCCTCCGATCCTTACGCCAGCGAATATTCGTCCTCCCACGCGGAAGAAGCCGCCTCGGCGGTGGTGAACCTGCATCTGCCGGAGGAACGTCTGCGCATCGGCGACCTGTTGCGCGTGTTCCCGGCGCAACGCGAAACCAAGATGCAGAAGCTGCTGGATGGCTTGGGCACGCTGTGGCGGCAGAACCCGAACGAGAAGATCGTGATCTTCGCCACCTACCTCGGCACGGTAGACATGATCGCCCGCGAGATCGAGCAGACCTTCCCCGGCCAGGGCGTGGTGGTGCTGCGCGGCGGCGATCACGGGGCGAAGGTGGCGGCGGAGCGGCGCTTCCGCCTGAAGGACGGCCCGCGCGTGCTGGTCTGCACGGCGGCCGGGCGCGAAGGCATCAACCTGCAATTCGCGCGCATCCTGTTCAACTTCGATCTGCCGTGGAACCCGATGGACATGGAGCAGCGCATCGGGCGTATCCATCGCTATGGCCAAAGCCACACGGCACAGGTCTATAACCTCGTGCTATCCGACACCATCGAAGGCCGCATCTTCCTGCTGCTGGACGAGAAGCTCACCGAGATCGCGCGCACGGTCGGCAAGGTCGATGAACAAGGAAACGTGGCCGAAGACCTGCGTGCGCAGATTCTTGGGCAGTTGTCCGAGCGGTTGAACTACGACCGCCTGTATCAGGAGGCTCTGTCCGACCCGGAACTGAAGCGCACGCAGGTGGAACTGGAAGCGGCGTTGTCGAATTCCCGCGAGGCGCGGCAGGTGGTGTTCGACCTGTTCCAAGACCTCGACGGCTTCAGCCTCGACGACTACAAGCCCTTCTCAGACGTGTCGTCCAGTCTGGATCGGCTGGTGCGCTTTCTGTCGGCGGCGGTCGCAGATCGCCAGCAGAAACTGGTCAAGGTGGACGATGCGACCTACGACCTCGTCACGGCCGAAGGTTCGCGCCGCGCCCGCTTCACCTTGAGCCGCGAAGCGGCGACGAACCAGGATGCGCTGCAACTGATGGGTTTGGATCACCCGTTGGTACAGGAGGAGTTGGGGCGCTGGCGCAGCGTGCCACCGGAGGAAATCGGCATCGCCGTATCCGGTGACGTGGACGAGCCGGTGCTGTTGTCGCTGTGGATGGTCGAGGCATCCGCTGGCAAGGGCGAACGCCGCGTGGTGGTGCAGCCCATCGCCGTCAAGCAGGACGGCACGCGCGTTCCGGCGGTCGAGCGCCTGTGCGAGAAGTACCTGCAAGCGCCACCCGCCGCGCCGACCTTCCAGCCGGAGCAGAGGATTGACCTGTTCGCCCGTGCCGTCGAGCCGACCTTGCAGCGGGAACTGAAGCACAAGGGAGCAGCGAATGGCGACGGCAGCTATTCGGCGGAACTGATCGGCTACGTCGAAATCATCGGTCGGGGGGCGTGATGCTGGACGAATACTCCATCGAGCAGCGCGCGACGCAGATCTTCGATGCTCGCAGCAAGGAATACTTTTCCGAAGTATTGAGCTGCTACGCGGCAGGCAACCATCGGTCTGCGGTCGTGATGCTGTGGTCGGTCGTGGTTTGTGACCTGCTGTTCAAGCTCCAGCATCTCGTCGATCTCTACGGGGATGACAAGGCCAAAACCATTCTGGCCGACATCGGCAAGCTGCAAGAGGACAACGAACGCTCGCCGGTGTGGGAGACCAAGCTGGTGGAGTCGGTGGCCGAGCAGACTCAGTTGCTGGATATCGCCGAGCGGGAGAACCTGCTGCATCTGCAACGCCAGCGGCACCTTGCGGCGCATCCGGTGGTCAACGCCAATTTCCAGTTGCATCGCCCGAACCGAGACACGGCTCGTGCCCTCATCCGCAACGCGCTTGACGGCCTGCTCACGAAGGCACCGATCTTGTCCAAGCAGATTGTGGGCGATCTGGTTGAAGACCTTGAGCAGGCGTCCGGCATCCTGATCGATGACAAGAAGCTGAAGTCGTATTTGGAGAGCAAGTATTTCTCGCGCTTCAATCCGGAGGTCGAGAAGGCTGTCTTCAAAGCCCTGTGGAAATTCGTGTTCAGGTTGACGGACGAGCGATGCGAAAAGAACCGCACCATCAACTACAGCGCGTTGACCTTGCTGTATGGCCGCAACCCGGCGCAGTTCCAAGCGCAGATCGAGGCCGACAGGGACTACTTCAGCACGATAGCCACGGGCGGATCGCCCCTTGTGTGCCTGATTCACTTCTTGTCGCGCTCGGCACGTATCTACGGTTTGCTGGCCGATCATGCCAAGACGGCGATCCAGCACACAGCCGAGCAAGAGACATCGGCCCGATGCTTGGCTTGGTTCTTATCCGGCTCACTCGAAGAACATGCTGCGCGGTTGGGGGAATGGATCACTGGCACGGACTACCCGCAGATTGATCGGGGGACATGGGAATCTCTTGAAGATCTGTCCGACTCGCCGGAGTGGGCCAAATCGGTCATCCGGCTGGCGAACAAGTATTACGTGGCCAGCGGGAGCTACAACGCTGCTGACCAACGGTTTTCTGAGGTGATCCGGCCAACCCTTGGACAGTACGCAATCGACGACTGCATCGATCTCATTGAAGGAATACAAGGCAACGGTCAGACATGGGAGCGCGGGCGCGCCCGTGGCGATCATCGGCTGCTGCGCGCCAGAGCGATGGAAGTTGATCCGGCGTTCAATGCCGCTCAGTACGCGGTTTTCAACCAGCACCTCGACTGAGGTTGCGCCCCACGCATAACGAGACAGGAACGACACGAGCATGGCCTGCATCGAAGATCACAAATACAGCATCGAGGAATCCTTCAGGGAGTGCTTCACCGTCGAGATCCAGGCCAGATTCCTGGCCGGATTCAACGATGGCCTTCGGCGCGCAGTGAAGGAGAACTGCAACGTGCTGAAGTTCAAGAGCGCGGAATTCGAGGCGGGCGAATGAGCGCGCCCAAGGTCTTCGTCAGCCACGCCAGCGAGGACAAAGATCGCTTCGTCGTCGAGTTCGCGCGGCACTTGCGTGAGAACGGCGTCGATGCGTGGCTCGACCAGTGGGAGATGAAACCGGGCGACAGTCTGGTGGACAAGATCTTCGAGGAAGGGCTGAAAGAGGCCCGGGCCGTCATCGTGGTCTTGTCCAAAGTCAGCGTCCAGAAGCCTTGGGTTCGGGAGGAGTTGAACACCTCGGTGGTCAACAAGATCAGCCGTGGAACGCGGCTGATCCCCGTCATCATCGACGATTGCGAAGTACCCGAAAGCCTGCGATCCACCCTTTGGCAGAAGGTCGATGACCTCGCCGACTACGACCAGAGCTTGCAGCGCATCCTGTCGGCGATCTTCGACGTGGACGACAAGCCGACCATCGGCCAGCCGCCAGCCCGGTTCTCCGGGCCTGCGCCCTTGATCTCTGGTCTGACGCGGGTTGATGACTTGGCTTTGCGCGTCATTGCGAGAGTGCAGATCGACGAGGACGCAGGTCTTGTGGATTGGGATCGGCTGCGCGCCGAACCCGCGCTTCAAGATGTGCCGCAACAGGAACTGCTCGACTCGCTGGATATTCTTGAACAGCACTACTACATCAAGATCGGGCGGGTTCTCGGCGCACCGCTGTCGCATGTCGTGCTGACGGACTACGGCTTTCAGCAGTTCGCGCAGGCGTATGTCGATGGCTATCAGGATGTGGTTGGCCGGATTGCCGCGCTGCTGGTCAACGAGGATGTCCGCCAGAACGAAGAACTGGCAACGCGGGTCGACAAGCCCCGCGCCTTCGTCGACTTCGTGCTGAACCTGCTGGAAAGCAATAATCACATCAAGGTTTCCAAGTACATAGGCGGCCAGTCCCATGTGTGGGATGTCTCTGCATCGCTGCGTCGGGCGATCCAGCAGGCGCAATAAACCGATGCGGGGGAGACACGATGGGAAAACTGATCGATGGGGACGATGGCCTGCCTGCCGAAGAAGTAGGCGTCTGGGCGAAGGAGAAGCACGACTACCTGTGCCGCTACATCGACATCTCGCGCAGCACCCGCGCGAAGTTTCTCGGCCCTGGCAAGGCAGGCGCGACCTACATCGATCTGTTCTGCGGGCCGGGCCGATGCAAGGTGCGGGACTCCGGCGAGTGGATTGACGGCGGTGTCGTCGCAGCGTGGAAGAAAAGCAGGGAAGGCAATGCACCGTTCTCGCAGGTCTTCATCGGCGACCTCGATGTCCAGCGACGTCAAGCCGCCGCAACCCGCCTGCGCAACTTGGGCGCACCGGTGGTCGAGGTGGACGGTGCCGCCGTCGATGCCGTGAAATCGGTGACCGCCCAGCTCAACGCCTACGGCCTGAACTTCGCGTTTCTCGATCCTTTCGATCTGGCGGCCTTGAACTTCGACATCATCGTCGCCCTGTCATCGCTCACGCGCATCGACATGCTGGTTCACATCAGCCAGATGGACTTACAGCGCAACGTCGTGACCTACGCGACCACCGAGAACTCGCCGTTCGACACCTTCGCACCGGGATGGCGCGACAAGGTTTCCACCCTTCAGGGGCAGCAAGAACTCCGGCTGCAGATCTTCCAGTTCTGGCGCGACAAAGTGGCGGGCCTCGGCGTGTGGCCTTCCACCGACATGAAATTGCTGACCGGGGCAAAGAACCAGCCGCTGTACTGGTTGCTGCTTGCAGCCAAGCACGAACTCGCCCACAAGTTCTGGGCCACGGCCTCGAACGTCGAAGGCCAAGGCGCGTTCAATTTCTAGGGTTGCGCGGCCGCTTCCGGGTAGTCGTCCCATGTGCGGCCACGGAAGACGCGACCGTTCGCCTTCTTGTGGCGCTTGACGCCATCCGCGCCCCAACCGCCCCACTGCTTGAAGAAGAACGCCGCGCCAGCGGCTTCGGCCTGCACCTGCACGTTGGCCACCCACTCCTCGCGCATCGGGCGAGCCTTGTGACCTGATTCACCGCCGACGATGACCCAGTGGATGTCGCGCAGATTGATGCGGCCCAAGTCCTCCAGCAGCGGCTCCACCGAGAGGAAACGGATGTGCGCGTCCACCTTGCGCAGATGGTCGATGCGCGGCACGCCGTACTTCTTGTCCTCCACCGATACGCCCAGCCACACGTTCTGCGGGCAAGCCCGGCGCGCGAAATACTCCGGCAGGCGCTCGGCGCGCTTGGTGAGGATTTGGTAGGTGTGGTGCGGCGTGGTCTCGATGATCGAGAACACGCGGTCGAGGAACTTGTCCGAAACAGCCTCGTGGAACAGGTCGCTCATGCTGTTCACGAAGTACGTGGTGGGCTTCTTGCGCAGCAGCGGCTGCTCTAGTCGGTTCTCATGCACGGTGAGCTTGAACTCGTTCTCGTAGCCGGGCGCGCCCATCGCGTGCAGCCGCCGCGCCATCACTTCGGCATAGCAGTTCTTGCAACCCGGAGAGACCTTGGTGCAGCCAGTGGTGGGATTCCACGTTTGCTCCGTCCATTCGATGGTTGATTGCGTTGCCATACGGCCTCCTATGTCATTGCGGCGCAGCGCCCGACGAGTGGGCCTGCGCGTTTTCGGACGCGAAGGCGTCCACCAAGCGGGATAGTGCCGAGCGCACTTGACCCAATTTCGGATCGGCCAAGGATTCGCGCACGCGGTCGGCGAGCTGTTCCGCCGACGGTGCCGCCTCGCCCTCGGCGGTATGCACCAGACGCATACAGCGGTTGATGACGCTGATCGGCGGACTGGCCTTGCCCCGCTCGTACTTGCTCACCATCGACTGATCGACCTCCAGCAGATCGGCGAATTCCTTCTGGCTGCGCCCATTGCGCGCCGCCCGGATGAGTTCTTCAACGCTCTCGAAAGCCACGATCTTGCCTATCCTGATAATGCACCTAAAGCATAGTTTATCCTGAATATGCTTGTTGTGCCTAGATATGGGCCATCAGCCAGCCGTGGGTTGCAGGATCAGGGGCGTCTCAGCCTCGCGCCGCGCCACGAGGCCGAGCAACACCTTCCCGCTGCCATAGACCCAGCGCCGCAGTTCAGGCTCGATGGTCTGCTCCACGGATTTCTCACCTCGCGGGGGCAGCCATCTCCCTGACCCACGCCTGCAACGCCCTCAGTTGCTCGGCGTTTTCGTGGCAGGATTGGTAGTTGCCTGCGACGGTTCCGGCGACGGCAGAGAGCGCAAGGCCTGCGGCGGGCGCATCAGCATCTCCGGCGGGCTTGGGCAGCTCACCGGCGGCGGCAGCGTCGTGCAGGCGCACAAAGCCACGGTTGATAGTGCAAGCAGCATCGGCTTCAACGGGGACATAGACGGGAACCTCCTTGACGATGGCGTCGCCTTTCTCGCGGACGACGCGGAAGCGGTCGACGTACTCGGTGACGACTTTGACGGTGGCTTGCGCCTGCCGCTCGCGCACTGCGGCGGTTTGCAGGCTCTGCTGCTGGACAGCGGCGTCCCACCGAGCTTGAACGTGGCCCGCGCCCTTGACCCAGCCGAACCCGATCAGCGCGACGGCCAGCGCAGCTAAGGCCAGCAGGCGGTACGGCCAAGGGATCAACGTCATGGAACGCCTTCCCCCAAGCACTGGCGGTACTCGGCCTCGCGGCGCGTGGCGAGGCCGCCGCACAGCCGCGCATTGACAGGCAGCGCACAGTCCTTGCCCTGGAAGAAGCGCCAGCGCAGCAGCTCGGCGCAGGCCCCGGCGTAGTCCTCGGTGTTGAGTTTCCGCACCAGCGTGGACTGGCAGAACGCACGGCTGCCTACGTTGTAGGAGAAGCTCACCAGGGCGTCGTACTCGTGCTGGGCCAGTGGCACGGTGACGCAGGTTTTCAGCGCACCTTCGAACTGCTGCACATCGGTGAGCGCGCGGGCCAGCGCCTTCGGCGGCGTGGTGGTGTCGCCCAGTGTCACGCCGGTGGTGGTGCCGAAGCCGATGGTTGGCACATCGCCCTTGACCGGAATCACCGCGCGGTCGGTGTAGCCCTCGTGCAGCACGATGCCGACCAGGGCGGCGGCAGACAGCGTCAATGCGGCCACGGTGCGTCGCGCAGTGGGTGATGATGGCGGCCGGATCATCGGTGCATCTCCGGTTGTGCCACCAAGCGGGCGATGGCCGCGCCGATGCTGGCGCTGAAGGCCAGCAGCACGAATACGCCACGCGGCAGCACGTCGCCAAACAACGGCATCACCACTTCCGCCGCCGTGAAGATTGCTGCGACGATGGACAGACGAATGCTCCACGTGCGTCGTGCGATCTTGTGCCAGTCGTCCAGCAGGCAGAGTTTGCGGGTGGTCATTGCGGGCCTCCCATCAGCTTCAACTTGATGGCGGCCCCCACCAGCAGCGCGGCCAGGAGGCCAGTGGTGATGACTTTCACGGTGGTCTGCCACGCGGTGCGACGGGCATCGCGCCATGCCTCCAGCAGATCACGCAGTTCGCGGATGTCGCGGGCGGCGTGGCCGTTTTCGAGGCCGAGGTGGGCCAGCACACGTCCGGCACCGCGCTCGGCGGCACGGTCGAGCAGTTCGTCAAAGTCCTCGCGGCGCAGGAGAAGCATGTTCTCGACGAGCGCAGGCTGTTGTTGTTCGGGTTCGGTCATAGCAGTCTCCAGAAATGCAAAACCCGCCTCGTGGGCGGGTTCGGGTGGTTGCGGGTGAGTGGAAATCAGATGGCGATGCCCGCGCTCCAGCCTGCGAATTTGTAGGCACTGAGCTTGGCCTCGTCCTCGATGTAGCAAAGCCAGCCGACCTTGGGTGCGTGGTATTCCCACACGCCCTCGATGCGCACGGCGATCTGGTTGGTCTTGCCTGCCCACACACCGGTGGCGGCGGCGGGAATGAGGTAGCGGTCGCCGTTGGCGGGGCTGGCCGGTGGCGCGGTCAGGTCGCGGTCTTTCACGGACAGGCCGACTGTCGCGCCGAGGCGTTTCAGATTGGCGTCCATGCCGCTGGCCCAGCCGGACTCGCCGAGCGTCCAGCCGTAGGTGAGTCCAAGGTTCGGATCGGTCAATGACATGCTTATCTCCAGAGAGGGGCGGTTTGCCGGATGCGCCGGATGGCTTCCGGATCGCCTGTGCGATGGCTTTGTTTCGGGTGCTGCCGCCAGCGCCGCCCGACAATGGGCAGGTGCAGCACTCCGCCGCGTTTGGCGATCAGCAAAGTCAGCAGCCAGTCGGCGAAGTTGTTGAGGTCAGCGGTTTCCGCGAGCGCGGCCTCCACGGCAGACCGACGCATCACGATCAGGCCGTGCACATGGCTGGCGCTGTTGGCATGCTGCCAGCGGCTGTAGGCCAGACGCCGCACGGCGATGTCGTTCCCGGCTTCGTCCATCAGCACTTCGTCGCTGTAGGCCATCACCGCTTGCGGGCAGGCATCCAGCGCATCGGCCAGTTGCGTGAAGGCGCTGGCTTCGTACAGATCGTCGGGATCGATGAAAGACACCAGTGGCAGATTGCCCTGCGCGTAGCCAGCGGCGCGGGCTTCGCCGATACGCCCGGCAATGCCCGGCACGACGTGCAACTGGATCGGTGCGCCGTCGAGGCTGACGATGCAGGCATCGCGCCATTCGGCAGGCTCGTTCAGGGTGAGCAGATGAACATCGATGCGTGCTTCTATTGGTGTTTCCATTGGTGTTTCCATCAAAGCCCTCCCCAATACTGGCCCCAGCGCAGGCCGTAGCCCGCGCGATCCATGACGCGCACCTGCGGCTGCCAGCTCTCCAGCCCGTCGCGCTCGGCACTGATTTCCACGGTGACGCGGTCGCCCAACGCTCCGGCGTCTGCGGCAGCGGTGGCCACGTCCCACACGAAATCCGTTCCCGCGATACTGGGCGCCGTATGCACCAGCGCGTCGTTGCGATCACGGATGCGCACGGTGTAGGTCACGCCCGGTTCCGGGCCGATGTCGCCCTCGTCTTGTTGCACGAGGTAGGCGGTCTGCTGGATGCGGTCGCGGTGCGCCCACGCTACGGCGAGATCACCGGCCACCACGGCAGGCTCGATCTGACCGTTGAGGCGGATGCGCCCAGGTGGATACGGCAAGGCCTGCCGCCCGGTGAGCAGCAGCGGCTGGCCATTGGTGGCCAGTTCCGGATCGCCCTGATCGGTCGAGGTGCGTGGGATCGCGGCCACGAACACGGATTCGCCCGGTGCGCGTTCCGCCCCTTCGGCAGCCAGCCATTCGCCGACACCGATCAGGCGTGCGCCACCTGCGTGCGACTGCGGTGTGGTGTCGAGCACGCCGCGCGCCAGATCGATGCTGGCCGCACCGGCATCGAAGGCCAGCACGGCGACGGCTTCGCGGATTTCGCCAGCGGCATCGACCAGATAGGCGTAGCTGCCCACGGCCAGCCGTTCCGGTTGGCTGATCGCTGTCACCGACACCGCGATGGCATCGGCCTCGGTGGCGGACAAAGCCGCGTCGAGCGTGAGCAGCGGCGCATAGTCCTCGCTGGCGATGGCCTCGATGTCGCCCGCCGATGCGCCAGTGGCGAGCTGCCAGTTGAGTTGCCCGGCACCACCCACCGCCGCCAGCGCGCCCACTGCCGCATCGGTGTCGGTCAGGTAATCCAGCTCGGCCCGCGACAAGGTGCGCGCCAGTTCCCAATACGGGATCTCCACCGCCAGCACCAGGGCGGGCGGCAGCGGCTCCAGTGTGGGTTCGTCGATGATGGGTGGCGGCGGGGCCAGAACAGCGCTGTCGAGGCCAAATACATCTTCCATCGCATCAATGCGCCATTCGGCTGCACCCAACGTGCCGGTGTCGATGCTGGTGACGCGCGCCACCATCTGGTCGATGCCCAGACGCGGCCAGTTGAGCAGAAACACATCGCCCGGCAGCGGCGCGCGTTCCAAGGTGTCGCGCGCTACGGTCAGGCTCATCCGCGCCAACGGCGACCCCAAGGCGCGCAGATCGCGCAGCGCCAGCCGTGCGGCCAGCGGCCCATAGTTCACACCCGGATAGTTGCGGCGCTGGTTGATCACGCCGCCCTGCAACTGGATGGCGGCGAGGTTTTCCACAGTGACGGTGGTGTCGCCGCCGGTTTGCCAGTCGGTGTAGACCACGCTCAGTTCGTTCGGAAGTTCGCCCCACTGCGCACGCTCGAAACGCTCCAGTCGCACGATCTCGTCCGGCCCCAACTGCGGCAGGCTGTCGATCCAGTAGTCGTCGCGCAGCAGTTTCAGCTCGAACGTGCCTTGCTCCGGATCGGTGTAGAGGATGCCGCCGATGTGGTCGATCACCTGACCGATGAAACTCTCGATGGACTGCTGGCGCGTCCAGATCAGGTTCAGGCCGAAGCCCTCGTCCGACAACGCCCACGCCGCGTTCCAGAAACTCCAGCCGATGCAGTCCTGCGGATAGCCCATGCCCCAGTGTGGATCGGTGAGGCACTGCACCAGAATGTGCGCCGGGTTCATGCCCACGCTCACCTCCTGGCCGCTGTCGTCATCCCAGACGCGCACCTCGGCGTTCCACTCCATCCACGGCGTTTCAAACCAGCCCGCCGTGAAGCGGCGCACGCGCACCGCCCACGGCTTGAGGTAGGGGTTGTTGGCGGCGAACTGGATTTGCCGCGCCACCAGCGACAGCACGCCCCGGAATGCCGGAATCGCGCTGCCGAGACGCGCCATCAGGTAGTCGTTGCGTCCCTGACTGGCGTTGCCGGGCAGTACATCGATGGTGCCGATCACACCGCCTTCGCGCTCGTCGCCGCCAAACAGCGTCGGCTTGTTGATCGCCAGACTGGTGAGGCCGTGCCCGCTGGACAGCGGGCCACGGTCGGCATCGCCCCACGCGGTGCGCTCGCCCATCTGGATTTCCTGCACGGCATCGACCGGCCCTTGGCAGAGCACCAGATGCAGGCCCATGCGGTAGCGGTAGCCGACGGTTTGCTTCTTGCTGCTGCCGCCCATCAGCCGTGCTCCTGTGAAGATCGGGCGCGGGCGTGTTCGACCACGCGCAAGGCCATCGCGTCATTCGTGGCCAGCAGCGTTTCCGCATCCAGCCCATCGCGCAGAAAGGTGCGGAAATCCAGCGCGTGCCGTGCAAACCACGCACGCGAACCGTTCACGCACAAACCCACGGCGCGCACGTCGTCGATGGTGACGATCACGTCGCTGCTCATTTCTTGCCGCCTTTCTTGCGGATCGGGTCGGCGACCAGATCGCCGTACCAGACCACATTGGCTCCGCGCAGCAGCACGGTGCCGAACACGACCGGGATCGGGCGGCCTTCTTCGGCGGTGGGTGCATCGACGTCGGAAAGCGATGCCGGTTTGGGTTCGGGCGGTTTCGGTGCGAGCGCGACCGACACCAGCGCCGCCACCACGATGACGACGAGGTACCACATGGCAATTCCTCAAAAGGGGTTCAGAACACGCCCGTCGAAAACGGGTTCTTGCTCGGGATGGCGGGAAAGCCGCCGTAGTTGTCGAGGTTGTCGAAGCGCGACTGGCAGGTGGCCGTGCTGTGATCGCAGCCAACGGTCAGCAGCACTTCCGCGCCGGGCTCGATGGACACCGGATAGAGCAGCTCCACACCGCTTCCGTAGTCGCTGATGATCATGTGGCGCGCGCCATCGGGCGTTTGCAGCCAGCCACCGGCCAGTCCGCCGCTGACGCTGCCGGGCACACCGCCATCGAGTTCCACGTTGCGGCCATAGACGTCGAGGACGAAGGCGCTGCCGGTGATCGGCGATGCGCCGCAAGCGCTGGAATACAACACATGGGAACACTTTCGGCTGTAGAGCCTGCGCAGGCCGATGCGCTTCAAACTGACCTGCGCGGATTCGCAGCGGATGCGGGCGGCATCGGCGTCGATCTCCACACCCAGCACCCGGCCTATCCAGCGCGTGCCCGACAGCCACCAGTAGTCGCCCCAGGTGTCGCGCCGCCCGATGCGCAAAGTGACCGAGGTGGTGTCGCCGGTCAGCGAGGCAGCAAGCAGATGGTGCACCAGATCGCAGCTCGGCGGCAGCTTGAGTTCCAGCGCCGATTTGGCCGCTTCGGCCCCCAGCGCCAGCTCGTTGCGTTCGATGGACAGGCTGGTGTACGGCGTGCCGTCGAGATCGACATCGAATTCGTGCGGGGTCAGGTAAAACTGCGCGTTGCTGCTGGAAAAGGCGTACAGCTCGACTTCCATCAGCGGTTGATTACTCATACGGCGTACTCTCCATACGTTTTTCGGTCGTTGCCGCGTGGCTCGGGCAACTGGCGCGCGGTCAGCGCGATCTCCAGCAGCGTCGGGCTGTGCCAGTACAGGTCGATGGCGTCGTGGTCGAGGCGGCAGCGCGCAAGGCGAATCACCCGGCTGCCTTCGGGCACCCAATCGTCGAGGCCGGAGCGCAGCACCAGTACGCCGCCCTGATCCAGATGGCAGGTCGCCGTCAGCGCGTACTGTTGATAACAGTCCGGATGCACGATCAGGCAGGCGGCAGGACGATGCCAGAAGGCGGAGAGGTCTTGGCCCTCCACCCGCAGAAAACCGTCCTCGGGATCGGCCTCGAAGCACACCCACAAGATCGGAGCCACGCCATCGGGCAGCCAGAAGGCGTTCAAGCGGCCTTCGGTTTGCCACAGCCGCTCGCGCCAGATCGCGATGTCCTCGGGCGTGCTGGCCAGATAGCGGCGCTGGAAGGTGGTGGTCGGCCACGGATCGTCACGGCGCAGCCACGGATCGGCAGGCGAAAAATCCTGCCGTGTAATCGTGGCTTGCGCGGCAACCGCCGGATCGTCACGCCAGTTGCCATCGGGCCAGACCGGCAGATCGTCGAGCCACGGGTCTGCCAGCAGACCGGTATCGGGTGGCGGCGCGGGTTCGACCTGCGCCACCACCGTGCCGCCGACCATGCCCGGCACCCACTGGGTCAAATCCGCCGGATCGACGGCGCGGCCCCACACCAGCGGCATCACGCTGCTTCCCGTTCCGGCGGCGCGTGCCAAGGGTTCGGCCAGCCACAGCACATCGCTGTCGACGCTGTTCAGGCGCACTTGCTGCCAGCCATCGGGGGCGATGAGCAGCGCGAACACCTCGGCCTCGTTCCAGCTCTCGATGCCATTCCACGTCAACCGCAGATCGGCGCTGGCCGTCACGAAGTGACGCCAGTCCGCGTCGGCCGCATCCAGCGCAAAGGCACCGGCTTCGGCGCTGGCGGTCAGCGGCACCGCATACTGCGGCAGCGGCCACCACGACGCCTTGCCCAGATGATCGGCCAGCCAGTCGGCGACCAGCGCATCGGTCGCCCGCGCGTGGCCGACGTGGTAGCTCAACGAGCGCCGGGGCACCTTGCGCCGCGCCTGCCGCGATTCATTGCCGCTGGCCAGCCGCGTGACGCTGGTTTGCCACTCCAGCCGTTCGACCAGTGCTTCAGACCAGTCGTGGCGGAAGGCGAACATGCCGCGCTGGGCCTCCGGCCACGGCGCATCGCCAAACACCTCCATGCCGGTGGCGACGATGGCGCTCGATGCCGTGTCCCGGCGCAGCACCTCGACCACGAACACCGGCCCAACCAGCGGCGGCCAGGGGCGCGCCAGCGTTTCCACCAGCCAGTGCGCGGCCTGATCCGGCGGCCACGGCGCGCTGGCGGTTTCTGGCGTGAACGTGGCGACAGCGCTGCCTGTACCGGCACGCGACAGCACTTCGCCAAGAACACGCGATACTTCGTAGCCCGGCGCGGGCTGGCTGCCGGTTTCGGCGATGTGCGCCGCAACTCGCCGGTCGGTCATGCCTCACCTCCCTGTACGGCACCCTGACGGGCAGCCTGCGGCTGTGCAAAACGCCAGTCCTGTCGTTTTGTCATGCCGACTCCACGCCGAACTCGGCGGCATTGAAGGCGCTTTCCGTCCACTGCACATTGCCGTTCGGATTGCGTTCGAACAGCGCGCATTGCCATGCCTGCTGTTCCTGCAGGATCACCTCGGCGCTCGAAGCGGTCTGTGCACCACTGACCACCAGACCTTTGAGCTTGCCCAAGCCCGCATCGGTCTTGCGCGAGAGCATCGTCAACTGCACGCCAAAGATCGCGGGCGTGGCCATCACCGGCAACGGCTCGACATCGAAGGACTGGCGCAGTCCGGCGCTGGGTGCGCTGATGAAGGTGGATTCATCCTCGTCACTGACGGCCTCCCAAGCATTCACGCCGGAGGGTGTCACCGTCCACTGGTTCAGGCTGCCCGCGCCACTGGCCTGCAAGGCATCCACGCGCACGTCGCCCAAGAAGGTGTTGTTGATCGTGCCGGTGGTGTCGGCGATGTAGAAGTCGTCGACGTCGATGGTCAGCGGGCAATACTGGCCCGGAATCGCACCCAGGAAGGCGGTGAGCAACTGCCCGCCGCCCTGAATCGTGTTCTGCGCGCTCATCTGGATGGCGAGCACGCCGTTCAGACGCACCGACAGCACGCCATTGCTGGTGCCTTGCGTCACCTGCAGTTCGACGTAATGCCAGCCGCGCGCCGGGGCGGTGCTGACCGAGGTGGTGATCAGCTGCTCGTAGCCATACTGCCAGCGATAGAGCTTGAGCCTGCCGTCCTCGCCGATCTTCACCAGATGCGCGATCTGCGCGTTGGCATCGCGCACGCCCAACAGCAGCGGCTCGGTGTAGGTGTTCTCATAGGCCACGACGCGGATGGATGCGCCCACGATCAGGCTGGTCTTGGTGGCGTCCAGATTCTTGACGTAACCGCCGCCCGAGCCTTCGGGCAGGCGCAGCGCGAACGATGAAGGTCGCCGCCCCTGCTCGCGGGTGGCCTGCGGCGAGAGGTAGGCCGCCTTGCCGCGCGCCAGCCACGGTTGGCCGTAGTCGTCCAGCGCTTGCGGGTCGTAGTGGTCGAAGCCGTCGATGAATAGCAGTGCCATGAGTGGCTCCTCGGATTTCAGTTCTGCAGCGCCGAGCGGATGGCCCGCGCGTTGCGCCCGATGATGTTGACGATGACCCGCTCGCCCGCCGGTGTTTGCAGGTGATCGTGGGTGACGCCGGGATCGATGGCGTTGACGATGCGCACCGCCTGATTCATCTGCGGGTGCGCAGACGGCACTTTCACCTCCGGCACGAGGCCGCCTACCGCGAAGGCCAGTTCGCCGCCTTTGAAGCGCGGCCCGATGGACAGGCCGTTGAGCGAATCCAGAAACGCCACGCCTACCTGACGCACGGCGGCGGCGCGCACCACGTATTCGCCTGCCGACAGCCGCGCCGGAATCGAATCGCTGGTCGCCGTGCCCGCGCCCGACACCAAGCCACCGGCGGCGAACTTCTTCACCTTGCCCAAGAGCGCCATCACGGCGGCGACCATCGCCACCATCGCGGCAATCGCCAGCCCCGGGCCGACGATGGGGATCGAGGCCTGCGACGCCGCAGCACCCGCACCGGCCTTGGCGGCATCCATCGACACCTCCGCAGTGGTCTGGGCCGATTTCTGGGCGAGCGTGGTGGCGCTGGCGGCGGCATCGGCCACTTGTTCCTGCTGGATGAAGCCGAGCTTGAGCGCCAGCATTCGCGCCTGCATGGCGATCCACTGCTGAAAGGGCTGGATCACGATATGTTGCAGGAAGGCGTCGGCCACTTGCTGGAACAGGCTGGCCATCGCACTGCGCCAGGTCTGCGCGCCGGTGATCATGCCGTTCAGTGCGCTGCCAAAACTCTCACCGATGCGGTTCCACAGCGGAGCCATTTCATCGACGACCAGACGCGTGCGCGCCAGCTCGTTCTTCCACGCTTCGACGCGCAGCACCGCATCCGGGCCGATGGCCACCGCCGCCTGCTGCATCGCGGGCAAGAGTCGCTCCATCTCGGTGGCCGATTGCCGTTGCAGCGTCACGATCTGCTGGCGCGCCTGCGCTTCGGTCAGCAATCCGGCCTGCTGCTGGATGCCGATGGCCTCCTGCGCATTGCGCAGACGCTCGGTGACTTGACGCCATTGGGCTTCCAGCGCGGCGAGGTTGGCCTGCGCTGCTTTCACGTCGATCAGCCGATCCACCAGCGACACGCCGTCGGTATCGCTTTCCGCCGCCAGCCGTGCCCGCAGATCGCGGTAGCTGCGCGCAATCGCCGCCTGCCGGTCGGCATCCGTTGCCGTGCCGGTGATCTGCGCCAGTTCCTCACGCGCCTGCGCCAAGGCATCGGCCAGTTCGCGCTCGGCCTGCGCAGCCTTGCGGGCGTTGGCCTGCTCGATGTCGGCGCGGCGGTTGTTGAGGACGATCAGTTCAGCTTCGGTCTTGGCAACCTCCGCTTGGGCCTTGAGGCGGTCGTTTTCTGATTTACCGCCCGTGGCCGTCTGTTGGCTGCGCGCCAATTCCTGCTGTTTGCGCGCGATTTCGGCATCGAGTTCGCGCTGCTCCAGCGCGGTTTTCTGCGCGTAGTAGTCGCGCACCGACACCAGACGATCTTCCAGTGCCGCGTCCAGCGCGGTCTGCTCGCGTTGCAGGTTGTCCTTGAGCAAGGCGAGTTCCGCATCCAGCCGTGCTTTCAGCAGCGCGGTTTGCGCACCCGAGCTGTCCTGCGCTGGCTTGGGCCGCGCCATGCGCGCCAGCAGCGTTGGATCGGCCTGAATCTGCGGGGCTTTGACCTCGATGGGCTTGGGATCGAACAGGCTGTCACGGAACTCGGCCAGTTCATCGAGGCGCTTGATCAAGCTGCCCTTGAGGTCGGCGATGATGGCCTTGGCCCCGGCGGTGTTGCCCTTGAGGGCTTCGACCGCCGCCGCCACGCCCGCGCCGATAGCCTCGCCCAAGGCGACGAAGGCCTTGCCGACGGTGGCCGCGCCCAGCGCCAGAGTTTTGAGCACCAGCACCACGCCATCCAGAATCGCCCGCAGCGTGCCGCCTTCCTTGGCCGACTCGACCATGCCCAGCGCCATCTCGTTGAGCGCGGGCAGAAAAGCGGTCATCACCTGCGTGCCGATACTGGTGGTGGCCAGTTTCACCTTGTCCAGGGCATCGTTGAACACCTCGGCCTGCGCGGCGGATTCGCCGCTCATCTCGATTCCGAGCGAGCGCAGCTCGTCGGTGAGTTCGTTGATGCCGTCGCGCCCCTGATTCAGGAACGGAATCAGCTCGGCTCCGGCCTTGCCGAAGATCTGCACCGCCAGCGCTGATTTCTCCGCGCCATCGGGCATGGCTTTGAAGCGCTCGGCCAAATCGAGCAATACGGCATCGGTGCCGCGCAGTGTGCCGTCCTGGTTTTTGAACTCGACGCCCACCGTCTTGAAGGTACGCGCTGCATCCTCGCTACCGGTGGCGGCATCGACCATCGTCGTGGAGAGCTTGCGCAGCCCCTTCTCGAAGGCTTCGCTCGACACTCCGGCCTGTTGGGCAGCAGGGTTCCACAGCGACAGCGTTTCCACGCTGATGCCCACGCGCTGGGACATCTTGGAAAGCTCGTCCCCGGCATTGATGCTGGACTTGACCAGCGCGACCATGCCCGCCGCCGTCACCGCCAGTCCCAGGTTGCCGAGCACGCCGTTGACGCTTTGTGCCGCCGAGGCCAGCCCCGACAGCCCGCCCTTGACGGCATTGAAGGCCGCCTGGGTCTGGTTGACGGCGGTGATGAGGATTTGCGCGCGGTTGTTGGCCATCAGAGTTTGTCCAGTTCCTGTCGAATCGCCCGCGCCAGCGCAGGCAGTGCGCGTTGCACGCTGCCATCCAGATCGAGGCGGCGCTTGAGATCGACGCGCTTGACCAGCACGGCTATCGGGACTTCCTGCCCGCGTTTGATCTGCTTGGTGCCCGTGCGGCCGCGTTCGGCGCGTTTGAAACGAGCGAGCTGGCTACTGTTTTCGGCGATGTTTTCTGCCATCAAGAGCACGCGACCGTCTCTCTCGATGAAGAAGGCATTGCCCGAGCGCATCAGGCCGTCGATCACCGCCTTGAAGCGCTTGGGGCCAATGCGGCCCGGCAAGAGCGGAATCAGCAGATTGCCGCTGACCATGCCGCCGCGCTGGTGGATGCCCAGCCACGGGATCTTGCTGCCCACCCACAGCGCGGGCAGCTCATTGGGCTTCTTGTCGAACAGTTTGGTGCTCATCGACGACGCAAAGCTCGCGCGCTTCACCGTGAAGGCGCGGCGCATCTCGGCACGCGCCGCTTCGCGCACCTCGCGCCCGCCGCCTTGCATCCCCTTGGCCACCGCCATCCGGATGGCGCGCTGGCGCTCAAGACTCCACGCCGACAACTGGCGCGGATCGAGCAAGCCGGAGGTGGTGAGCGTCAGGCGCATGGCATCACTCCTTCAGAAGATCGCGTTGCAGTTGTTCGATGGAACGCTTTTCGCCCTGCGCGGCGACGGCGACCACACCGATGAGTTGCGCCAGCCGCTGGCGCTCCAGTTGTCCTTCGATGCGCAGAAAGGCCAAGGCCTGCGGCACGCTGTAGCCGAGCACGGCGTGCAGGCCGTGCCCGGCGTGGATCAGGCGGGCGACGGCGCGGTCCCAAGCGTGCGGATCAGCGGGGCCAGTTGGTCTGCCGAGCGGGCGATGCCCGGCACCACCCGGTGCACGAAAAAATCCGCATTCACCTCGAACACGGCGGCGGCCAGTTGCACGGCGTCGTCCAGCGACAGGTCGTCGATCCATGCCCGCTCGCGCCGGGTGGTAAGCGCGAGCAGTTCCAGCACGCCGTTGCCGTGGGCGGCCAGCAAGGCCAGCCAGTCGGGTTCGGCGCTGATGGCGTCGGCAAAGGGCCGCACCACGGTCAAGAGGCGCGGCAGCTCACCCAGACGCACGGGCGTCAATTCCAGCGCGCCGCAGGAAAGCTGCACCACCACCGGCGCAGGCGGAAAGGTTTGGAAGTCGGTCATCGTCGCCATCTCCGCGTGTGTCGTCACAGCAGCACCAGACGACCGAACTGGCCGAGATCGCCGCCGACCGGCTTGGTGAGGTCAGCCAGTACCTGACCCGACAGCTCGAACTTCAGCAGTTCATCCGTGATGATCGACAGCTCCTTGGCCGGATTGATGGCCACGCGATACAGATCGATCACCACCTCGCGGTTGCCGTCGGCGGTGTTCAAGCCTTCGAAACGAATCCAGCGCTCGGGCAGCGGCTGGGTGAACATCGCCGTGCTCTGCGCCGCGCCGTAGGCGTAATCGACCGTGAAGGGTTCGGTGTACGGGCCGCCGGTGGTCGCATCCAGAATCAGCAGCGAGCCGTGCTTGGCGTTGACGCTGTACTGGGTGTCAGGAAGCAGGTTGGCATCCGAGTCCTGCACCTGCACGGCAGAGACGTTTTGCAGCGCCAGCGGATACAGGCTGCCGGGCGTGACCGGGTTGGGCAGCAGTTCGCCGGTGACCGTGCCGGGCGTGATGCTGGTCGTGGTGCCGTAGAGCGCGAGCGCCAAGTTGGTGGCGATCAGTTCTTCCAGCGTGCAGGCGAACTCGCCTTTCTTGGTCTTGATCAGTTGCAGATCGGTCAGGCGCTGGCCCGACTGCGCTTCCTGGTGCTCGATGGTGTCCACCGACAGCGACACCTTCAGCTCGGGCACGTTGCCGACGAAAGTCAATCCAGCCGGGTTGCCGAGTTCATCGCGCGCGCCGATGTAGACGCGGCCTTGTCCAGAAAAGTAAGCCATGGTCAGTCTCCTTGGGTGGGCGCAGTTGTGGAAACGCCGGACGTGGCATCGCGGCGATTGGGTTTGGAATCAGCGGCAGGCGTGGCAGCCTTGGCCGCGCCCTGCGCGATCAGCCAGCGGGCGCTGGCGTCGTTGAGTTCAAGGCGGTCGCCCACGGCGTGGCGTTTGCCCGCGTGGGTGTGCGGTTTGATCAGTTCGATGTGCATGGAAAGTTCATCCTGTTTGGGTGAGGTCGAGAGCGTGGGTGCGGTAGCGGACTTCGTAGCGGGCGGGCAGCAGGACGGCTCCGGCATCGGCGTCGTCGACGTCCCACTCGCAGTCGATTTCGCGCACGGCAATCGCCAGCCCGGAGAGATTCGGGTCGGCCAGCAAGGCCGCGTGCGCCGCCACCAGCGCCCGGTCGGCGACGTCGAAGGCATCCGTTCCACGCGCCACCACGGCGAGCCGGACGATCAGCAGCCGGTCGACGAGGTGGTTGGCGTGGGCGGTGATGCTGTCGCCGTCGACAAACAGCAGCAGCGCGGGACTGGCCTCGCGGGTGACCGGAACGGCAGGCATGCGCAGCACCGGGATCGGTGCAATGGCGGATGACAGGCGCGCGACCACTTCCCGCAAGACGCGCTCGCGGACAGAGTTCATGACGGTCGCCTCAAAGTTGGGATAGCGAAGCGCGACGCTCGGAGCCGTCGCCGATGGCGCGCACGTCGCGCACCTGATAGGCCGCGCCCGCAATCTCGACGGTGTCGCCAGCGGCCAGCGTCAGCCACGCCGCCGGGTAATCGAGCTGGTAGTCGCGTGACAGCGCGAAACCATCGAGCACGGTTTCATCCGGCGCACGAAAGCCGCAATGCACCACCGGACCGCCCGCCACCGTGACGGCGGTGAGCAGCCCGGCGTTGCGCGCGGCCTCATAGAGCGTCGTGACGTCCATCAGGCCGAGGTCAGCTTGATCAGCACGCCGGGGCGGTGGCACATCGGCAGCGGGTTCGATTGCGTATGCAGATCGGTGCCCCGGTCGAACTTGCGCGGCTCCTGCTTGGCGTACAGCGGCTGGCCCAGCGTGTTCACCGTTTCGTTGAAGTCCGCCGGTGCAAAGTAGGTGGCGAAGGTGTCCACCGTGCCCAGCGGGAAGGCGTGGGCTTCCCCGGCGGCGATGAAGCGGCGCGTACCCAGCGTGCCGTCGGCCTGCACGTAGGACGCCTGACCCCGGTACTCCTCGAAGGTGATGCCGCTGTAGTTGAAGCCTGCGCGCATGTCGTTGATCAGCACCGCGCCTTGCTGCCAGTTCTGGTAGGCGGTCTTGACCTCCTTATGGGTGGTCAGTGCGCGGAAGAACTCCGGCGAGCACAGCACATGGATGCCGGTGGAGAACTCGCCCGCAAGGCCCACTTCCATCAGCCCCAGCAATTCCAGGCAGGCGCCTTTGAGCTGGCCGTTGTCGGTGGTGGTGGAGAACTCGAAGGGCACGCTCTGCGCGCTGATGTCGAACTCGTCGAACAGATCGACCAGCGTGCTGCCGTCGGCGTCGAGGATTTCACCCTTGAGCGCGCCCATGCGCAGGTGCTCCAGGGTGATGGCGTGCTTGTTGCGCATCGTCTCCAGATGACGCGCCATCACGCCGCCGATGGCCTCCATCTCGGTTTCCGAGCCGAAGGCGCGCAGGCCTTGCACTTCTTCCGGCAGCACCACGTCGTCGTGCGGGATGTGCGGGATCACGAAGGATCGCAGCTTGCGCTGGCCACGCTCACCGACCGTGCCGGGCGAACCGGGCGCGCGGGTCGGCAAGAGGTTCAGCCGACCGGCGAACTCCTCGACGATGATCTGCCGGGTGCGCACCGGTCGCGCCGGAAACAGGTCGAGTTGCTCCAGACGCCCGTAGCGGTTGGGCAAGAGGTTGATGGCGGCGGTGAGGCTGGCCATCGAGAAGCCGGGATTTTCAAAGGGGTTCTGCATTTGGGTTCTCCAGAAATGACGAAACCCGCCAGCGGCGGGTCATCGGGGGAGTGAAACGAAGGGAATGCGATCAGGCGCTGTCGCGTACCAGCACGCCGAGGAAGGTCAGATGCGCTTCGGCGGAGGCCTTTTGCGTGGGCGTGATGCCGGTCGGCCAGATGAGCGCGCCGCGCGCGACGATGGCGTGGCGGGCGATCAGGATCGCGTCGTCGCGGTCGATCAGCGTGGCGTCCACGTCGTTACCGAGCACACCGATGGCGATTTCGCTGCCGTCCGATGCACCGGGATCGAAAGCCTTGAGCTTGGCCGTGGCGGTATCGCGGCCCACCACGGTGCCGAGGGCGAGGTTCTGCGCGGCGGCGACGGTGTTGGTTTCACGCGAGTAGAGATTCGGCGCTTCGTACTTGAGCACGTCACCGAGGTTCTTGGGCTGGGTCATGGCAGTCATGGCTTACTCCTTGTGGGCGAGTTTCTTGGCGGCGGCCACCACCGGGCTGTGCTCGGGGCGCAGCGACGTCCCGGCGTCGGCAGTGATGCGCGAGGCGATTTCGGGCTGCTCGGCACGGGCGTCGAGCAAGGCGCGGCGCACCTGCGCTTCGGACAGGCCAGCGGAGAGGAATTCCGCCGTGCGTTGCGGTGTACCTGCGATCAGGCAGAGTTCGGCAATGGCCTGTGCCTGGCCGATACCGCTGGCACGCGCTTGGGCCAGCGCAGCGCTGGCGGCAGGCGTCGGTTGCGGATCGCTTGCGGGTTGCTGTGGCTCGTCCTGCGAGGCGGGATCGATGGGATCGAGCGCGTCGTCGTGTTGCGGGTCATGGTCGGTCATGGGGTTCTCCAGGGTGAATGAACGGTTTCGGGTCAGTGCTGTGGATGGCAGGCTCGACGGCGAGGCGCGCGCCAGCCCCGGCTGTACCAAGCGGCGTTGCGATGCCAGCGCTTCGGCAAATTCGGTGAGCACCTGATCGAGCGGCAACACCGCATCGGCAAGGCCCGCCGCCACCGCCTGATCGCCGTGGAACAGAGCGGCTTTGGTGGCGCGCACGGCGTCTGCATCGAGACCGCGCATCGTGGCGACCTGATTCACGAACAGGTTGTAGAGCCGATCCACTTCGGTTTGCAGCACCGTGCTGGCCTGCGGACTCAAGGGCTCGTGTGGCGAGAAGTCGTTTTTGTGGCCACCGGCGTAGACGGCGGTGTAGGAAATGCCGTCCTTGGCATCTTTCACCGACTGGTCGACGTGCAACGCGATCACGCCAATCGAGCCGACGCCGCCGGTTTGCGACAACGTCAGGCGCTGGCAGGCGGCCGCGATGGCATAGGCCGCCGAGTACGCGGCATCGTTGGCGTGCGCCCAGATCGGCTTGATGGTGCTGGCGGCGCGGATGCGCTGCGCCAGTTCGAACACGCCACCGGCCTCGCCGCCGGGCGAGTCCAGATCGAGCAGGATGCCGCCGATCTGCGGATCGGCCAGCGCGGCATCCAGCCGGTCGTCGATTTCGTCGTAGGACATGAGGCCGGACGCGGCCTCGATGCCCATCGCCCGTTTGACCAACGCACCGACCACCGGGATCACGGCGATGCCCGTCTGCGCTGAGGGAACTGACTGGCGTGGCGCAGGCAGCGCCATGTCCAGATCGGGCAGCGCCAGATCGTGCAGGCCGATGCGCGAACCCAGTACCGACAGGATCACGTCGAGTTTGGGGCGCGCGATGAGCAGTGGCGTGCCGTAGAGGCGCGACGCCAGATGGATGAGAGGCATATCAATCGTCCTGTGGGTCTTGCGGTGGTGCGACGGGCTGCGTGCCCACCGCTGCAATGGGTTGTTTGTCATGACGCGGGTCGGAATCGAACACCAGACCGAGTTCGTCGGCACGCTGGTTGTCAGCCGCGATTTCGCGGTCGATGTCCTCGGCGTCGTAGCCGAAGGCCGAGATGGCTTCCGAGCGCGAGAGCAGCCCCGCCCGAATGGCGGTCAGCATCGCGTCGAACTCCTTCTTCGGATCGACCCACTGCCAGCCCTGCGGAATCCAGCGCGCCGACAGGTAGTCGCGCTTGTTCTGGTTGAACTGCGGCAATGCCAGCGCGCTTTCCAGCGCGGCCTGTTCCATCCACGCGCGCCAGATCGGGCGGCACAGTTGGTGCACGATCACGTTGTGCTGGATGGCTTCGCAGCGCCGACGAAACTCCAAGAGACCCGCGCGGATCGACGAGTAGTTCACCTGCGTCAGATCGCCGGTGAGCATCTCGTAGGTGATACCCATCGCGGCGGCCACCGCCCGAAACTGCATCCGCAGGAATTCGGCGTAGCTCGCGCCGACGTCGGCGGGCTGGCTGAATTTCACATCCTCGCCCGGCTCCAGAATCTGCATCGTGCCGGGTTCCAGTCCTGCCATTGCCGCGCCATTGGCATCCGGCAGCCCTTCGCCCATCAGGTTGTCCTCGGGCGAAAGGCGCGTGATGAAGCCCGCGAACATCGCGGCGGTTTTCTTGCGCACCAGTTCGGCGTCGTCGTACTGGTCGAGTTCGTTGAGCTTGACCAGCGCGCGGGCGAGCCACGGTTCACCCCGGATCTGGCCGGGACGCAGCGGGCGAAACAGGTGGACGATCTCGCTGGCCGGAACACGCACGGTGTCGAGACCGCCCACCCAGCCGCCGGTGCCGGACATCGGAGCCAGCGAACCGTCACCGGGATGCGAGCGGTACAGGTGGTAGGCCGCGCGCCGCCCAAGCCGGTCGAACTCGATGCCCGCGCGGATCACGTTGCCCGACGGCAGTTCCTGATTGAGCGTGGCCGGCAGATGCTCCGGTTCGAGCAACTGCAATTGCAGCCCGACCGGCAGGCCGTCCTCGGGACGGCGGTAGCGCAGGCGCACCAGACACTCGCCGCCTTCCAGCATCGCCCGGCAGGCCAGCGCCTGCAGGCCATAGAAGTCGGTCAGTTCCGCCGCATCGGCTTCCTCGCACCAGTCCCACCACAAGCTGTGGATGGCTTCGCGCAGTGCGTTGTCGGCCACCATCGACTGCGGCTTGATGCCGGTGCCGATGGCATTCGACACGAAAGCCTCGACGCCTGCCGCCGCCCAGGCGTTGCGCCGCACCAGATCGCGGCTTTTGGCGCGCAGCTCGTTTTGCGTAAAAGCCAGTGCCGCCACCGCGCCGGGGTTGCCGACCTGCCACGCCAGCGAACGGCGGCCGCCGCCGATGCCGTCGTAGATGGGCGTGCCACCGAGCAGGCGCACACCGATGTGGCGGCGCATCCGGTCAAACCACTGCATGTTCAGAATCCTTTGCCGGTGGTGACGCGGATCTGGCGCGGCGCGCCCGGCCACAGGCCCGTGGCGGCGGCCTGCTCGAACAGGTCGCGTTTGACCGCCTCGATGGCCGCCATGAGTTCGTCCACGCTGCGGTACTCGACCGTCTTGTCGCCGAAGGTGACGCGCTTTTCGCCTTTGGCGAGCGCGGCTTCGAGCGCATCGAGTTGGGCTTGTGTGTAGGCCATCAGCGGTACACCGTGAGGTTGATTTCGTCGGCATCGGTCGCCGCCGTCGGGGATGCACAACTGACATCGAGCTGTTGCGCGGTTTGGGTGTCGCCGCTGGCGCGGACGATGCCAAGGCGCTGCAGACCGAGAATGGTCGGCGTCTTGAGGGCGACGGCCATCCAGCTGTAATTGGCGTTGTGCATGGCGCTGGCGAAGGTCACGCGGTAGCGGCCCGTACCCAGCCGGGTGACGCTGGCGACGTTGTGCGCAGCGCGGATCACCACCTGATTGCTGACGTATCCGAAGCACACCCACGCCTTGGCCACGCCGGGATGGCTGGCATCGATCTTGGTTTTGACCTCCAGCCCGATGCGGCTGGCCAAGGCGGTGATGCGGGTGGCGAGGCTCATCAGACCAGCGCGCCTTCGAACACGGCCACGAAGTCGGTATCGGTGTCACCCACGTCGCTTGCGGACACCGCGCCGATGTTGCTGCGCGCCTGCGCCTGCTCGGGGGCGGTCAGTGTCTGCGCGGCATCGAAGCGCACGCGGTTGTTGACGGCGGCGAGCAGCGCATCCAGACCACTGGTGCCGTTTTGCAGCAGTTGCTGGATTTCCACCAGCGTGTCGTAGGCCGCGTCGGCACCACCCAGGATTTCGGCCTTGAGCGCATCGAGCAGCGCGACGATCTTGGACGACGAATAGGTGGTGGTCGTGGTGATCTGTGCGTCGTCGATGGCACCGGACGCGGCAACGGCGGCCTGCAACTCATTGATGGCGGCGACCAGATTCGACTTGTCGGTGGTGGTCAGGTTGGCGAGGTTGCCGGTTTTGGCGCGCACGTCGTTGAATTCCTGCGCGACGCGGATGACCAGCGATTCGATACGGGTGGTGAGGCTCATGATGGCTCCTTGGGTCAGTGGGTGGTTCAGCCCAGCCAGCGGCTTTTGATGACGCGCCGACCGGGGTTGCGGTTGCCAGAAACAGTGAGGCCACCGCTTGGGGTGGCCTCAGCAGGTGATTCGATTGGTGACTCCAGGGGTGGCGGACTGGCCATCCCCAGTTGTCGTTCCAGTTCGCGCCAGTGGCGCTCCTCGAAACGATCCAGACCTGCGGCCGCCGCAGCGGCGCGGGCGTAGACGTAGCAGTCGAGCGCCTCGTTGCGCTCGCGCATCTTTTGCCATTCGCGCACCGGGAAGCCGTTGCGGTCGCGGCGGGTGATCAACTGCTCGGCGCAGAGCTGCTGGATGAACTCGGCATCGATCTTGGGCAGGTGGACGAAGCCTGCGGGGAACGTCGTGGTGACGCCGTCCTCGCCGACGTTGGCCGCCTTGCGCAGGTTGTTGTAGAACTCCAGCTTGGCGATGCCGACCGCGACCGTGAACACCTTGATGCCCCGGCGCAGCCGCTTGCCGCCTTGGCTCATGTCCACCGCCGTCGGCGTGCCGATCAGCGCCGCGCCACGCGCCGCGCCCTTGACCGGCATCACCCGTGCATCACGGCAAGCGCGCACGAAGGCATAGGCTTCCTGCGTCGCAAAGCCAGTGTCCAGGGCGAAACGTGCCAGCGGCATCGACGCGCCGGAGGCGTGCGTCCAGTGCTCGGCAAGCATCGCAGCCAGCGCTTTCCACACCGTGTCGCGGGCGGTGTCGCCCATCAGCACGCGGTGCTCGATGAGCCACGCTTCCTTGCCGCGACCGAAGGCCCAGATCGAGGCTTCGATGCGATCCTTCTGCACGTCCGCGCCACCGACCAGCAGCAGACCACCTTGCGGCACGTTGCCGATGCGGTAGTCCTCGCGGCGTTCGACGAGGCGTTGCCAGTCGGGCGCTTCGCCTTCCTCGACCCACGTCTCGCCGAGTTCGGTGTTCTTGAAGGTTTTGATTGCCGCCGCTGATCCGGATTCCTTGCTGACGGCGGCTTCCCATGCGGCGGCGATGTCGCGCCAGGAGCGCCAGCCCACCGGGCTGTAGAGCGAGGACAGGTGGAAGCCTGCCGTCTTGCCCGTGCCCTCGACCATCTTTCGCCATTCGCCGTGTTCGAGCATCCACGTCTTGTGATGCTCGGCAATCGCGGTGTCGCAGGATTCGCAGACGTAGGCCGCCGTCTCCGGCGCGCCCTTGTCCCAGCGCAGCTGCTCGAAGCGCAGCCACTGCCGGTGCGAGCAATGCGGGCACGGCAGGAAGTAGCGGCGCTGGTCGCTGGCCTCGTATTCGCGCTCGATGGCCGAGGCTCCGGCAATCGTTGGCGTGGAGACGATGAAGATTTTTCGCCGCGCGAAGGTGCGCGTGCGCGCCTCCGCCAGCGAGATCGCATCGCCTTCGCCTTCCACGTCCAGCGGATAGCCGTCCACCTCGTCCAAGAACAGATACCGCACCGGCATCGAGCGCAGGCCGACGGCGCTGTTCGCGCCCGTCATCACCAGCACGCCGCCGCGAAACTCCTTCGCCAGAATCGTGTTTCCCGAATCGCGCGAGCGCGCCGGTGCGATCAGTTCGGCCAGCACACCGGACTCCTCGATCAGCGGATCGATGCGTTGCTTGCTGTTGCGCTTGGCCATCTCCACCGTCGGCCACACGGCCATCATCGGCCCCGGCGCATGGTGGATGACGTAGCCGATCCAGTTCGATCCCATCTCGGTCGCGCCGAGCTGCGCGGCCTTCATGAACACCACGCGCTCGACCGGCGAGGTCGGCGACAGGCAATCCATGATGTCTTTCAGGTACGGCGTGCGGCTGGTGCGCCAGCGTCCCGGCTCGGCGGATGCCTTGCTGGATAGCATCCGGTGGCGATCCGACCATTCCGACACGGTGAGCAGCGGATCGGGCGTCAAGCCTTCGCGCCACGCGCGTGCGATCTCGGCAGCGCCTTCGTAGTCGATGTCCATCAGTCCACGCGCGGGCGCAGATCGCCCAGTTCCTGCAAGTGCTCGCGCACGGCGGCCTCCAGCGCGACGTGCATCGTGTGCGGATCGACCGCCAACCGCGCCGCCATCTGCGCCGACACGCGCGCAGGCCAGTTGAGCCACGCATCGCGTTCGGCGCGCGCCAGCTTGAAGATATGGGCGATGGCCTGATTGCGGTCGACCAGTTCGCCCTTGAGCCGCGCCAGCCGCACCTTGTTGGTCTGCGCCTTGACCACCTCGTTGACGGTGCGGGCCTGAAGCAGCGACGCGCCACCTGCGGGCAATGCACCCTGGCCGTCGCCCGCAGGCGCGGGTTCGGGCGGAACCGCCACACGCACGGGCTTCGTCCGCGTGCCGCTGCGCGGCGCTTCGGTATTGCGCGCCCACTCCGCATCGGCGCGTTCTGGATCAACGGTTCCGTCGGCCTCCGGGGTGATGCGACCAGTCGCGATGGCCTTGCGCACCGCCGCGTCGGAGACGCCACGGTGGCGCGCGTAGGCGCGAATCGAGAGTCCCATCGGCACCTTTTTCAATCATTTTTCGGATGGCTCCTGTGCGAGCAGAAAGAGCTTGGCTTCACCCGCGAACAGCGCGTTCATCACGATCCCAATCAACCACTGCACAGGAGCAGACCATGAGCACCACACAACTCACCCCGGCCCAGCACGCCATCCTCGCCAAGGCCATCAACACCAGCGGCGGCAAGATCGAGTGGTTCCCCGACAACGTCAAAGGCGGCGCACGCAAGAAGGTGCTGGAAGGCATGTTCAACCGCGCCTTCATCACACCCGATGGCGAAGGCTGGCGCGTCGCCGCCGAGGGCTACGACGCACTGGGCATGCCGCGCCCCGGCAGCAAGCCTGCGAAGGCTTTGCCGGGAACCGATCCCGAACTGGACGCCGCCGTCACCGCCGCCGAAGCGACGTGGGCCAAGGGCGACAAGCCTGCGCCTCGCACCCGCGACAACAGTAAGCAGGCCGAGGTCATCCGGATGCTCCAGCGTCCGGAAGGCGCGACCATCAATCAAATCTGCGATGCCACCGGCTGGCAGGCGCACACCGTGCGCGGCACCTTCGCCGGAGCGTTCAAGAAAAAGCTCGGCCTGACCATCACCTCGGACAAGGCGCAGGGTGGCGAGCGCGTGTACCGCGTGGCGTGATGAAACCACAAGGAAGCCAAGCAGAAAGAGCTTGGCTTCCTGCTTGAACAGCGCGTTCATACGTCCATCACCACCCGCCACGGAGCACACCATGAACAACACTATCCGCGCCCGCTTTGCCCGCAAGCCCTATGAACTCGCGGACGTCCTTCACAACTGCGACCCAAGCGCCACGCCGGAGCGCATCGAGATCGAGTTCCGCAAGGAACTGACCGACGCCGAATACGACGACTTCACCAACGCGCTGCTCGTGGATCGGGACTGGCTGGCCGGGCACGGCGGCTACCTCGAAGGCAGCGGGCGCAGCGTGGTCGAAGTCACCGCGCCCAACCGCATCACGCTCTACGTCGATCCATCCGGCGGCAGTTACGGGCGCTACGTCGGCGTCCGCGTCGAGTGAGGGACGGACATGACCCACGCCACCGATTTCTACCTGAAGCAACTGCGCCCGCTGGTGGGCGGCACCATCACCGGGCTGGCGCGCAGCGACCCCTGCGAGGACGCCTTCGAGGCCGAGTTCTACGGCCTCGTCGTCACCCTGCCAAACGGCCAGAAACGTACCCTGTTGCTGCTGTCCGACGACGAGGGAAACGGCCCCGGCAGCTTCGAGATTTGCGAATGAGGCACGGCGAAAAATAGTCCATCTTTCTTCGAGAAAACGCTTGGCTTCCCCGGCGCACAGCGCGTTACTACAAGCATCGCAACGCACCAACGAAGGAGCACGAAAATGAGCAACAACACCATCCCCGCCACCCGCAACGAAGGCTGGGGCTTCTGGGGCACGATGGGCGGACACGCCAGCATCGCGTGGCCCTTGGCCATGCGCGCCGTCGCCACCGCCACGGGCGAGGACTTCGATACCATCCGCGCCTTCCTCGACAGCCGCTACGGACGCCACTTCGCGGACGAAGTCCACAACGGACTCTTCGACGGCAAGACCCTGCAAGACGCCATCGACGCCGCCACGCAGAAGTGGATGGGCTGGACGATTGGCCGCACGACCAGCAGCCAGTATGGCATCCCGCGCGGGCTGCCTTACCTCACGGGCTTCGTGATCCAGAGCGGCATCGACGCGGAACTGGAGGCCGCATGAACATGGACGAGACCACCCCCATCGAAAGCAAACGCGACGCCCTGCGCTGGTTCATCGACAATCGCCACGAGGACATCTCCTTCGAGCAGGCCATCAAGCAACTGCGTTTTGCGATGCACGGCGACCGGCGCGCGCAGGCGATGCTGGACGAGATCGCCGCCGAGCAGGCTCACTGAATTTCCGCAGGCTGCGCCGCGCTCGTCACGCGCGTGGCCTGCTTGCCGGTGTAATCCTCCCAACGCCGCACGATCACGTCGGCGTACTTCGGGTCGAGTTCGATCAGGCGCGCAACGCGCCCGGACTTCTCGGCGGCAATCAGCGTCGTGCCGGAACCGCCGAAGGGGTCGAGCACCACGTTGCCCGGACGGCTGGAATTGCGCAGCGCGCGTTCCACCAGTTCCACCGGCTTCATCGTCGGATGCAGGTCGTTCTTCTGCGGCTTCTTGATCTGCCACACGTCGCCCTGGTTGCGGTCGCCGCACCAGTGACGCTCGCCGCCCTCCGGCCAGCCGTAGAGGATCGGTTCGTACTGGCGCTGGTAGTCGGCACGGCCCAGCGTGAAGGTGTTCTTCGCCCAGATGATGAAGGTCGACCACTTGCCGCCCGCCGCGCGGAAGGCCGATTGCAGCGTGTCCAGTTCACTGGACGACATCGCCACGTAGAGCGCACCACGGCAATGCGCCACCATCGGCGTCAGCGCCGCCAGCAGGAAATCGTGGAAGCCGTCACCGAGGTTGTCGTTCAAGATCGCGCGATCCTTGCCGCGTAGCTTGTCTTTCGCGCTGTTGGCGTAGTTGACGTTGTACGGCGGATCGGTGAACACCATGTCCACGGCCTCGCCAGCGAGCAGTGCCGCGTAGCTCGCGGCCACGGTCGCGTCGCCGCACAGCAGACGATGCGGGCCGAGCTGCCAGACGTCGCCGGGGCGTGATACCGGCGTCTCGCCGACCTCCGGCACTGCGTCCTCGTCGGACTGGCCCTCGTTGACCGGCTCGTCGCTCGCCAGCAGTTCGGCCAGCGCGTCGGCGTCGAAGCCGGTCAGGTCGAGGTCGAAGCCTTCGTCCTGCAAGCCTTCCAGTTCGACGCGCAGCAGTTCCTCATCCCACCCGGCGTTCTCGGCGATGCGGTTGTCCGCGATCACCAGCGCGCGGCGCTGCGTCGGCGTCAGGTGGTCGAGCACGACCACCGGCACCGCATCGAGGCCGAGCTTCTGCGCGGCGGCCAATCGTCCGTGACCGGCGACGATCACGCCGTCGCTGCCCGCGAGGATGGGGTTGGTGAAGCCGAACTCCGCGATGCTCGCGGCGATCTGCGCCACCTGCGCCTCACTGTGCGTCCGCGCGTTCCGCGCGTAGGGGACGAGCTTGGCGGTCGGCCACTGCTCGATTTTGTCGGCCAGCCATTTCATGCCACTACCTCGACTTCACGGTCGGCGGCAACGTCATCGAAACTCTGCCCCGTGGCCAGCAGCGTGACGGCGACTTCGGGATGGTTCTGCCGGAAGCGCCGGAGGGCGACATCGACATACTCCGGCGCAATCTCGACCGAGCGGCAGACGCGCCCGGTGCGCTGCGCGGCCAGCATCGTGCTGCCGCTGCCGCCGAACGGTTCGAACACCACATCGCCCTCGACGGTGAATGCCTCGATGACGAACTGCGGCAACGCGACCGGGAACACGGCGGGATGGTCGATGCCTTCCCCGATCTTGCCCTTGTGGCGCATGACGCGGATCACCGAGTCGGGGATACGCATGTCCTGCGTCGGCTGGCCTGCGTGCGTCCAGCCGTTGACCTCGCCATCCTTGCCGCGCATCGCGGTGGACGAGCCATCGGCGCGCAGGTGCGTTTCCTGCCCGGCGAACTTGCAGGGCACGGTCTTGTTCGGCTTGCGGCTGGCGCGGTTGAAATGGAACACGAACTCGAAGCTGGGCGCGAAGCGGCCTTGCCAGTCGCCGGGCATTCCCGGCCCCTGATCCCAGACATACCAGCCGAAGCGCCGCCAGCCCTGCGTGCGCATCCAGCCCAGCCACGCCTCCCAATACGGGACGAACTCGTTGTCGCGGTGGATCAGGCCGAGGTTGACCAGCACCTGGCCGTCGTCGGCTACTGGCAGGCGCGCGAACACGCCACGCATCAGGCCATCCCAATCGGCGATACCGCCGGAGGTGTAGTCGCGCTGGTTGCCGTAGGGCGGCGACGTGAAGCACAGCGCCGCGCGCTCGTCCGCCATCAGCGTGGCGACCACATCGGCATCGGAAGCGTCGCCGCAAATCAGGCGATGCGCGCCGATGGCCCAGACGTCGCCCGCGCGGGACACCGGCGTGGCCGGAGCATCAGGCATCTCGTCGGCGTCATCTGTGGCGTCGTCGTCCTGCGCCTCGGCGTCGGAGGCTTCCTCGTCCGCGAGCAGAGATTCCAGTTCGGTGGCGTCGAGGCCGGTGAGCGCGAGGTCGAAGCCGACCTCGGACAGTTCGGCCAGTTCCAGCGCCAACATCTCCTCGTTCCAGCCCGCGTCCAGCGCGAGCCGGTTGTCGGCGATGACGTAGGCGCGTTTCTGCGCCGGGGTCAGGTGCGCCAGTTCGATGACCGGCACTTCGACCAGTTCCAGCTTGCGCGCGGCGGCCAGACGCCCGTGACCCGCGATGATGCCGTTGTCGCCGTCGACGAGGATCGGGTTCGTCCAGCCGTACTCGACGATGCTAGCCGCGATCTTGGCGATCTGCGCGTCGTTGTGCGTGCGCGGATTGCGGGCGTAGGGGATCAGCGTTTCGACCTTGCGGTACTCGACGTTCAAGGGATTCAAGGTTTCGGGTTCCGAAAAAACGAAACCCGCCGACGGACGAAGCCGTGGGCGGGTTGGAGTGAAGGGTGCGAACTGGACGGGGTGCGAACCTGCGAACCGTGCGAACCTTGGTTCGCACCCTGACGCTAGGAAAGCGTCGCGCTCGCGCCCCCCGCATGGCGATAGGCCCAGGAAGGGCCCATCTCGATTTGGGAATTGGCTGCGCTCACCACTGTCCAGAAGATAGCTGAAATACTACCCCTGACCGGGGTGATTTGTTGCAGCCTCAAAAACCGCACATGACCGCTAATGCACGCGCGTTGCCGACCACGCACGCGAAATCACGCCAAAACCCTACGCGGTGACGACGCCGTTGAGTTGGTCGGTGACCGTCTGCAAGGCGCGCTGCCAGTGCCGCCACGCCGTCGTGCGGTCGCAGGCAAAGCGAACCGAGATATCCCGCCAGCCGTAGCGCTTGGCGCGCATCCACACCAGATGCCGTTGCTCGACCTCCAGCCACTGCACCCAGCGCATCACCTCCAGCATCCGTTCGATGGCATCGGGGCTGGGTGGAAGCGGACGGTAGACCCGCTCATCGGCCGCGAAGGTTTCCCATTCGCGGCGCGCGATGGCGGGCCAGCAGTTGAAGTAGCCCTGCACCCGCACAGGTGGCAAACGGCGTCCGGTGCTGGCCGCTTCCTCGAAACGAGCGGCCACGTCGTCGATAGTCCAAGGGTTGCGACGGTCAGCCATGGCGTCGTCCTCCTGTGCCGTAGAGGCGCTCGCCGATCTGGCGCACCAGTTCGCGCTCCATCCAGTCGAGCCGTTCGTCGTCAGCGTTGACGACAAGGATGTGCTGATCGCGCCAGCCGCGTTGCTTGATGACGTCCACGTCCTGGACGTCAGGTTGCAGCCGACCGAGCGGGCAGCGGTATTGGGGTGTTGGCACCTTCATCTCATACCTCCCGTTCCAGTGCGTGCTGCGCGATGGCCCAGTGCAGCAGCGCCAGCGCGTCGGCCTCGTTGTCGTCGGACGGCGAATGGCCGCGCGCGGTGACGGAGGCGATCACCTCGTCCTTGCCCGCGTTGCCTTTGCCCGTGGTGTGCTTCTTGATCGTGCCGACCGGCACGCCCTGATACGGAATCTGGTGGTGCTCGCACCACGCGGTGAGCGTGGCGAGGAAGCCGCCGTAGGCGTGCGCCGCGTCGGTCGAGACGTGGCGGCGGACTTCCTCGAAGTGCAGCGCGTCGATGCCGCTGGTCACGGCCTTCAGTTCCGTGAGCCACCGCTTGAAGCGCAGGAAGCGCATGCCGCCGCCTTCGAAGCGTTGCGGGCGGAAGCTCTCGGAGCCGCTGGTGATGTGGCCGTCGCTGCCGCGCAGCGCCCAACCGGTGGTGGTGCCCAAGTCGAGGGCGAGGATGGTGGTGGTCATGGTTGCGTTCCTCGTTCGGTGAGGACTGACGCATCCGACACTCGGTATCGAAACTCCCATGAGGCGTGCGCCCGCGCCCGCGCGGGGGAAGTAACGACGTAGTGCGTCAAATGCGTCAGTCGGATGTGTCGGCATGGCGGTCAGTTATCGGCGTATGGGGTGTAAGCGGGCGTGGGCGGGTGCTTGAGGCCGACGCCACGAAAGCCACGGACGCCCGCCGTGTTGCGCCACTTCTCGACGCCACGGGTGATGAGCAGATCGGAGAAGCGGCGCTGCGAGCCGATGAACTCGCCAGCGGAGTCGGCCCACTGCTTCCAGTCGCCGAACAGCTCGGCGGTCAGCGATTTCGCATTGACCTCGCGCACGCAGCGTTCGTCGAGCCAGCGGCCCAGCGCGTCCTCGGCCTCGAAATACTCCTCGGTCGCTTCGAGCACCTGCTGCGGCGGATCGAGCCTGCCCAGGCGCTGCCAGTCGAGACAGCCCTGAACCGCCCACGCCAAGATGCCGTCGCGCTCGGCCAAGAGCTTCTGCTGGAGCAGCTTGTCGCGGCGTTCGGGTGGCACGGTGATCGTGAACGGGATCAGGTGCAGACGACGCTTCATTGCCTCGTCGATGTTGCGGATGGCAGGCTTGTGGTTGCCCGCCACGAACAACTTGAACTGCGGGAAGAACTCGAAGAAGTCCTGCCGCATGAAGCGCGCGGAGATCTTGTCGCCGCCCGTGAGGTTCTTGATCTTCGACTCGGCCCAGCGCCGTCCTTGCTCGGTTTCGATGGCAGCGACGAAGCGCGCGCCGCGCAGACCCGCCATGTCGGTCGGATGCCGGTCGGTGCGCGTTTCCATGAACGTGTCCATCGGCGCGTTGGCCGCGTAGTCGCCGAGGATGGTGGCCAGCGTGTTGACGAACACCGATTTACCGTTCGCGCCCGTGCCGTACAGGAAAAACAGCGCGTGCTCCTGCGTCGATCCGGTCAGCGCGTAACCGGTCATGCGTTGCAGATAGGCTTGCAGCTCGGCATCGCCGCCCGTGACCTCGGCGAGGAACTGCCTCCAGATCGGGCAGTCGCCGCCCGGCGTGGCCGTGGTGATCTTGGTCATCCGGTCGGCGCGGTCGTGCGCACGTTGCCTGCCGGTCTTGAGATCGACCACCCCGCCGGGCGTGTTGAGCAGCCACGGGTCGGCATCCCATTCGGCGGTGGTCGCCGCATGTCGGCGATCCGCGCGCGCCAGCCGTTCGACGCCGCCGACCGTGCCGGAGCTGGCGAGCTTGGCGGCGATCTTCAGGTTCTCGGCATGGACGGCAGCGTGACGGCAGACGCTACGGATCAGGTCGGTGGCCGCCAGCGTGTCCTCGGTGCGCCAGCGGTGGCCGTCCCACACCAGCCAGCGTCCCCACGCCGCGACGTAGCGCCAGTCGCGGTGGTAGCGCCGGGTGAAGGCCAGCGCCAACGCATCCTCGGTGCCCCACACGGATTCGTCGCTGCTGACGACCGGCGCGGCATCCTCGTCGATGTCGTGCATCTGGAGGCGCGGGCCGTGGGTGAGGAAGGCCGCGACGTCGAAACCCTCGGCCACGGCGTCCGCCGCGTCCCAGCCTTCCGCCGCTTCTTCGGGTGGGTACAGGATGTGGCAGGTCTTCGCGCCCGCCGACAGGATGGCTTGCGCCGCTTGGGTTGCGTACTCCCAGCCCGGTTTGTCGCGGTCGGGCCAGATCAGCACGGCCTTGCCCGCCAGCGGCGACCAGTCGGTTTTCTCGACCGGCGCGTTCGCGCCGTGCATCGCGGTGGTGGCGCTGACGCCCGCGTCGATCAGCGCCTGCGCACACTTCTCGCCTTCGACCAAGACCACCTGCGCGGCGCTGGCCATGCCCGGCTGGTTGTAGAGCGGACGCGGATCAGGCGGAGCCATCTTGCGCCGCTTGGCGTCCCACGGACGGAACTCCTTCTTGCGGCCGGGCGGGTCGTAGCGGTAGACGACCGCGATCAGCTTGCCGGAGGCGTCGAGGTAGTCCCACTTCGCGGTGGCGGGGCCGAGGTCATCGACGGGTGCCTCTTTCTTGCCCTTGCGCACCGGTGCCGACGGTGCGCGTCCGAGCAATTCGGTCGCCGCATCGAGCACGCGCGGGAAGTCGGCGTGGGCGTCGATGCCGAGGTGTGCGGCGATCAACGCGAAGACATCGCCGCCGTCGCCCGTGGCGCGATCCGTCCACAGGCCCGCCTTGTCGCCATCGAGCACGATCTCCAAGCTGTCGCCCGGACTGCCGAGTACGTCGCCGGTGAGGAACTTGCCGCCGCGCTTGCGGCCCGCCGGGAACAGCGCGGCCAGGACCGATTCCAGCCGCGCCAGCAGTTCGGCGCGGATCGCTTCGCGTTCGGCGTCGAGGTCACGAGGAACAGGGGTGTGCGTGTCGTTGAAATCAAGCATCCGCAGCCTCCTCGTCGGAGGGTTGCTGCGCGACGATCCACGCTTCCAGTTCGTTGGGCTTGAAGCGAACGAGCTTGCCGACGCGGTAGTGCGGGATGCGGCGCTGCTGGCGTTCCTTGGCTTGCGACAGCCAGTAGGTCGGCAGGTTGAACATCAGCGCCGCTTGGCGCGCGTCGATGAATTGCTCGCCGAGCACCTGATCCAAAGGGGTGTGGTTCATGTCGGCCTCCAGCAGCGGTCTTGCCACGCGCACATGCGGCACTCGAAATGGGTGGCGTCGTTGAAGTTGCGCGGCAGCAGCTCACCGGCTTCGGTCGCGGAGATGACCTTGACCGCGCGGTCGGTCATGCGCTGCGCCAGCGACGAATCGAAGTCAACCAGCTCGACGTAGATGTCCATCGAGTCGGCGTTGATCGCGGTGAACAGCGCCG
>JAHDYM010000120.1 GCA_023383705.1 Gammaproteobacteria bacterium | reverse complement strand
GGGAAAACGCGGCCAATCCCTACTGCGAGGTGCTGGTCCGATTCCTGGACGACGAGGGTCGCCAGATGTCGCCGGCCGAATTCCTGTCGGCAGCAGAGCGATACCAGTTGATGGAGGAACTGGATCGCTGGGTGGTGACGCGTACGCTGCAGATGCTGGAGCCGCACGTCGACCGTCTCGCCGGTACGGGTAGCCGGTTTGCGATCAACCTTTCCGGGCAGAGCCTGGGCAGCGAACAGTTCCTGCCCTTTGTGCAGGACCGGCTCGCAGCGACGAGCGTGCCACCGGGAATGCTGTGCTTCGAGATCACCGAGTCGGTTGCAGTTGCCAACCTCCAGCGTGCACAGACTTTCATGCATACCCTGAAGCGCATCGGCTGCAAGTTTGCGCTGGATGATTTCGGTACCGGCCTGAGTTCCTTCGCCTACCTGAAGTTGTTCCCGGTGGATACGCTCAAGATCGACGGCAGCTTCATCCGTGACCTCAGCAGCAATGTGGTCTCGCAATCGGTGGTTGCGGCGATCTCGGAGGTTGCCCGCGTGATGCAACTCGATTCCGTCGCGGAATTCGTGCAGGACGAGGCTACCCTCGCCCTGCTGCCCAAGCTCGGCATCACCTGGGCACAGGGCTGGCTGTTTGGCCAACCGGTGCCGCTCGGCGAGCGGATCACGGCGCTTGCGGGCGGCAAAAATGCGGCAAACATCGTGGCCTCGTCGCTCAGACCGCGTTCAGCGCAGCGTAACCAGCGCCGTTGAGCGCACAAATCCTCTGCCTCACAGCCGGTCGCGGCAACAATTCCAGTCCCTGCTCATAGGCCACCACCTGCAAACGCGGGCTGAAGGCCGCCAGCAGTTCACCCGGCGCAAGCAGGTGGTCCGGATTTCGCGGCCGGCCATGAGCCTCGTTGCCCCGGGCAAAGGTTTCCATCAGCAACACGCCATCGGGCAGCAGCGCATCCGGCAGCCAGGCGAAGTGGGGGCGGTGCAGGTAGTTGCAGACGAGCACGGCAGCAAACTGCTCGCCGTTGAAGGGCCACACGCCGGTTTCCAGGTCGAGTTGCCGTATCTCGATGCGCGGGTTGTCGCGCAGTCGGGCAAGGCCGCTGACATCGATATCGACCGCAGTCACCGGATGGCCGCGCCCGGCGAGCAGGCGGGTGTGCCGTCCTTTCCCGCAAGCCAGGTCGAGCACCCGGCCGCCGGCCGGAATCAGGTGCAGGAAACGCAGCACCCAGGTTGATGGTGTGGCCGATGGTTTGGCTGACGGTGTGCCGCCCTCGGCCGATGCAGCGAGGCTGTCTGTCATGCTCAGTCGATCCGGCGCACCCGCATGCTGCGCCCACCGGACTGTTTATACAGCAGGTAGGAGCCGAAGGCGCCCTTGCGAATCCGCACCTGGTCGCCGGCGGCAAGCCCGGGCGGCCGGCCATCGATCTGTTCCCAGCGTTGCCCGTTCTGCAGGGTGAGCAGCAGCTTGCCGCTGGCACGGGTTTCGACCGAGCTGATCGCGGTATCGAGCGTCTCCGGTGGCGTGATGCCCGTCTGCCGCTGCAGCACGGCGCTGGTCTGCGCAGCATCGCGCCCGAACAGGGATTCAGCGCTGATGCCTGTTGGTGTCTCGCTGTCTTTGGCCGGAAGCTTGTTGTCCGCGATGGTGTCATAGCAGGCGAGACGTTCGCGGTCGTCGACGATGCTGCGGCAGGTCTCCAGCCCGCTGCCGGTGGCAAGTACCGGCAGGGTGGTGGCGACGAGCAGTATCGCAAACTGAAACGATACAGGGCGGCCCGATCGGGCCGCCCTGCCTGTCGATGAACCAGTCATCACGGTCCGGTTCAGAACTTCGCCCGCACTCCCGCGAAGTAGAAGCGGCCGACCATGTCGTAGGTGCTCGGGTCGGTGTTCTGGTCGATGTAGTTGTCGTATACCGGCGGTTCCTTGTCGAAGAGGTTGCGGATACCGGCCGACAGTTCGAAGGTCTCGTCGATCGCCCAGGCGGCACTCAGGTCGTGATAGGTGTGGCTGGGAATTTTGCTGTAGCCAGTATCATCCGCGAACTCCGGGATATTGCCCTGGTTGTCCATGTCATCGATGTAGCTCGTGACCCAGGCCACATTGACCGGACCGATGTCATAGGCCAGGCGCAGCACCGCCTTCCACTCGGGGAAGGTCCCCTGGATGTTGTAGTAGCCGCTGGTGTCTTCATAGTGGATGCCGTCCAGCACATACTCGTCGAGCCAGGACAGCACGAAGGACAGCTGCAGGGTCTCACCCAGGCCGGAGACGCGGCTGCTGGCGAAATCCATCGGGATCCCGTACTGGAACTGCAGGTCGATGCCCGAGGTTTCCAGTTCCGATTCATTGACCAGCGGCACGTTGACCTTGAGCTCGCCGGACAGGTCGCGGTAGATCAGCGGCGCTCCGAGTGCATCGCTGTAGCAGGCCGGGCTGTTCAGGTCGAGCGAGGCAAAACAGGCATCGATGATGCCGAATGGCCCGCCGGCGAGTGCAGTGATGTAGTCGTCGACCTTGATATTCCAGTAATCAACCGAAATCTGCAGGTCGGGGACCGACTCCGGCTGCAGCACGAAGCCGAGTGTCCAGGTGTCGGTGGTCTCTTCCTCGAGCGCAGTGCTGCCGTATTCAAAGAACTCGATCTGCGTGCTGCCCGTGCTGAAAGCCAGGGTATCGGTGATGCCCTGGGTGGCGCAGAACGCGGCTGTATCGGGATCGGCTAGCGGATCGAGCCCTTCGCAGGGATCATAGTAGATGCCGGTGTAACCCTGGTCGCCGTTCTCCAGGACTTCGAACAGGCTCGGCGCGCGGCTGGCACGCTGATACATGCCGCGCACGCGGACCGCATCGATGGGTGACCAGTTCAGGCCGGCCTTGTAGGCGGTGACGTCGCCGACCGTTGAATAGTCCGAATAACGGATGCCGAGTTCGGCATCCAGGAAGCCGATGCCAGGCGTGTCCTTGAGCAGCGGGATGCGCAACTCGCCGAACAGTTCCTTCACGTCGAAGCTGCCGCTGATCGGCTGCTGGGCGTTGAAGCCCAGGACGTCGCCGCTCTGCTTGGCCTGGTCGGGCCGGTAGCTGGACTTGTCTTCGCGGTATTCGGCGCCGAGCGCAAAGCCCATGTCCCCGGCCGGAAGCTCCATCAGCGTGCCGTTGATGGTGCCGTTGACGACCGTGCGGCGGAACACCGTGCTGTCGGCAAAGTTGAGCCGGACCCAGTCGGCGGCATCGGCGCTGATGTTGCCGGCGCCGAAGGGATTCACGGCGACACAGCCGGGGTTGAACTGCAGGTAGTCTGCCGGGCAACCGGCGATGCCGGCCTCGAAGCGTGAACGTGATACGTCGTTGCGGGTGTAGTAGTCGAAGTCGGTGCGCCCGTAGGACATGTAGGTGTCGTACTGCCAGTCCTTGTAATCGATGTCACCGCGCAGTCCGGCGGTGACCTGCCCGAGCTTCGAGTCGCTTTCCTGGGAACGCGCACCCAGTTCGACCATGCGCCGGCGGAATATCACCGGCCCGTCCGGATCATCACGTGTGGCCAGCAGGTCCAGTGCCGACTGGCTGAGGAAGGGGCTGTCGAGGTCCACGCGGATGCTGGTCGCCGGCGTGGGTGCCAGTTGCGTTTCGCTGCGACTGTCCACATAGAGGAGTTCGGCATAGGCTTCCGCGTGATCGTTGATCTCGAACCTGCCGAGACCGCCCAGCTGGAAGCGCTTCTGCGGTGTCAGCAGGAAATTGTCCGGTGCGAAATTGTAGCGGTCGCCGACGCCACCGTTGGTTTCGGGCAATCGATCGTCGAAGGGGCGTACGCTGCCATCGGCATCGAAGGCGTAGTTCCCGCTTGGCGTAAATGGATTGTTCGACACCTCGTCGAGACGACCGGTGATGCCGGTGGATGAGCCACCATGGACATCGACCCGCGTATAGCTGCGATCCGCCTGCGAGATCGATTCCCGGTCGTAGTAGCTGGCATAAACGGTGGTGTTGCCGCGGCCTTCGGCAAAGTTGCCACCGAGCACCATGTCGAGCTGGTATTCGTTGCCGTCACCCTCGTCAGAGAAGCCGTTCTGGTAACCGATGTCGAGGCCCTCGAAGTCTTCCTTCAGGATGAAGTTGACGACACCGGCGAGTGCGTCCGAGCCGTACACGGCCGATGCGCCGCCAGTCACGACTTCGATGCGCTCGATCAGCCGGGTCGGGACGTTGTTGAGGTCGACGGTACCGTCATTGACGGAAGGGTTCAGCCGCCGGCCATTGATGAGCACGAGGGTCCTGGTGGCGCCCAGTCCGCGCAGGTCGACGGTTGCGGTACCGTCGCCCGGATTGTTCGAGGTCGCCGAAAAGCCCGGCACCACCTGCGGCAGGGTGTTGAGCAACTGCTCGATATTCGTCTTGCCGGTGGACTCGATGACATCCGAGCTCACCGTCGCGATGGGGCTGGTTGCGGTGAAGTCGTCAAGGCGGATGCGCGAGCCGGTGACGATGATTTCGTCTTCCGCATGGCCGGTGCTGATGACAAGGCTGGCAACCGACAAGATGAGAAAGACATTGCGACGGATGGCACGAAGACTCGGGCTATTCATACAGACCCCTGGTTTGATCAATATCTGCAGCAGTTATCAATGATGTCCACCGGTTTTCCCGGGTCGATGGTAGCAGCAGCGTCAAGGCATGTTGCATTCGGGTGTGCTGCCATTGGCGCGGCTGACTGACAGTGCCGGTTCACCGACCGGGTTGACGATCACCACCTGCGCGGGTTCTCCGGCGCCCGTGGCGCAGAAGGTGAATTCCCCGGCCCCCTGCTGGTGGTCGGCGGCGACCACCCGGCCCGAGGGCTGGTAACTCAAGCCGCGATCGAAGACTTCAGAGTGGATGACAAAGCCGGGTACCGGTGGCGAGACGCCCAGTATCAGTTCCTCGGCATCGAGGGCCTGATTGTGGTTGTTATCGGCAAAGCGGATCCAGCCGGATTCCCAGTTGTCTTCGGCACAACTGCGGAGGTTCTTGCTCGGGCAGATGGCGACCGGTGCATTGCGCGTGATCGCCTCGCTGCGGGCCATGTGCATGGTAGCAACCAGCTGGTTCACGGCAGTGGCACGGGCATTGTCGCGCGCCAGACTTTTCAGGCCTGGGATCGCCAGCGATAGGCTGATGCCCAGCACGGCGAGTGTGGTCAGGGTTTCGGCCAGCGTTAGACCGCGCTGGCGGTGGCCAGACTGTTGCATGACGGTGACCCATCCCGGCGCCCAGAAAAACTGCTGTGAGGATAGGAAGGGAGGGGGGTGCGTGACGTTGAAGCCGGTCACGTCCCGGTCAGACAATTGTCAAATAACGTCGGGTTTTTGTGTTGTAAATTGGCAACAAGTATCGCCGTTATTGTGGTTTTTCCTGTTGTTAAGTTAATCTATGCAGGGTCCAACCCTTGGACTCCCGGGTTTTTTTTAAATTAGAGAGGTGACTGTGATGCAAAGCAAGAAAGTGCTCACTTCAACCCTATGCACCACAGCATTGTTGCTGGGGGCGCAGGGCTTGCATGCAGCTGAAGATGTCGGCCAGGTCTATGTAAAGGCGCTTGGCACCTATATCGATGCTGATAGTGAGCGTCTGGTCGATGATGAAGTAGCGGGTGGATTGATCGGTTTCGGTTATTCGCTCAGCGAGCACTTCAATGTCGAGTTCGATATGCAGAAGCTGAATCTGGATGGTGATCCGGACGGCAATCCGGATCAGGATCAGACAGCTGTCAGCCTCAGTCTGATGAATCTCTACAACCGCGACGGTCTGTTTGCCCCGTACCTGCTCGCGGGCGTCGGTGTCGTCAATACGGATATCGACAACGGCAGTCAGGATGGCGATGACCTGCAGTTGCAGGGTGGCGCCGGTGTGCTGACCCGCCTGTGGGGTGACCGTGTTTCGCTGCGCACCGAGGTGCTGTATCGCTGGCAGGACGCGTCGGACAGCCTGGGCGATACGCTGGTCAATGCCGGCTTCAGCATCGCGCTGGGCAGCAAGGCAGTGGCCGCCGCTCCGGTCGTAGCCGCCGCTCCGCCGCCGCCGCCCCCCCCGCCGCCGCCGCCCCCGCCGCCGTCTGATACCGACGGTGATGGTGTCGTCGATGGCAGTGACCAGTGCCCCGATACGCCGAAGGGCGACCGGGTGGGAACGGAGGGCTGCTCCTGCGACGTCACGCGTCAGTTGCAGTTCAAGGTGGACTCCGCCGAGTTGACCGACGAAGACAAGGCGATCCTGGATGAAGTGGCAGGCAATCTGACCCGCCTGAAGTTCGTATCTGGCACGGTTGTCGGTCACACGGACAGCACCGGTTCTGATGCCTACAACCAGGGCCTGTCCGAGCGTCGCGCGCAGACCGTCGCGACCTACCTCGAGGGCAAGGGCATTGCTGCCGGTCGGCTGACCGTCAAGGGTGCCGGTGAGGCTGAGCCGATTGCCGACAACGCGACGAAGGAAGGTCGCGCCCAGAACCGCCGCGTGGTGCTGAAGCGCACGGACTGCGACGCGCCGAACTGATCGGCACGCAGTCAGCCTGAAGGAGAAAATCGAAGCCCCGGTTGCCGGAAGGTGACCGGGGCTTTTTTGTCTGGTCGGGGTGACAGGATTCGAACCTGCGACCTCTTGCTCCCGAAGCAAGCGC
>JAHDYM010000119.1 GCA_023383705.1 Gammaproteobacteria bacterium | reverse complement strand
TACTCGACGCTGCCGAGGCGTCTGCATTCGGCAAACGGGTGACGCACCCGGCAACTGCCCCGGCGGGCTTTTCCGCGCTTGGCGACAACATCAACCGGCTCTTCGATACGCTGAATGCCAGGGACCGGCAGATGCGCCAGCGCGAGGCGCTTTTCCAGGATCTGGCCAACACCATGCCCGAGGTCGTCCTGGTGCACCGTGACCGGGTGATCTTTGCCAACAAGGTTGCGGCGGGCCTGATCGGGCTGACGCCCGAGCAACTCGTCGGTCGCCCGGTGACCGACCTGGTGCGGCCAGCCTATCGCGCCCTGACCCGCAAGAACCTCAGCGGCCGTCTCGCCGGTGAGGCGGTTCCCGATCGCATCGAGATACAGCTCATCTCCGGCGATGAGGGCGGCATATGGGTCGAGGCGGCCGGGTCGATGATCGACTATCGCGGCCAGAAGGCGATCCTGACCATCGCGCGGGATGTCAGCTACCGGAAGAGCATCGAGGCCAACCTCGGCCGTGGCAAGCAGCAGGCACAGATCACGCTGGAGTCCATCGGCGAGGGCGTGATCACCACCGATACGCAGGGCCTGATCGATTACCTGAACGGTGCGGCCGAGAAACTGATCGGCACCACCCGCGAGCTTGCCGTGGGCAAGCGCATGACCGAGATCCTGAAGCTGGTCGATGAGTCGGACCGCAAGGATCTTGGTGATCCGGTCTCGCGCTGCCTTGCCGAGCGCCGCCAGGTCAGTCTGGGCCGCCGTGCACTGATGCTCACGGTCGATGATGGTCGCGAGCTGTCGGTCGAGCTCACGGCTTCGCCGATCATCGGTCCCAACGACACCGTGGCCGGTGCGGTGGTGATCATGCATGACGTGACCGAGATGCGCGGCCTGACCCGCCGCATCTCCTACCAGGCGGCCCACGATGCGCTGACCGGGCTCGCCAACCGCAGTGAATTCGAGCGACGCGTGCTGGAGGCCATTGAGTCCGGGCGCGAGGATGCCACGCACTCCGTGCTCTGCTACATGGATCTCGACCGCTTCAAGGCAGTCAACGACACCTGTGGTCACCTGGCTGGCGACAACATGCTCCGCGAGATCGCCAAGCTGATCCGCGACAAGGTTCGTGATTCCGACCTTGTGGCACGGCTCGGTGGCGACGAGTTCGGCATGTTGCTGCTGCGCTGTCCGCTCGACAAGGCGCGCCAGATTGCCGACGACGTGTGCAACGCGGTCCGGGACTATCGTTTCGTCTGGCAGGACCGGATATTCACCGTCGGGATCAGTATCGGGCTGGTCGAGATCTCGCGTGAGACCGGGTCGCTCAAGGACCTGCTCAGTGCTGCGGATTCCGCCTGCTACGTCGCCAAGCAACAGGGGCGGGGCCGGGTACACGTGTACTCATCGCGGGATGAGGTCTCCGCCCGGCAGCGCGGCGATATCCACTGGCTCCAGCAATTGCAGGCAGCGCTGCGCGAGAACCGCTTCGAGATCCACACCCAGCCGGTGATCGCCACCACGGGTCGCGTCGGCAGCGGCCCGGCGGTCGAGGTCCTGCTGCGCATGACGGACGAAGAGGGCAAGCTGGTCCAGCCACGCCAGTTCATCCCGGCCGCCGAGCGCTATCAGCTGATGTCAGGCATCGATCGCTGGGTCGTGCAGGCCACGCTGGCGGCACTTGCCCACGGCGCCATCCGCCTGCCCGACGAGCGGAGCTGCAGCATCAATCTTTCCGGCCAGTCGCTCGCCGACGAGAGCTTTCTCGATTTTGTCATCGATTGCCTCGATCACAGCCAGATCGCACCGGCTCGCATCTGTTTCGAGATCAGCGAGACCGCCGTGATGGATCGTGTCGACCAGGCGCGGCGCTTCATCGGTGTATTGCATGGGATGGGCTGCCAGTTTGGCCTGGATGATTTCGGCAGCGGCCTGGGTTCTTTCACCACCCTGCGCGACCTGTCCATCGACTACCTGAAGATAGATGGCAGCTACACGCATGACCTCAAGGCCGACACATTGAACCATCAACTGGTGACGGCGATCACGGGCATGTCCCGCATCCTTGGCTTCCGCGTGATCGCTGAACAGGTGGAGGCCCAGGCGGATTTCGAGGCCTTGCGCACCATCGGCGTGGATTTCATCCAGGGCAATTTCATCGACCGGCCGCACCGCCTCGGTGAGCCTGGCGCCGGGACGGCGATCCACTGAGGGCGTTGGCCGGCACGGTCGCCGGAGCCTGCACCACGGCGCCACGCGGGTATCGCTGGTGCGAAGCTTCAAGGGGTTCGTTGGCAAGTCCGGGCAGCAGGTCACGGTAATACTGCAGGGGCCAGTAGTGCCCGTTGCGCGGGAATGTCGCGCGGCCCGGATGTGCAGTGACATTGATGTTCCAGGCATTCCGGAGCGGCGCACTGGTGGCCGGGGCAACGTCATCAGTATTGATGACGGCAAGTGCAAAATCGGCGCAGCGGCCATGGTTGCGGGCACCGTGACGCCAGTCCACGAAGCCATGCAGCTGGAAGGCATCCAGGAAGACCATCGTCACCCGTGCGGGCCGTGACTGCGGGGGCAGGCTTTGGCGATAACCCTCGCACAGGGCATCGGCGATGTAGGTGCCGGAGCTGTGGGTGACGAGCTGGAGCTCGCTGAGTTCCGGGTAACGGGCCAGCATCCCGCCAAGCTGCGTACCGAGCTGCTCCGCGGTCGCCACGGCGCGCAGGCGCTGGTCGGACCAGGGCGCCCAGTGCAGGAAACGCACCGCGACATCCGGCCGGCCTGCCGCTGCGTAATGGTCCCTGATCCGCGTGACGATTTCCGGAAACAGCGGGTTGTCGCCATCGACGCTGCCATGCGCGACGATGGTGAGCGCGCGTACATCGGCGGGCAGATCGAGATCCACGGCTGCCAGGTCGACAGCCAGCGGCATGCGCGTGTACAGCTCCATGCCGGCCACGGCAGCCGTTGCAAGCAGCACTGCAATCAGCGTTTTTCCTGGCATGCGGACAAGCGTACTCCATGGCCAGAAAAAACCCCGCACGGGGCGGGGTTTTTCCGGTCATGTCGCGTGGTGAACCACCCTCAGAGCAGCGGCACCAGCAGCAGGGCCACGATGTTGATGATCTTGATCAACGGGTTGATGGCGGGGCCGGCGGTGTCCTTGTAGGGGTCGCCGACGGTGTCGCCGGTAACGGCAGCCTTGTGCGTCTCGGAGCCCTTGCCGCCGAAGTTGCCTTCCTCGATGTACTTCTTGGCGTTGTCCCAGGCACCACCACCGGTACACATCGAGATGGCGACAAACAGGCCGGTGACGATCGTGCCGATCAGCAGGCCGCCGAGTGCGCGGATGCCCGCGCCCGGGCCCATCAGCAGGTTCATGCCGAAGCCCACCACCACCGGTACCAGGATCGGCAGCAGCGAGGGGACGATCATCTCCTTGATGGCGGCACGGGTCAGGAGGTCAACGGCCCGCGTGTAGTCGGGCTTGCCGGTGCCTTCCATGATGCCCTTGATTTCCTTGAACTGCCGGCGCACCTCGATCACCACGGAACCGGCCGCACGACCGACGGCTTCCATCGCCATTGCACCGAACAGGTAGGGCACCAGGCCGCCGATGAACAGGCCGATGATGACGGCCGGGTCGGACAGGCTGAAGGTTTCCAGCTTGCCGGCAGCTTCGAGGTTGTGGGTGTAGTCCGCGAACAGCACGAGTGCCGCCAGGCCGGCTGAACCGATGGCGTAGCCCTTGGTGACCGCCTTGGTGGTATTGCCGACGGCGTCGAGGGCGTCGGTGATCGTGCGCACGTTTTTCGGCAGGCCAGCCATTTCGGCGATGCCGCCGCCGTTGTCCGTGATCGGGCCGTAGGCGTCGAGTGCCACGATCATGCCGGTCATCGACAACATGGCGGTTGCAGCGATGGCGATGCCGTACAGGCCTTCCATCTGGTAGGCGCCCCAGATGGCGATACAGACCGCCAGTACCGGCAATGCCGTGGACTTCATCGATACCGCAAGGCCGGCAATCACGTTGGTGCCGTGACCGGTCTGCGAGGCGGCAGCGACGTAACGCACCGGGCCATACTCGGTGGCCGTGTAGTACTCGGTGATCCAGATCAGCGCGGCCGTCAGCAGCAGACCGATGACGGCACAGGCAAACAGGCCGCCGGCCGATTCGCCCATCATCGCCTGGCTCACTGGCCAGAAGGCGACCAGCGCCAGCACGCCGGAAATCGCCACGCCGCGATAGAGCGCGTTCATGATCTTGCCGCCTTCGCGGGCGGTGACGAAGAAGGTGCCGATGATCGAGGCGACGATCGACACCGCGCCCAGTACCAGCGGGTAGAGGATGTAGCTCAGGTCGAGGCCGCCGTCGGCGCCCTTGAAGAGCAGTCCGCCCAGCACCATGGTGGCGACCACGGTGACGGCATAGGTCTCGAACAGGTCGGCGGCCATGCCGGCACAGTCACCGACGTTGTCACCGACGTTGTCGGCGATGACGGCCGGGTTGCGCGGGTCGTCTTCCGGGATGCCGGCTTCCACCTTGCCGACGAGGTCGGCGCCGACGTCAGCACCCTTGGTGAAGATGCCGCCGCCGAGGCGGGCGAAGATCGAGATCAGCGAACCGCCGAAAGCCAGGCCGATCAGCGAGTGCAGCGCCGCGTCGTCACCGATGATGCCGCGCATGACGCCGAAATAGCCGGCGACGCCGAGCAGGCCGAGGCCCACCACCAGCATGCCGGTGATCGCACCACCGCGGAAGGCGATCTGCAGGGCCGGGTTGAGGCCGATGCCGGCAGCATGTGCGGTGCGCACGTTGGCGCGTACCGATACGTTCATGCCGATGAATCCGGCGGCACCGGACAGCACCGCACCGACGACAAAACCACCGGCAGTGGCGAGGTCGAGCGCCAGCGCGAGGAGGACGGCAAGTACCACGCCCACGATCGAGATCGTGATGTACTGCCGGTTGAGATAGGCCTGTGCACCGGCCTGGACGGCGGCGGCGATCTCCTGCATGCGGTCATTGCCGGCGGGCTGGGCGATAATCCAGCGCGCCATGAGGGTGCCGTAAATCAGGGCCAGAAGTGCAGCGCCAATGGCCAGTGAAATGGCCAGGTCGGTTGACATGGTCGAGTCCTCCAAGACTACTCAATTTGGAGCCAGGCCGGTTTGTTTGCCTGACGCAGGTTGCCCCCGGATGCCGCCTTAGGCAGACAACCCGTCCGGGTCGTGGCGGGCCGAAAAAAGGCGCGCAATCATAGCACTAATGCGCAGCAGTGCCAGACCGCCCGGGATATCCCTGCTGCCAGAGTCAGCGGCGCTTTGGCAGCTTCTTCTTTACCGCGACGCTTTTCAGGCGGATATACGCCGGCAGGCCGTCCTTGTAGGGGGGGTAGTCCTCGCCCCGGATCAGCGGTGCCAGGTAGCGCCGGGCAGCTGGCGTGATCCCGAAACCATCCTTGCTTATGTACGAACGGGGCATCATCTTTTCGTGGTTGGCGACCTGGTCGAGCGGGGCCGTGCCGATGCTCCACCGGTAGGGCCGGTCGGACTTGCGGATGATGGCCGGCATCACCGAGTTGTGGCCGCGCAGGGCCAGTTCGACGGCCGCCTTGCCCACCGCGTAGGCCTGCTCGACATCCACCCGCGAGGCGATGTGGCGGGCCGAGCGCTGCAGGTAGTCGGCGATCGCATAGTGGTACTTGAGTTTGAGCTGGTCCCTGACCATGGTGGCCAGCACCGGCGCCACGCCGCCGAGCTGCTTGTGGCCAAAGGCATCGCTGGTGCCGGCATCGGCCAGGAAGCGGCCATCTGCATAGCGGGCGCCTTCGCTGACCACCACCACGCAATAGTCGTACTTGCGGACGCACTCGCTGACCCGTTTGAGGAAGGCGTCCTGGTCGAAGGGCACTTCCGGGAACAGGATGATGTGCGGCGCCTCGCCGGCTTTCTCGCCCGCCAGGCCGGCGGCCGCGGCGATCCAGCCCGCATGGCGGCCCATGACCTCGAGGATGAATACCTTGGTGGAAGTGCGCGACATGGACATCACGTCGAGGGCGGCCTCGCGCGTGGATGTGGCGATGTACTTGGCGACCGAGCCGAAGCCCGGGCAGGTGTCGGTGATGGGCAGGTCGTTGTCCACGGTCTTGGGCACGTGGATCGCGACGATCGGGTAGCCGAGGCGTTCGCCCAGCTGCGACACCTTCAGGCAGGTGTCTGCCGAGTCGCCGCCACCGTTGTAGAAAAAGTAACCGATGTCGTGGGCGCGGAATACCTCGATCAGGCGCATGTATTCGGCGCGGTTTTCATCCAGTCCCTTGAGCTTGTAGCGGGCCGAGCCGAAGGCACCGCCGGGCGTGTAGCGCAGGCCGGCGATGGCCCGTGCGCTTTCCTTGCTGGTGTCGATCAGCTCCTCGTCCAGCGCACCGAGGATGCCGTTGCGTCCCGCGTAAAGCTTGCCGATCCGGTCCCGGTGCTTGCGGGCGGTTTCGATCACGCCGCAGGCGGAAGCGTTGATGACTGCGGTTACACCGCCGGACTGGGCATAGAAAGCATTCCGCTTGGGCATCTTCGGCATCGGGGGGTCTCCTGCTCTGGTTTGACGGATTGAAGCCAGTCCCTGTAGTTTACGCGGTCTCTCAACGCTCAGGAGCGGCAGTCAATTGCGCATCGTCTTTCTCGGCGCACCGGGGTCCGGCAAGGGCACCCAGGCCCAGCG
>JAHDYM010000118.1 GCA_023383705.1 Gammaproteobacteria bacterium | reverse complement strand
CAGGTGGCCGGTTCCTCGCCCGAGGCCCTGGTCAAGCTGCGTCGCGGACATGCCTCGCTGCGCCCGATCGCAGGGACGCGGCCGCGCGGCGCCACGCCTGACCAGGATCTCGCGCATGAACAGTCGCTGCTCGCCGATGAAAAGGAGAATGCCGAGCACGTGATGCTGGTCGACCTGGCGCGCAACGACCTCGGCCGAGTGGCGGCGGCCGGCAGCGTGCATGTCGATCCCTATCGCAGCATCGAGCGCTACAGCCACGTGATGCATATCGTCAGCGGCGTGCAGGGCGAGATTGCCGAAGGGCGCGATGCCTTCGACCTGTTCGCCGCCGCGTTTCCGGCCGGCACGCTGGTTGGCGCGCCGAAGGTGCGGGCGATGGAGCTCATCGATGGACTGGAACCGGTACGTCGCGGCATCTATGCCGGCACGGTCGGTTACTTCGCCAGCAACGGTGACATGGACCAGGCCATTGCGATCCGCACGCTGGTGTTCCGCGGCAATACCTGGAGCTATCAGGCCGGCGCCGGCATCGTGGCCGACAGCGTCCCGGAAAGTGAGTACAACGAGGTGCTGGCCAAGAGCGCCATCCTGCGCGAGGCGCTGAAGATGGCGGGGGAGGGTCTGTGAGTACCGTACAGCCAAGACTGTTGCTCGTCGACAACTACGATTCCTTCACCTACAACCTGGTGCAGGCCTTCCTCGTGCTCGGCGCCGATGTGCTGGTCTACCGCAACGACGAGATCAGCGTAGAGCAGGCACTGGAACTGGCTCCCAGTCACCTGTGCATCTCGCCCGGCCCCGGCCGTCCCGACGATGCCGGCGTGTCGCTGGCCATGCTGGCGGCCTTCGAGCAGCAGGTGCCGATCCTGGGCGTGTGCCTCGGTCACCAGTCGCTGGTGCAGCACTTCGGCGGGCGGATCATCTCTGCGCCGCGCCTCATGCATGGCAAGACCTCCATGATCACGCACGATGGTGCCGGTGTTTATGCCGGATTGAGCCAGCCCTTCCAGGCCGGCCGCTATCACTCGCTGGCTGCGGAGGAAGCCACCATGCCCGCGGCACTGATGATCAGTTCACGCAGCGAGCGTGGCGAGATCATGGGCGTGCGCCACCGGCAGCTGCCGGTCGAGGGCGTGCAGTTCCATCCGGAGAGCGTGCTCACCCCCGAGGGCAACCGCCTGCTCGGCAATTTCCTCGCCATGACGGCCGCTCGGCGATGACGCCGACAACAGCCACGCTGGAGCAGTTGCTGGCCGGGCAGGACCTGGCTGAGGCGCAGGCCGCGGTACTCATGCAGCTGCTCGCCGATGAACAGACGCCGCCGGCGGTCGCTGCCGCCCTGCTGGTGGCGCTGCGCATCAAGGGTGAGACAGCGGCAGAACTGCGCGGCCTGGCAACAACGATGCGTGCGCTCGCCCGGCGCTTCGATCCGGGCCAGGCGGTGGCGACGGCGGATGTGGTCGGTACCGGTGGCGACGCCTCCGGCAGCCTGAATCTGTCGACGGGTGCGGCACTCGTTGCAGCGGCGGCCGGTGTCCCCATCGTCAAGCACGGTAACCGGTCCGTGTCCTCGAAGTCCGGCAGCGCGGATGTGCTCGAAGCGCTGTGTATCTGCCTGCCGCCGACGCCGGCTGCCGCACAGGCGCTGTTCGCGGCTACGCAGTTCACCTTCCTGTTTGCACCAAATTTTCATCCGGCCATGAAAGCGATCGCGCCGGTACGCCGCGCGCTCGGCATCCGCACGGTATTCAATCTGCTCGGGCCGCTGACCAATCCGGCTGCGCCAGCTTTTGGCCTGATCGGCGCCTGCGATCTGCCCACCGCGCGGCTGCTCGCCGATGCCCTCGCGGGGATGCCGATTCAGCGTGCCTTTGTCGTGCACGGCGAGCCGGGCTGGGACGAGGCGACGCCGGTGGGACCATTCGTGGTCTTCGATGTGCGTCCGGGTGTGGTGCGCCGCGGTCGGCGTGATCCGGCCCACTACGGTATTCGCCGCTGCACGGCTGCAGACCTGGCGGGTGGTGATGCGGCCGACAATGCAAGGGCAATCGAGGCGGTGCTCCTCGGCAAGGATCATGGCCCGCATCGCGATGCGCTGCTGCTCGGCGCGGGGCTGGTGCTCGATCTGACCGGCCGTGCGCGCGGTCTGCGCCGCGGCATCGAAATGGCCCGGAGTGCGCTGGACAGCGGTGAGGGCGCGCGCCTGCTCGCCCGCCTGCGTGCCTGGGAGCCGGCAGCAAGCTGAGATTGCCCATGCAGAAGCGAGACGACAAGGCTGCGGATTTCCTGGCGCGCATGGCCGCGGGCAGTGCGCAGCGGGCAGCCGCCGGCATGCAAGGCTGCCCGCCGCTGATCCTCGAGGCACGCGTGCGCACACTGCCGGCGCCGCCACCGTTGCGACTTTCCCCGCAGGGCTTCGATGTCATCGCCGAGGTGAAGCGCCGCTCGCCGGCGGCGGGCATCCTGGCGGGCCCGGCGCTGCGCATCACCGCACAGGCGCGCAGCTATGCCCGCGGTGGCGCGGCGGCGCTGTCGGTGCTGACCGAGCCGGAAGCCTTCGACGGGAGTCTGTCGTACCTTGCTCAAGTGGCAGGCACCGTGGCGATACCAGCCATGCGCAAGGACTTCCTGGTTTCGCCTTACCAGGTGCTGGAAGCGCGCGCTGCCGGTGCCAGTGGCGTATTGCTGATTGCGGCGATGCTGAGCGATGCGCGCCTGCAGGAGATGCTCCGCTATGCGCATCGTCTCGGCCTGTTCGCGCTCGTCGAAATCTTCGATGCGGCTGATCTGGAACGCAGCGTGTCGGCCATTCATGCGGCGGGCCCGGCGCTGGTCGAGGGTCGTTGCGTTTCGCTGCTCGGCGTGAACTGCCGCGACCTGCGCAGCCTCAAGGTCGATTTCGGGCGCTTCGCCGCGCTCGCACCGCGGCTGCCCGCCGATATTCCGTGCGTGGCGGAGAGCGGTGTCGAGTCGGCGAGCCAGGCAGCGCGGGTGGCGGGCCTCGGCTATGGGCTGGCGCTGGTCGGTACGGCGCTTATGCGCGCAGCCGATCCGGCTGCCGCCGTTGCCGGCCTGCTGGCAGCAGGCCGGGCCTCGGCCTGCGAGGCGCGGCTGCGGTGAGGGTCTTCGTCAAGATCTGCGGCTTGTCCACGCCGCGTGCGGTCGATGAGGCGATCCGGGCGGGTGCCGATGCCATCGGTTTTGTCTTTGCCGAATCGCCGCGGCGGGTCACGCCGAAACAGGCGGCACGGCTGTGTCGCACTGTATCGCCGGCGATCATCCGCGTCGCGGTGATGCGCCATCCGACGCGAGACGAGTGGCAGCGCGTGGTCGACGAGTTTGCGCCCGACTGGCTGCAAACCGAGGCCGGGGATTTCGCCGGACTCGATCTGCCGGAAAGCATCAGCCGCCTGCCGGTGTTCCGGGATACGCCGGAGCTGGACATGACGGCACTCAATCGCGAAGAGCGGCTGCTCTTCGAGGCGCCGCTGAGCGGGCAGGGCCTGCAGGCTGACTGGCAACGGGCCGCAACGCTGGTTGCCGCGATGGGCACTGGCCGGCAACTGGTGCTGGCCGGCGGACTGACCCCGGAGAACGTCGGTGCGGCGATCGCGACCGTACGGCCCTGGGGTGTCGATGTGAGCAGCGGCGTGGAATCGCGCCGTGGCGTGAAGGATCCAGAGCGTATCGCGGCATTTATGACCGCGGTGCGCGAAGCGGAGAGTGACAATGTCAAACGTTGAACTGGCCCCGGCAGAGCGTGCCGAGCTGCTCCGGCGTCTCGTGGCGGGCGAACTGCCCGACAGTCGTGGCCGCTTTGGCCCCTTCGGTGGCCGCTATGCGCCCGAGACTTTGATCACCGCGCTCGAGCGCCTCACCGAAGGCGTGCAGCGCTACCTGCGCGATCCGGCTTTCCAGTCGGAGCTGGCCGCCGAGCTCAAGGACTGGGTTGGCCGCCCGACCGCGCTGAGTCATGCGCCGACGCTCAGCCGGCGCTGGGGTGTGGAGGTGTACCTCAAGCGCGAGGATCTCGCGCATACCGGCGCGCACAAGATCAACAACGCACTGGGCCAGGCCTTGCTGGCGAAGCGGTTCGGTGCGAAGCGCGTGATCGCCGAGACCGGTGCCGGCCAGCATGGCGTGGCGACCGCCGCGGCCTGTGCACGCGTGGGCATTCCCTGCATCGTCTACATGGGCGCGGTCGATGTGTTGCGCCAGGCGCCGAACGTCGAGCGCATGGTGCAGTTCGGCGCTGAAGTCGTGCCGGTGAAGAGCGGCGACAAGACGCTGCGCGCCGCCATCGACGAGGCCTTCCGCGACTGGGTCGCCGATCCCGCCGGCAGCTATTACCTGCTGGGCTCGGCGCTCGGCCCGCACCCCTATCCGCTGCTGGTGCGTGAACTGCAGGCGGTGATCGGGCGCGAGGCGCGTGCGCAGTTCATCGAGCGCACCGGTGGCCTGCCCGATGCGGTGTTCGCCTGCGTGGGCGGCGGTTCAAATGCCATCGGCCTCTTTCATCCGCTGGCAGGTGATGCCTCGGTGGCCCTGATCGGCATCGAGGCCGGTGGCCGCAGCAACAAACTCGGTGACAACGCAGCCACGCTGGCCACCGGTCGTCCCGGCGTCCTGCACGGTACCTGCTCGCTGCTGCTGCAGGATGCGGATGGCCAGGTGCAGGAAACGCACTCGGTTTCGGCCGGCCTCGATTATCCCGGTGTCGGTCCCGAGCATGCGCTGCTGCAGGCGATCGGCCGTGCCAGCTATGGCAGCGCCACCGATGACGAGGCGCTCGAGGCCTTGCGCGAGTGCTGTGCCAGCGAGGGCATCCTGCCGGCCATCGAGTCTGCGCATGCATTGGCAGGCGCAAAACGCTGGGCGCGCAATAACGCGGGCAAGAAAATCCTCATCGGCATGTCGGGCCGTGGCGACAAGGACATGCCGACCCTGTCGCAGGTCTTCGGCGGTGCCAGGAAGATACTCGCGGAGGCGGGTCATGACTGAGAAAAATTTGCTGCCCCATGAGCGCATCAGTGCCGCGCTCCGCCACACCACTGCTGCAGGGCGGACGGCCCTGGTGCCCTACATCACGGCCGGTTATCCGCACAAGGAGCAATTCATCGCCACGCTGCGCGCGATCGCGCAGGAAGCCGATGTGGTGGAAGTCGGCGTGCCCTTCAGCGACCCGATGGCCGATGGTGTGACGATCCAGCGCGCCAGCCATGCGGCCATCGCCTCGGGCGTCAGCCTGCGCTGGATTCTGGCCGAGCTTGCCAGGGCCGCACCCTTCGCTGCGCCCATCGTGCTGATGAGTTACCTGAATCCGCTGCTCAGCTTCGGCTATGCGGAACTGGCCGCAGCGGCGATTCCGGCCGGTGTCTGCGGTTTCATCGTCCCGGATCTGCCGATCGAGGAGAGTGCGGAGTTCAGGTCGGTGCTGGAAGACAGGGGACTGGCGCTGATCCAGCTGGTGACGCCGGCCACGCCGCCCGAACGCCTCGAGCGGCTGTGCGCGGCGAGTCGCGGTTTTGTCTATGCGGTGACTACCACGGGCATCACCGGCAGCGGCAAGGAGCTGCCCGCGAGCGTGGGCAGTTACCTGGATCAGGTGCGTGGCCTCAGCCAGCTGCCGGTCTGTGCCGGTTTTGGCGTGCGGCGGGCCGAGCAGGTCCGCAGCCTGGCGCCGCATGCCGACGGGGTCATCGTCGGCTCGGCGCTGGTCGAGCAGATGGAAAGCGGGGCGGATCCGGTGGCTTTTCTGCGCGCCTTGCGCTCAGCTTAGCTTGAGCGCAGCGAACAACAGGCCGAGTCCGATCATCAGCATCGATCCGAGCCGCACAGCATCCGCTGAAGGGTGCCGGGTCGAAGTTTTCGAAGTTATTGCTGGCGCGGGTGCCGAGTTTGGCTTATTGACCGTCTGATGTGCCCCGTTGCGGGCAACCTGCCGGTCAGCCCCTCTCGACCCGTTGCTTGAGCAAGCTTTCGGCGGGAATCCCGAACTTCGTATGCAAACCCTCAATCATTCTCAGGGTGAGCGGTCGTCGCCTGCCCAGAATCTCGTAGACGCGATTCGTACGGCCAATCACCGGTTCCAGATCCTTTACCGTGAGGCCTGACTGCTCCATCCGAAACTTGATCGCGTCAACGGCATCCGGCAGTTCCATCGGGAAGTGCGCACGTTCATAGGCCTCAATGAGAGTCACCAGGACATCCAGGCGGTCGCCCGCTGCAGTGTTGGCCTTGGCGGACATCAGGGATTCGACTTCCCTGAGAGCGGCCCGATAATCCGCTTTGGTTCTGATGGGTTTGATGTTGTTCACTGCACACCTCTCAAACGGTTTGCGCATCGATGGCGTCATACTGCTGGTGCGTTCCGATGAATCTTATGTAGACGACGCGGTATGGGAAGTTGATCCAGACGACGATGCGGTACTTGTTCCCCGCGATGTTGAAAACCACCCGACCGTCCTGAAGGATGCTGGCGTTACCGAATTGCTGCTTGACGTCGCTCGGCTTCGACCAGTCCGCCTTGAGCACATCGCGATACCACGCAAGCGTTGGTCCTTCGGCATCACGGTGGCGAGAGTGGTCCTTCCAGAACGCCTTCAAGGTGGAGACTGCAATCACCCGCATGGCTTGGCACTATAGTCCCATTATGGGACTTTGCCAAGGTGTCCGGCAGCGTGCTGCCACACGCGGTTGCCGATGGACAGAGATGGCGTCGCGCCCTGCGTTCAGCTTAGCTTGAGCGCAGCGAACAACAGGCCGAGTCCGATCATCAGCATCGAT
>JAHDYM010000117.1 GCA_023383705.1 Gammaproteobacteria bacterium | reverse complement strand
GACGGGCTTACAAGTCTCGAGCAAATCAATAGGGTTCCATTTCAAACGTGGTGCGTTGGCGCGGCTACCCCCGTGAAGAGACGGGATCGCGGCTGAAGCCGCTCCCACACGGATTGGAGTTGCTCACATGGCTGCAGGCGTCGCCATCAATCAGGTAGGCTTTTCCTGGGAAGGAACCGACAACCGCGGCAACAAGGTCCGGGGCAAGACCATGGCCTCCAGCGAGGCTGCGGTGCGTGCGGTGTTGCGCAAGCAGGGCGTCGTGCCCGTACGCATCCGCAAGGAATCCACCCTGTTCAAGGGCAGCGGCAAGGTAACTCCCGGCGACATCGCCATCTTCAGCCGCCAGATCGCCACCATGCTCGCCGCCGGTATTCCGCTGGTGCAGGCCTTCGACATCGTCGGCGCCGGACACGACAACCCGGCCATGCAGAAGCTGATCCTCGGCATCCGGGCCGATCTCGAATCCGGCACCGCGCTCGCCGAAGCCCTCGGCCGTCATCCGCTGCATTTCGATGATCTGTTCGTCAACCTGGTGACCGCCGGCGAACAGGCCGGTGCGCTCGACACCCTGCTGGACAAGATCGCGACCTACAAGGAAAAGACCGAGGCGATCAAGAAGAAGATCAAGAAGGCGCTGTTCTATCCCGCCGCCGTGCTGGTCGTGGCCTTCATCGTGACGCTGATCCTGCTGATCTTCGTGATCCCGCAGTTCGAATCGCTGTTCAAGGGCTTCGGCGCCGACCTGCCGGCCTTTACCCGCATGGTCATCGACCTGTCGATGTTCGTGCAGACCAAGGGCTGGGCTGTGGGCCTGGCGGCCGGTGGCGCCATCGCCTTCTATATCTACACCAAGAAGCGTTCGAAGAAGCTGCGTGAGTTCGAGGACCGGCTGTTCCTGAAACTGCCGATCGTCGGCTCGATTCTCGTCAAGGCATCGATCGCGCGCTTCGCCCGCACCCTGTCCACCATGTTCAGCGCCGGCGTGCCGCTGGTCGAGGCCCTGCAATCGGTGGCGGGCGCCACCGGCAACATCGTGTACGAAAAAGCCGTGCTGGCCATGCGTGACGAGGTCGCCACCGGCCAGCGCCTGCAGCGGGCCATGGAGAACACCGGCCTGTTCCCGAACATGGTGATCCAGATGATCGCCGTCGGCGAGGAATCGGGCTCGCTGGACGAGATGTCGGCGAAGGTCGCCGACTTCTACGAAGCCGATGTCGACAACGCGGTGGACAGCATGAGCAGCCTGCTCGAACCGATGATCATGGCCATCCTCGGCGTGCTCGTCGGCGGCCTGGTCATCGCCATGTACCTGCCGATCTTCAAGATGGGCGCAGTCATCTGATCGAGTCCGGCGCGTTGCCGTCCACCATGCCGCTGCTGGTGGCCTGCGCCGGCCTGCTCGGCCTGCTGGTCGGCAGCTTCCTCAACGTGGTGATCCATCGCCTGCCGCTCATGATGGAGCGCGAATGGCGCGCGCAGTGCCGCGCGCTGCTGGCCGACGCCGGGGCTGCGACGGCCGAGCCGGCCGAGGCCGCGGCTTTCAACCTGCTCGTGCCTCGCTCGGCCTGCCCGGCCTGCAAGGCGCAGATCAGGGCACGGCACAACATTCCGCTCCTCGGCTGGCTGTGGCTGCGGGGCCGCTGTGCCGACTGCGGCGCGGCGATCCCGGTGCGCTATCCGGTAATCGAAGGCTTGACCGGCGTGGTCACTGCATTGCTGGTCTGGCGCTTCGGCTACACGGCCGATGCCGCCGCCGCGATCGTGGTCAGCTGGGCCCTGATCGCCCTGACGATGATCGACCTCGACCACCAGCTGCTGCCCGACTCCATCACGGTCCCGCTGCTGTGGGCCGGACTGCTGTTTCATCTGCTCGCGCAGCCGGATGCGGTGCCCGGTCCCTTTGCCGCGAGCCTGGCAGATGGCGTGATCGGCGCCATCACCGGCTACCTCAGCCTCTGGCTGGTTTATCACGGCTTCCGCCTGGCCACCGGCAAGGAAGGCATGGGTTACGGCGACTTCAAGCTGTTGGCCGCGCTCCTCGCCTGGCTCGGCTACCAGATGTTCCTGCCGGTCCTGCTGCTCTCCGCCACCACCGGTGCAGTCACCGGCATCGCGCTGATCGCGCTCGGGCGGCATGGCCGCAAGGAACCGATTCCTTTCGGGCCCTACCTCGCAGCAGCCGGCTTCATCGCGATGGTCTGGGGCGAGCCGCTGCTGGCTGCGCTGCCCTTCCTGCGGGTGTTCCCGCCGGCCGGATGATGGGCACGCCAACGCCTGACGTAACCGACCCGGCCGCAGCGAGGCCCAGGGTCTGGCGCGTGGGACTCACCGGCGGCATCGCCAGCGGCAAGACGGCTGTCGCCGGCATGTTTGCCGAGCTCGGCATTCCGGTGATCGATACCGACCTGATCTCCCGCCAGATCGTCAGCCCGGGCTCGCCGGCCCTGCAGGAGATCGTCGCCGCTTTCGGCGCCGGTGTGCTGCAGGGCGATGGCAGCCTCGATCGGCCAAAGCTGCGTGAAATCGTCTTTGCCGACCCCGCACGCCGCCGGCAGCTGGAGGCCATCACCCATCCGCGCATCGGTGCCGCAATGGCGGCGCAGTGCGAGCAGGCGGGCGGCCCCTACCAGCTCGTGGTGGTGCCGCTGCTGATCGAGTCCGGCTTCGACAGGCATGTAGACCGGATCCTGGTGGTCGACTGCCCGGAGGAGCTGCAGCTCAGCCGCCTGATGACGCGTGACGGCGACGACCCGCTGCGGGCGAAGCAGCTGCTGGCTGCGCAGCTCAGCCGCGCCGGGCGACTCGCCAGGGCGGATGATGTGGTGGACAATTCCGGTCCGCTGGCGCTGACCCGCCAGCGTGTCGTCGAGCTGGATGCCCGCTATCGCGAGCTGGCCGGCAGACAGCATTTGCCCTCGCCCGGTTCCGTGGCGCAGAATGCCGGGAAAACAACGGCTACGGACTGAAACCGGCCAATCATGGTCAGCATGCCAGGCGCAGATTTCCAGCAGCCTTCCACATCCGGTTACTCAGGGCTCTACGAGCAGCCGCTGAGCGAGCGGATGCGTACCCTGCTGCGCCTCGAATTCCTCTACCAGCAGCTCTGTTTCAACATCGAGCAGAGAACCGAATGGGGCAGCCGCAGCGCGATCACCAGCCTGCTCGATATCGTCACGATCCTCGGCCGCGGCGATGTGCGCGGCGATGTGCTGAAAGAACTTGAACGCCAGATCGGCATCTATGACCGCTACCAGAATGTCGCCGGCATCGACGAGGCGCGCCTGAAGCGCGTGCTGCGCAATCTGCAGGAGCTGCGCCAGAAACTGTTTGCCGTCGGTTCACAGTTCCTGCAACCGATCCGGGACAGCGAGTTCCTGGCTGCGGTGAAACACCGCAGTGCGATCCCCGGCGGAACCTGCGAGTTCGACCTGCCGGACTACGCCCACTGGCTGAGCCACCCTTACGAGGTGCGCGTGGCCGACATCGAACGCTGGATCGTCAACCTGCGGCCGCTCTGCGACAGCATCGCGGAACTGCTCTGGCTGTTGCGCGAAAGCGGGCACAGCTCGGAGCAGGTGGCAGTCAACGGCGTCTATCAGCACGGCATGGTCGGCGAAGGCACGGCCGGACTGCTGCGCATCACGCTGCAGCCTGGCGTCAATCTCTATCCGGAAATCAGCGGCAGCCACCACCGCTTCACCGTGCGCTTCATGCAATGGCCGGATGCCAGCCAGCGCCCGGTGCAGGTCAACAAGGACGTGCACTTCCGCCTCACGATCTGCTGAGGCCACCCGAAAGCCGGCACGGCGCTCAGGACATCAGCAATTCGACGATTGCCCGGTCGGCCTCGAGTATCCCGGCTGAAGGCAGCTCGCCGGGCAGTACCCAGCGCAGTGCCTGCCCTTCGATGCCGCGTGCCACACCCGTGTAGCGGCTGACCGCATAGACATGCAGTTCGACGATGCGCTCGGGATAGGGATAGCGGTAGCAGAGCAGCGGACTGGCCGCCTCGACGCGGATGCCGAGCTCTTCGGCGAGCTCGCGGCCGAGCGCCTGCAGCGGTGACTCATCGGCCTGAATCTTGCCACCGGGGAACTCCCAGAAACCGGCGGCATGGCGGCCGGCCGGCCGCTGGGCGATGAGTATCCGGCCCGATGCATCGCGGAGTACGCCGGCAGCGACCCGGATCAGCTCGGCAGGCTTCAGCCCGGGCAAATGCGCCGCCCCGGCCGGGTGCAGGCCTCAGTCGAGCCGGCCATGGCACTGCTTGTATTTCTTGCCTGAACCGCAGGGGCATGGCTCGTTGCGACCCACCTTGCGGTCCGGGCGCACGAAGGGCTCGGCCGGCGGCGCAGGCTGCGCGCGCGGGGCCTGCCGGAGCGTCATGGACTGGCCACCCGATTGTGCCTGCCCTGCCTCCGCCTCGGCGGCTTCCGCCGCTATCGCCGACGGCGCCTCGTCGTGCCGGTACTGCAGCTGCTCGATCATGCGTCGCTGTTCTTCTTCGGCGCGGATCTCTTCCGGGCTGCGTAGGCGGGCCTTGGCGAGGATCGTCACCACATCACGCTTCACCTGGTCGAGCATGGTGCCGAACATCTCGAAGGCTTCGCGCTTGTACTCCTGCTTGGGATTCTTCTGCGCATAGCCGCGCAGGTGGATGCCCTGGCGCAGGTAGTCCATCGCTGCCAGGTGTTCCTTCCAGTGGTGGTCCACCTGCTGCAGCATCAGCTGCTTCTCGGCCAGGCGCAGTTCGCGAACATCCATGCTGGCAAACTTCTGCTGGTACTGTTCCTCGACCGCAGCGAAAATCTTCGCCCGCAAGCCGGCCTCGTCCAGCTTGTGGTCCTCGTCGAGCATGGCCTTGATGTCGAGCTGTGCGCCAAACTCTTCCTCCAGGTGCGCCGACAGGCCGGCGATGTCCCACTGCTCTTCCATGCTGCCGGGAGGGATGAAGCTGGTGATGGCGGTATTGACGACCTCGGCGCGAATCTCCGCCAGCGACTCGGAGATGTCGTCGGTACGCATCAGCTGGTTGCGCTGCTGGTAGATGACACGCCGCTGGTCATTGGCGACGTCGTCGTATTCGAGCAGGGTCTTGCGGGCATCGAAGTTGTGGCCCTCGACCTTGCGCTGCGCGCGCTCGATCTGGCGGGTGAGCAGCTTGCTCTCGATGGCCTCGCCCTCGCGCATGCCGACTCCGCGCAGCATGCCCTTGGTGCGCTCGGGGTCGCCGAAGATGCGCATCAGGTTGTCTTCGATGGACAGGTAGAAGCGGCTGGAACCCGGGTCACCCTGGCGGCCGGCGCGGCCGCGCAGCTGGTTGTCGATGCGGCGGGATTCGTGACGTTCGGTGCCGATGATGCGCAGGCCACCGGCAGCCAGCACTTTCTCGTGCCGCTCCTTCCACTCCGCGCGGTGCTTCTGCCGGTCTTCCTCGGGGGCATCGGCCGGCATCTGCGCCAATTCGGCCTCCAGGTTGCCACCCAGCACGATGTCGGTACCGCGACCGGCCATGTTGGTGGCGATGGTCACGGCACCCGGGCGTCCGGCTTCGGCGACGATGTGCGCTTCACGCTCATGCTGTTTGGCATTCAGCACCTGGTGCGCAACGCCATCCTTGTTGAGCAGGCCGGAAAGGTATTCGGAGGTCTCGATTGAGGCCGTACCCACCAGCACGGGTTGCTGGCGTGCCTGGCAATCCTTGATGTCCTCGATGATGGCCTGGAACTTGTCCTTCTGCGTCAGGTAGACGAGATCGGGCTGGTCGTTACGGATCATCGGCCGGTGGGTCGGGATCACCACCACTTCGAGGTTGTAGATCGTCTGGAATTCAAAGGCCTCGGTGTCCGCCGTACCGGTCATGCCGGCCAGCTTTTCGTAGAGGCGGAAATAGTTCTGCAGGGTGATCGATGCGACGGTCTGGTTTTCTTCCCGGATCCGCACGCCTTCCTTCGCCTCGACCGCCTGGTGCAGGCCATCCGACCAGCGGCGACCCGCCATGGTCCGGCCGGTGAACTCGTCGACGATGACGATCTCGCCATTGCGCACGATGTACTCGACATCGCGCCGGAAAATCGCATGCGCCCGCAATGCCGCCGTCAGGTGATGCATGAGGCGGATGTTGGCCGCGTCGTACAGGCTCTCGTGCTCGCCGAGCAGGCCCTCCCTGACCATCAGCGCCTCGACCTTCTGGTGCCCCTCCTCGCTGAGGGTGACCTGCCGGGTCTTCTCGTCGACGGAAAAGTCGCCGGGACCACCATCGTCATTCTCGTCGGGCAGGCGTGCCTGGCGAACCAGGCCAGGCACCAGCTTGTTGATGCGCATGTACAGTTCGGAACTGTCATCGGCCGGCCCGGAGATGATCAGCGGCGTGCGCGCCTCGTCGATGAGGATGGAATCGACCTCGTCGACGACGGCAAAGAACAGCGCACGCTGCACCTGGTCTTCAGGCCGGAAGGCCAGGTTGTCGCGCAGGTAGTCGAAGCCGAATTCGCTGTTCGTGCCGTAGGTGATGTCAGCTGCGTAGGCCGCGCGCTTCTCGGCGCTGCTCTGGCCGTTGCGGATCACCGCGACTTCCATGCCGAGGAAGCGGTAGACGGGCGCCATCCACTCCGAGTCGCGTTGCGCGAGATACTCGTTGACCGTCACGATATGCGTGCCACGGCCGGGCAGCGCGTTCAGGTAGGCCGGCAGGGTTGCCACCAGCGTCTTGCCCTCGCCGGTGCGCATCTCGGCGATCTTGCCCTCGTGCAGGGCCAACCCGCCGATCAGCTGCTCGTCGAAATGGCGCAGGCCGATGGTCCGCCGGGCGGCCTCGCGCACCAC
>JAHDYM010000005.1 GCA_023383705.1 Gammaproteobacteria bacterium | reverse complement strand
TAATCGCCAGTATCGACATGCGGCGTAAATTCGGGTTTGTGCTTGCCGCGCAGCCGGAAAGCCACTGCGGACGCGAGGCGGCCCAGCGTCTGGTCCGTGGCATCCACCACATACCAGCCGCGCCGCACCTCATGGGATTTGGCAGTAAACGTGCCCATTCGACACCTGTAATTAAATGCCTCGGCTGGACCCGGACAACCGGACAGCCCTCGGCGAGGGCCGCAAAGTGTATGCGGGCCGGCGGTTTTTTTCAAATCGGCCGGTCCCGAGCCCGGCCGGGACTGCCGAAACCCGGGGCCCGGAGCGGGATTTGCCGGTTACGGGGCGGCCAGACGGGTGGTCCCGCCGGGGCTCCCCGGGACAGGGCAGCGGGGCGGGCGGCTACTCGACCGTGGCCCCGGACCGCCGGCCCAGGGACTGGTCCTTGTATTCGCTGGGCGAAAGCCCCTCCCAGCTGCGGAAGGCCCGGGAAAAGCTGCTGACATCGGCAAAACCCAGCAGGTAGGTCACCTCGCTGACCGAGTGCAGGCCCTGGCGGATATAGAGCTGGGCCAGTTCCCGGCGGGTCTCGTTGAGCAGGTTGCGATAACTCGTGTTGCGAATCGCCAGTTTGCTCTGCAGGGAGCGATCGCTCATGTTGAGGCGCGCGGCAACCTTCTCCTTGCTGCATTCCCCGGAGGGCAGCAGCTCGATGAACAGGGCGCGCACCCGGGCGATGATGTCGTCGCGGTCCATGCGTGCCAGCAGGGCCATGACCACGGCATCGTTCTGCCGGGCCAGCTCGGCATTGGCTGCCGGCAGCTCGAGGCTCATCACGCGCGGGTCGAGTATCAGGCTGTTGGTCGGGCAACCGTAGACGACCGTTGTGCCAAAAAACTGTTCGAAGCGCTGCACCTTCTCCCGCGGCCGGGGCCGGCTCAGGCAGACCGACAGGGGGGCGAAGTCCGGGCGGTAGATTTCGCGCATGAATCGCACCGCGGTGGCCATCCAGGCATCCTGCGGATAGTACTGCTGGCGATCCATGGTGGGCGTCATGACCAGGCGGTACTCGGTGGCGGTACGCTCCATCTGGCAGTCGGCGTTGGTGCTGACCAGGCGGAAGTAACGCACCACCCGCCGGCAGAAGGATTCGAGCGTGCTGCTCGCAAGCAGCGAGAAGCCCAGCGCATGCAGCGAGGTGGCGTGCACGAACTCGGCGATCGACAGCCCGAAGGAAGGATCATTGGTGGCCGCATCGGCCAGCTCGTAAACGCGGCTCATGGCCGTTGCCGGAAAGCGGGTGGTCGGGACCCGGGCGTTAGCCAGGTCGATGCCGGCGGCATTGAAGATCGCGCGGCTGTCGAGCCCGCGCGCATCCAGCGCCTGGGCTACCGCAACGGCCCAGCCGGCGATGATGTGCGGATCCCTGGTTTCGTGCAGCTCCACGGCAGACTCTCCCGGGCGACTTTGCCAATAGTCGAGCCCGGGCGGCTCAAACACAAGCCCACTCAGAAGGCGCTGACGCCCGTGAGCTCCTTGCCGACCACCAACTGGTGTACCGACTCGGTGCCCTCGTAGGTGATCACGCTCTCGAGATTGAGCATATGCCGTACCGGCACATACTCGGCGCTGATACCGCCGCCGCCCAGCATATCGCGGCAATCCCGCGCAATGTCGAGCGCCATCCGCACGTTGTTCCACTTGGCCAGCGACACCTGGGTGGGATGCAGGCGACCCGCGTCCTTGAGACGGCCCAGACGCAGCGCCAGCAGCTGTGCGGTAGTGATGCGCCGCGCCATATCGGCGAGCCGCACCTGTATCAGTTGCTTGTGGGACAGCGGGCTGCCGAACAGCTTGCGGCTCTCGGTATAGGCCAGCAGCTCCCTGAGGCAGGCCTGCGCGCTGCCGATCGGACCCCAGCTGATGCCATAGCGGGCCTGGGTCAGGCAGCTCAGCGGACCACGCAGGCCGGTCACGCCAGGCAACACGTTGGCCTCCGGAATGCGCACGTTGTCGAAGAACAAGGCAGCCGTCACCGAGGCCCGCAGCGACATCTTGTTCTCGATCTCGGGTGCGGCAAAGCCCGGCATCCCGCGCTCGACCAGGAATCCCTTGATGCCCTCGTCGGTATGGGCCCACACCACGGCGACATCGGCGATGGTGCCGTTGGTGATCCACATCTTGGAACCGTTCAGCACCCAGTCGCCGCCCTGGCGCTTGGCATGGGTCTTCATGCTGGCCGGATCGGAACCGCCATGCGCCTCGGTGAGCCCGAAACAGCCGATGGCCTCGCCGCGCGCCATCGCCGGCAGCCAGCGCTGCCGCTGCGCCTCCGAGCCAAAGCTGTGGATCGGATACATGACCAGGCTGCTCTGCACCGAGACGAAGCTGCGCAGGCCGCTGTCGCCACGCTCCAGCTCCTGGCAGATCAGCCCGTAGGCGACGCTGTTCAGGCCGGCGCAGTCGTAGCCCTCGATACTGCTCCCGAGCAGACCGAGCGCGGCGATCTCGCTGACCAGTTCCCGGGGGAAACGATGTTGCTCGAAGCATTCGCGGATGATCGGCAGCACCCGGTCATCGACGAAGCGTGCAACCGTATCCTGCACGAGGAGCTCTTCCTCGCCCAGTTCGGAACGAATATCGAAGAGGTCGAGCGGATCCAGCGTCTGACCCGACTTTGCCTGTGAACTGCGGCCTGGAGCCCCATCCGGTCTGGTTGCCGAGTCGACCATGCCCATATGTCCTGTGCTTCAGCTGAACAGGCAGTTTCTAACAAAGCCACCCGCCGGTCCGTTATACGGTTTGCGCAGCCGCATTGGCCGAAGCAGCCGGGACCGTCTGCGGCAGGCCACTCCGCGCTAGTATCCGGGATACCGGCTGGCCAGAAGGTAGCCCGCCCGCCGCATTGAGGCTTGCATGGACGACACCACACACGAGTCCGCCTTCGGCATGCGCCCGGCCGGCATGCCCCTGCCCGGCCAGCTCGTGCTGGAAACCGGCGACCTGCTGGCGGCCCGTGATCACCTGTCCCGGTTCCTGTGGCCCCACTCGGTCATCCCCACCGCGCGGCGACCGCCGGTTGCCTTCCGCCACTGCAGCGCCAGCCTCGGCCAGGTCTCCATCCATGCACTGCACTATGGCGCCGCCGTGCAGATCGAAGCACACCCGGACGATTCCTACCTGTTCCTGGTACTGCTGCATGGTGCCGGCACGCTGAGCCAGGAGGGCTTCACCGGGCCGCTGGACCCGCAGCTGATCCGCGCCATGAACCCGACCGGGCCGGCCACCATGCGCTTCATGGCCGGCGAGGTGAACCTCACTGTGCGCATACCGGCAGCGCTGCTGCATGCCTGGCTGGAAGAGACCACCGGACGGCCGGTTGCCGCCGCCCTGCACTTTGCGCAACCCGCCGATCAGGGCGCCGGCAACGCACCGGGCCTGCGGCGCTTCCTGTACTTCCTGTGCCGGGAGTTTGAACAGCGCGAGACCGGCATCGTCAGCAGTCCGACCGTCTGCCGCCAGCTGGAACGGACACTCGTCAGCCTGGTGATGACGGAACTGCCGCACAACTACAGCGAATCACTCGAGGCCGGACGCACCGGTCCGGCGCCGGTCTACATCCGCAATGCCGAGCAGTACATCCGCAGCAATGCCGACCAGCCCCTCACGCTGCGGAACCTGGCCGCGATCGCCGGCGTCAGCGAGAGAACCCTGCAGGCCGGTTTCCGGCGCTACCGGCAGACGACCCCCATGGAGTATCTGCGCGACCATCGTCTCGACCTGGCGCACCATGGACTGGCAATGACCGCGGCAGGCGGACGCAGCGTCACGGATATCGCGCTGGCCTGCGGCTTCAATCACCTCGGCAAGTTTGCCAAGTGCTACCGCGCGCGCTTCGGCGAGACGCCGTCGGAGACCCGGCGGCGGATATCGGCACGAAAGCCCTAGGGATCCCGACGGGTACTCCAGCGCGTGCGGGTGGAGTTGATGAACTCGGCATCGACTTTCGACACCTTGCCCTCCTTTGCCATCTCGACGAACACCTTGAGAGCCGACTCGACGAAAGGCCTGGGGACTGCGGTCAGCAACTCGCAGGCATCGCCGGTGAATTCCACCTCGCTGTCGAGGCTGTTCGCCATCCGGTAGATCCCCGGCAGGCCCATGCCCTTGCCCTTCGGCACCGGCAGGTGGAAAGGCTCGCCGTGGCGGACAAACCAGAACTCCTTGCCGCCACGGAAACCGTAGGAAATGGGCATGTCCGGAAACACCTGGCGCTCGAGCAACTTCTGCCTGAAACTCTCCGGCATCAGGATGTTCTTCACCTTGAGCGCGAGGTAATCCTCGACCAACTGGCGCGGCGCACGGCGCACCGGATGGTATTCAAAGCGACCATCCAGCTCGCACTCGAAGATCTGGAACGCACCCTTGATCAACAGCGGGAAGTCGGGATCATCGCGGAACCGCGGCGTCGGTGACGGCATCAGCTCGAAGGGCACGTCGCGCATCTTTTCCTCGGGCGGAACTCCCGGATAGCCGAGGTCCACCACCGTCTGCAGCAGCGGCTTGTCGAACTCGATCCAGTGCAGCGCGCACTTGCCGTTGCGCCTGAGGTTGGTCGCCGTATTGGAACTGGCGCGACTGACCAGCAGCATCGAATGTTCCTCGCTGATGTCCAGCGGGAACACCAGCGAGTACGGACCGATGCTGGTGACGCCAGCCTCGTTCTTCGTCGTGATCAACGCGAAGGGCATCGGGAAGAAGGCCGAGGACTGATAGAAATTGTCCCGGATCGAAACCGGGACCAGCGGGTCGTCGGCCACCTGTTGCACGGCATTTCCACTCATCGGGCAAAACCCCAGCACGCATCAGCGCTGTCGATCCTGACAGCCGCACAAGGGTACCGAAATCATGGCCGACGGGGCCGCCCCGCAGGCATGCGGGTGACCACTCTACAGACGAGGCCGGACCGTCCGGATCAGGGTGCCGGGATCTGCGGCTTCGCTGCGTCGAGGATCTGTGCGCCCGATGCCGACCACACGCCACCCAGCCCGGTCACGTGCGAGAGCACGCGCTCGAGGTGCTTCATGCGATGTGGCTGTCCCAGCAACCACGGCGTGAGCGTGAGCGTGAGGATGCGCCCGCCCTGCTCCGCAGCCTCGGCGTGCAGCAGGTCGGCGGCATCGCAGACCTGGTCGGCCCACGACTCCTCGGAATGCAGGTTGTCGACCAGGACGAAGGTGTCGCTGATTTCGGTCGACAGCGGCATGGACCACAGCGCACCGCTGGCGGTGTTCCAGCGGTAGGGCAACTCGTCGTTGACCCAGTCGCAGAAGTAGTCGATGCCGGCCGCCGCGATCAGGTCAGGCGTGTTGGGTGAGTTGAGCTTGCCCGGACTCAGCCAGCCGCGCACCGGTTGCCCGGTGAGTTCACGCAGGCGCCCCACCGAGCGCTGGACCAGCTCGCGCTCGGCCGCCTCATCGAGTCCACCGGCATGGACGGTGTCCATCGACCATGAATGGGCCATGATCTCGTTGCCGCGCCCGACGATCTGCTCGCAGAGCAGCGGTTCGCGTTCGAACAGGCGGGTGTTGACGGCGAAGGTCGGCACCACCGAGGCCGCGTCGAGCGCCTTCAGCAGCCGATGGATGCCGACGCGGTTGCCGTAGTCGCGCAGCGTGTAATGACGCAGGTCCGGGTAAGGCATCACCATGTTGCCCGGAACCTTCAGCGGCTTGCCCTGCGGGTTGAGCGGAAAGAACTGCAGCGGCACGACGACAAACAGCGCCAGGCCCCTGCCCTGCGGCCAGGACAGCGGCGGACGGTCGGTGAGCATCGACCACGCGTAGCGGTCGTGGTCATGGCCATAGCGGCGATTCGGATAGTCGAGCGGACCCGTTGCCGCGGGTGTGGTCCAGGCCATCAGCGGGCACTCCTGTGCGTGGCGTTGTTCAGGGTCTCAATGCTGGCCTGCGCGGCCGCGTAGTGATGCTTGAGGTAGTGGTCGGCGATCTCGCGGCCGGTGGTCACCCACACGTCCGGATGGCCGGTGATGTACTCCAGCGCTTCCTCGAAGGCCTTGAGACGATGCGGCGTCGATACCTGGTAGTTGTGCGTCGGGATGCACATGACGGTACCCGACTCCGCACCCTCGGCATACAGGCGGTCGAAGGCATCCTTGATCATCTGCCCGTAGCGGCGCGGCTCGATCTTGTTGACGACGTAGGCGATGGTGTCGTTGAGTTCCAGCGAATAGGGAATGGACACGAAGGGCTTGCCGCTGCGGACCTTCACCGGCGTCGGCTGGTCGTCGTGGAACAGGTCGCAGGTGTAGGTGCCGCCCGCCTCGGCCCACAGGTCGACCGTCAGCTCGGAGTGCGACAGCGCCGGCGCCAGGTAGCCCACCGGCGCCTCGCCCGTCGCCTTGCGGATCGAGTCGATGGAATCCTGTATCAGCGCCTTCTCCTGCGCCTCGCTGAGGCCATAGGTGTAGCGCGTGTTGTAGATGCCATGCGAGAAGAACTCCCAGTTGCGCTCCCTGCACAGCTCGATGATCTCCGGATGGTGGTCGATGAGTGCACTGCTCAGCGAGATCGAGCCGCGCACACCGTATTTGTCCAGCACGCGCATCTGCCGCATGTGGCCAACCCGGTTGCCATAGTCACGGATCGAGTAGCCCGGGACGGCAGGAAAGGGATACGGCCACGGCGTGCGAAACGCGTTGGCCGGCGGATTGAGTTCGTACACCTCGATGTTGGGCGCAACCCAGAACGCGATACGCGCGTTGTTCGGCCAGGTGATCTTCGGTCGCCGGTCCCAGGGCCAGGGACGGTAGTAATCGAGTGCTTCCTTGCTCGCCGACACCGTATTGCTCACGCTCAGCCCTCCTTCTGCGCGGCGAGGTAGTCGAGCACCGACTGGACCTCAACCACATCGGCGTACTTGAGCATCAGGTCAGTGAGATTGGCGAAGTGGTAGCTCTCGTGCTTGTCGGCCACGCACTGCTCGGGGACGATCGTGCGGTAGCCACGCGACAGCGAATCGACGGCACCGGCGCGGATGCAGCCCGAGGTGGAACCACCGGTCAGCACCACGGTATCGACCTGGTGCCAGACCAGCAGGGACTGCAGCGGCGTCTCGAAGAAGGGCGAGGGCATGCGCTTGGTATAGATTATGTCGCCCGGCTGGATGTCACAGCGGTCGTCGAACTCGGCGCGACGCGAGCCGTACTTGATGTTCTGCAGGGAGTCCGGCGTATTGGTGCGCGTGCCCCATACACCGGCATCCTCACCCGACTCCAGGTAGGACACCCGGGTCCACACCACCGGCCAGCGCAACGCCCGGAAACCCGCGGCAAGCCGGTTTACCCAGCTGATCTGCTCGGGGTCGGTCTCATAGGCCGTCGCGAACTCGTCGGTCTTGGTATAGGCCTTCTGGAGGTCGATATTGACGAGCACCGCCTTGCGGCCAAAGCCGAAGCGGGCGCGGGTGGGATTGGCCTTTACATCGGCCCAGATCTGGCGGGCAGTCTTGTTCGAGAGTTCCATGCGGCATCCTTGGGGGGCGGTGTAGACGTCGGCCGCACCCTACCGCTGCCGCATCGGCTCTGCAAGTTCGGCAGAGCCGGCGCCACCTACTTCACGCTGACGGCATGGGCCCGATTCGGCTCCTGGAGGGCCGCGAAGATCGCCGGGGGCGAGTGGTGCGAACCGGTCACGATCACCCCGGACTCGTACAGCGCATCCTGGACTGCGGCCGAGATCGCGTGCAGCGGAGCCCCGCCACCCTCGCCCATGCCCTTGGCGCCGTTGTAGCTGAAGGGCGACGGCGTCTGGATGCTGCCGTAGGCGATGTCCGGAATGTTCAGCGAAGTGATCGGACAGTAGTCGCTGAAGGTGCTGGTCAGCAGATTGCCACTCTCGTCGTAGTTGAAGCTCTCCATCAGCGCCGCGCCGATGCCGTGGCTGGTCGCCCCATGCACCTGGCCGGCGACGATCTTCGGATTGATGACCGTGCCGCAATCGTCCACCGCCGCGTAGGCCAGGATTTGCGCGCGACTGGTCTCCCGGCTGATCTCGACCACCGCGATATGCAGCTGGGCCGCATAGGTGAGCGTGAGATTGCCGAACTTGCGCTTCGTGTCCGGCACGCTGAACGGCGGACGGTAGACGTGGCGGATATTGAGGGTCACATCGGCCAGGCTGGCATCGAGCATGGCGTTGTTGTTGTTGATGACATTGCTCAGCTGCCAGTAACCCATCGCCTTGTCGGTGCCACGCACACGGACCTCCGGTCCCTGCGCGCCGCTGCCGAATTCGATCTGGTCTTCAGGCGCCTTGAGCAGGAAGGCGGCCAGCTTGCGCATCTCGGCCTTCATCTTCTGGCAGGCGCCGTACACCGCAGACAGGCCCGTGACCGCGAACTGGCTGGCATAGGTACCGGAGTGGCCGACGAAGGTATTCCAGGCCGTGTCGAAACCGGAACGCACCTGCACCGCCGAAGGATCGATGCCGAATTCATCCGCGACCACCTGGGAAGTCGCGGTCTCGTGCCCCTGTCCCGAGGGCCCGGTACCCAGGCAGATGACCAGGGCGCCGTCGAAGTCGAGGCGCATGGTGCAGACTTCCGCGTTGCCGGAAAACGGCAGGTGCGGATTCATGATCTGCGCCTGGCCGAAGTTGTTGGTGCCGGAATCCAGCGTCGTGCCGATGCCGATGCCGAGCAGCCGGCCTTCCGCACGGGCAGCCGCCTGCAGCTTCTGCCACTTGTCCCAGTCGACCAGCTGCTTCGCCTTGGCGAGCATCGCCGGATAGTTGCCGGAATCGTAGACGCAGCCGTTCGGGGTCTCGTAGGGGAACTCGGTGATGTAGTTGCGCAGGCGCATCTCATCGGCCGGAATCCGCAGCTCATGCGCACAGATGTCGACGACGCGCTCCATGAACCAGAGCTGCTGCATCCGCGAGTAACCGCGGTTCGGCACCACCGGGCACTTGTTGGTCACGGCCTGCGTGAAGTCGATGCGGATATTGCGCAGCTTGTAGGTGGCGGGCAGCACCTGCGACCAGATCACGCAGCCCAGCGGCTCATAGCGCGTATAGGCGCCGCAATCGTCGATATGCCGCGAACGGACGGCCGTGATCACGCCCTTGCTGTCCAGCGCCACCTCGGTATCGAGGAAGGTCCGCTCGTTGCCATGCCCGCTGCCGAGCAGATGCTCGGTGCGCAGTTCGGCCCACTTCACGCGCCGGCCGCCGGCCTTCTTCGAGGCCAGCGCAGCGAGCGCCATGTAGACGTAGTTCCAGATCTTGTTGCCGAAGCTGCCGCCGATGTCGTGGGTGCGGATGCGCACCTGGTCGACCTTCAGCCGCAGGCCGGGGGCCAGCAGCTGCTGGGCAAAACCGGGGAAGGAATTGTTGCAGAGGAAGTCGACGGTGCCCTGGCGCGTCCATTCGGCCACGCAGGCGTTGCCTTCCACCGGCGTGCTGGCATAGCGATGGAAATGCAGGCGCGGGATGCGCACCACATGGGCCGCATCGCGAAAAGCCTGCTCCACGTCGCCGTATTCATACACGCCGTGCCAGGTGCGGTTGGTGCCCGCCGCCTCGTGCAGGATGACCTTGTCGGCCAGCGCCTCACCGGCATCCACCACCGCATCGAGCATCTCGTAGTCGATTTCTATCAGCTGGCCGGCGTCCATGGCCAGCGCCGGCGAAGTCGCGGCAATTGCCGCCACCGGCTCGCCCTGGAAGATGGCCTTGTCGATGGCCAGCGGCAGATCGCGGATCTTGTCGCAGGGCGAAGGGCCGAGCTGCATGAAGGGATCGCAGTGCGCGAGGATGTCCTTGCCAGTGAGCACGCAGGCCACGCCCGGCAGGGCTTCGGCGGCCGTCGTATCGATGTTGAGGATGCGCGCATGCGCGTAGGGCGAACGGAGGATGTAGAGATGCAGCATGCCGGCGCCGAGTTCGTCATCGGCGAAGAGCCCCTGCCCGCGTACCAGCCGATCGTCTTCCTTGCGTCGCAAGGAGCTTCCTACCCAACTCATGATGCACTCACTCCCTGCATGGTCCCGGCCAGTCCTCTCGGCCAGGAATCTCAGCCCGCCTGGCCAGGCGACAAGGCCGCCTGGATGGCATCGATCAGGCGCTGGATGTCCTTCTTGGCAATCGGCCGGATCAGGCCGCCAGCCAGCGCAACCAGCTTGCCGAACATGCTGAGGTCACCCTCCCATTTCACCCGCGTGCCGCCGCCCTCGGCGGCCTCGAGATCGAAGGCCGTCTGCATGTTGAAGGCGCTGCCCATCACCTTGCCCTTGCCGCTGTAGGCTGCGCGCCGCGGGGCCTCCTCGCCCTCCAGCGCCAGGTTGATGACTGCCGAACCACGGATCTTGCCGACGCCAACCTCCACCGTCACATCGGTGGTGCCGTCATCCTTTGCCTCGAGGCTGCGGTATGTCGGCAGCAGCGGCGCAAACTTCTGCGGATCGGAGAGCAGGTCGTAAACCACCTGCGGCGCTGCCGCCACGCTGAATTCACCGTCGAACTTGATACCCATCTAGCCTTTTCCCCGCAGCTCGGTGGCGGCTGCTTCAATCGCCTTGAAGATATTCTGGTACCCGGTGCAGCGACACAGATTGCCCTGGATCGCCTTGCGGATGTCCTTGCTGCTGGGCTCCGGATTGGCCGCGAGCAGCGCATGCGCGGACATCAGCATCCCGGGCGTGCAATACCCGCACTGCAGCCCATGGTGTTCAGAGAACGCCGTCTGCAGGGGATGCAGCTTGCCGTCCTGCTCCAGTCCCTCGACCGTGAGGATCTCGCTGCCGTCGGCCTGCACCGCCAGCACCGTGCAGGATTTCACCGGCGCACCGTTGAGCAGCACCGTACAGGCGCCGCAATAGGTCGTGTCACAGCCGATATGCGTACCGGTGAGGCGCAGCTCTTCGCGCAGGAACTGGACCAGCAGCAGGCGGGGCTCGACCTCGCGCCGATACCACTGTCCGTTGACCGTGACCTCGACGGGCACCAGGGCGATGGGTTCAGTAGTACTCATGGCTTACCTCGACTGTCTCGCCCTGGCTGCGGCGCCGGGCCGTCTCGATGCCGCGCTTGACCAGCACCTTGATGATTGACTGCTTGAAGGCGATGGAACCGCGCTGGTCTTCGACGGGATCGCACTCGTCGACTGCGGCATCCGCCGCGCGCGCCAGGCTGGCCGGCGTCAGCGTCTTGCCCCTGAGCTCGGCCTCGGCCGCGCGCGCATGGATGGTGGTAAGCCCGGCCGAACCCAGTGCGATGCGGATATCCTCGCACTGTCCGTCCTTCAGGCTGAGCTGCACGCCCACTGAAATCGTCGGATAGGCCGGTGCGCAGCGCTTGAAGCCCACATAGGCACCCGCACTGCCCCTGGCCGGCATCGCGAAGCTGATCCCGGTGATCAGTTCGCCGGGCTTGAGTTTCGTCACGTAGAGATCTTCGACGAAGCCGTCGACCGGCAGGTCGCGCTTGCCGTCCGGCCCCTGCGTATGCAGCTTCGCGTCGAGCGTGGTCAGCAGCACCGGCCAGTCGCAGGCCGGATCACCGGAGGCCAGCGAGCCGCCGATCGTGCCGCGGCTGCGCACCTGGTTGTCGGCGATGCCGTTGGCGCAATCGCCGACGATCGGCAGCAGCTTCGCCAGCGGCGAGCGGGCGATGCGCGCGTGGGTGGCCAGTGCGCCGATGCGTACGCCGGCGGCGTCCTGCTCAATGGTATCCAGCCCGGATATGCGGCCGATGTCCACCAGGTCGGTGAAATCACCAAAGCGCATCTTCATCCAGACCAGCAGGCTCTGTCCGCCGGCCAGGGCGCGGGCACCCTCACCGAGTTCAGACAGTTGCCGGATGGCGGCCTCGACGGAGGCGGCCCGGTGGTATCGGAACGGTGCAGGATACATGCTTGCTTCTCCCCTCCGGAATTGATAACACGAGCCTGCCCGGCGATCTATCCGGCTGCGCGTGCGGCTAACAGATTTGCCCAGAATGGGAACCCCGGCCTGCCGGGGCGTGACTATGCTCTGCAACCGGGTTATTGAATACCCTTGAGCCTGAACCAGGTCTGAGTCCATGGCACTTAATCTCGATGATTACTACCTGCCCGCCAGCCTGCAGGAAGCCACTGAGCTGCTGCAGCGCTACGGTGCCGGGGCGATGGTTGTTGCCGGCGGCACCTTTGTACACGGCCTGGAGGTACGGGGCCTGCTCACCGAGACCGTCGCCCTCGTCGACATCAGCCGCCTGGGGTTGCGCGGCATCGGCGCCAGCAGCAAGGGCGGCGTTTCAATCCAGGCGCTGACCACTCTCGCCGAGGTTGCTGCCGCCCCGCTGATCGGCAAGAACCCGGCCCTGGCCGCCATCAACGATGCCCTCCACTATCCGCCACGCCAGATCCTCAATGCCGCCACGGTCGGTGGTTGTGTCGCTGCCGCTGCACCGCTCTACGATCTGCCCGCCGCCTTCCTGGCCCTCGACGGGCAGGTCCAGACCAGCCTGGCAGGCCGGCAGCGCAGCATTCCGCTCGATGAATTCTTCGTCGGCCTGTTCGAGAGCGCCTTGCAGCGCGGGGAAATCATCACCGCCATCGACATCCCCGCACCCGCCGCCCGTACCGCCAGCGCCTTCCTGAAGCTCGAAACCAACGCCAACGATTTGTCGCTGCTCAATGTCGCCGTGCGACTGACGCTGGACAAGGCCGGCAACTGCGCCGACTGCCGCATCATTCTCGGCGGCGGCGTGGGTGAAACCTACGTGCGCGCGACCGGCGCCGAGGCAGCGCTGCGCGGCCAGGCGGCCGGCGAAGCCGGCTTTGCAGCGGCGGCGGCAGCCGTCGTCGATGACTTCGAGGCCGTGGAAGATCACCGCGCATCGGCGGCCTACCGGCGCCATATCGCCCAGGTCTATGTACGTCGCACGCTGGCCACCGCGCTCGCGCGGCTGGGCTGAGGCAGGATTGCACATGAAAACCATCGAACTGCAGATCAACGGCAGCACGCATGAAGTGTCCATCGAGGCCGACGAGACACTGTTGCAGGTACTGCGCAACCGCCTGGATTTGACCGGCACCAAGAAGGGTTGCGACTCGGGCGGCTGCGGCTGCTGCTCGGTGCAGGTGGACGGCAAGGTCGTGTACTCCTGCATGATGTATGCAGCGGGCGCTGCCGGGAAAGCCATCACCACCATCGAGGGACTGGGCGGTGGCGGCACGGCACTGGACCCGCTCCAGCAGGCCTTCATCGATGCCGGCGCCGTGCAATGTGGCTACTGCACTTGCGGCATGATCATGAATGCCAGCGAACTGCTCGCCACCACGAAGAACCCCGGTGAAGACCAGATCCGGCACGCCATCGCCGGCAACCTGTGTCGCTGCACCGGCTACACGAAGATCGTCGATGCCATCAAGCTGGCAGCTGCCCGGACCGGCGGCTGAGTGACAGGGATACCGACATGAGCCTGATTGGAACGAGCCCGGAGCGTCCCGACGCCTTCGACAAGGTCACCGGCGGCAAGGCCTTTCCGGTCAACGTCAAGGTACCGGGCATGCTGCACGCCAAGCTGCTGCGCAGCCCCTACCCGCATGCGCGCATCCTCCGCATCGATACCAGCGCCGCCGAGAAACTACCCGGCGTGAAAGCCGTGCTGGTGCCTTCCGAAGTACCCAAGCGCAAGTTCACCCCCGTGTACTTCGTGCCCACCGATGCCGGCAGCATGGTGCAGGACATGCTCATCATGAGCGACACCGTGCGCTTTGCCGGCCAGCCGGTTGCGGCAGTCGCGGCGACCTCGCTGCGCATCGCCGAGCAGGCCATCGAACTGATCGAGGTCGAGTACGAGGAACTGCCGACCGTCTTCGACCCCGAAGAAGCCATGCAGCCGGGTGCACCGCAACTGCACGAGCATGCGCCCAACAACGTGGCCGTGAATCCGGTGATCGGCTTCGGCGATCTCGACAAGGGCTTCGCCGAAGCCGACTACATCTTCGAGGGTGTCTACAGCAGCCACCGGGTGCATACCTGCTACATGGAACCGCGCGTGTGCATCGTGGACTGCGACCGGCAGGGCAATTTCACCGTGCACTCCTCCACGCAGCACCTGTTCGGCGTGCGCGAGAAACTTGCCTACGCGCTGGAGATCCCCGAGAGCAAGGTGCGGGTCATCAAGGCGCCCTACATCGGCGGCGGCTTCGGCGGCAAGCTGGACATCGGCTACATCGAGCCGATCGCCGCCCTGCTGAGCCGGAAGACCGGTCGCCCGGTGCGCATCGAGCAGACGCGCTACGAGGACTTCATCACCACCGCGCGGCACCCGATCAAGGTCTACCTGAAGACCGGCGTGAAGAAGGACGGCACCTTCACCGCCCGCCATGCAAGGAGCATCCTCGACACCGGCGCCCATGCCACGCACGGCGCCGAGGTCATCAACGTCCACGGCGTGTTCGGCCTGCTGATGACCTATCGCTGCCCCAACAGCAAGTGGGAAGGCTATACGGTCTATACCAACAACATGATCGGCGGCGGCTATCGCGGCTACGGCTCGCCGCAGGCCTGCTTTGCGGCTGAATCGCAGATCGACGAGATCTGCGAGCAACTCAAGCTCGATCCCATCGAGTTCCGCCGCAAGAACGCCTGGCACGCCGGTGAACCGCATCCGATGGTCCCGGGCGTGACGCTCGACAGCTATGCCTTCGATGAGTGCCTGCAGAGCGGCGCCGAGCGCATCGGCTGGTCGCAGCGGAAAAAGGCCGACAGCGGCAGCGGCACGAAAAAGCGCGGCATGGGCTTTGCCTGCCAGCCGCTGTGGGTCAGCGGCTGCGTCGGCTTCCCGGATATCTACGAGCACTCGGGCGCCATCATCAAGCTCAACGTCGATGGCACCGCCGACCTCGCCATCGCCACGATGGACATCGGCTCCGGCCAGACGACCACGCTCTGCCAGATAGCGGCTGAAGAACTCGGCCTGCCGATGGAGGCCGTGCGCATGGTGCAGAACTCCGACACCACCACCGTGCCGGTGGATGCGCCCACCCATGCCAGCCGCGCGACCTACAGTGCCGGCAACGCCGTGCAGGCTGCCGCGCGCACGGTCCGGGAACGCCTGCTGAAGGTCGCGGGCATCATGCTCGATATCAATCCGGAACAGCTTGCCGTGGCCAACGGCAGGGTCTCGGTCAAGGCCGATCCGAAGCGCTCGCTGAGCGTCGCCGAGGTCGTCACCCGCGCCGAATCTCCCTTCGTACAGCACGGCAAGAACGGCCCGGCACCGACCACGCTCGAGGAAAAGGGCACGATCATCGGCGTCTCCAGCCTCGCGCCGAAGAGCAATCCCTCGCCGGTATCGGTGGAGTTCGTCGAGGTCGAAGTGGATACGGAGACCGGCCAGGTACAGGTGCTGCGCGTGGTCTACGCGCACGACCTCGGCAAGCTGATCCACCGCAACGGCGCCGAAGGCCAGGTGGAGGGCGGCTTCCAGCAGGGCATGGGCTACGCGCTGATGGAAAACCTGCTGTTCGACCCGGTGTCAGGCTCCTGCCTCGCGGGCGATTTCCTCGACTACAAGATCCCGACCGCGGTGGAAATGCCGCGCGACATCCAGAGCATCTTCATCGAGTCGAATGAGCCGAGCGGACCCTTCGGCGCGAAATCGCTGTCCGAGCCCTGCATCACGGTACCGGCACCGGCCATCGCCAACGCCATCTACAACGCGATCGGCGTGCGCATCCGCGAGCTGCCGATCACGCCGGAGAAGATCCTCGCGGCGCTGGGCAAGCTCTAGGGCGCGTAACGTGCTTCAACCAGCCGCTGCAGGTCCAGCAGCGCATCGGCCGGCATCCCTGTTTCCATCATCGGGAAGAGCTGCCGGTCCTCCAGGCGAATGTGGGCGTTCAGCAATTCACCAAAGGCACGCAACTCGGCCACCGTGACCTGCGGGTTGGCCGCCAGCTGGGCGACGAGGCTGGTCATTTTCCGGTGCTCGTCGAGGAGTTGCGCGACCAGGGCTTCCGCTGCAGGCCCGGCAACCCGGGCTGCCGGGAATACCAGTGCCTCCTCGACCGCGAAGTGCGCCTGCAGATGCCGCCTGAAGAACGCAGCCAGCAGCTCAGCCTGTGGCGCCGGCTCGCGCGGCCAGTCGCGAGCCGGTGCCGTCGTACCGTGCATCAGGCGCTGGGCCAGAATCAGGCATTCATGATGATCGCGGGCAACCGGAATCAGTGCCGGATGGCGTCGGGCCATGACCTCAACCAGATCTCAAGGACGCAAAGAGGGATTCAGTCACTCGGCATTGGTACGTGCGCGGGGCTTGAGCTGCGCATAGTCCGGACGCATGCCGGCAAGCTGCGCATCGCTGAATTGTGATGCCGCAAGTTCCACCTGCCCGTCCTGCGCCACCAAAGCCTTGCGCACAGCGTTGGCCTGCGCAACGGGTGCAGGCTTGCCTGCTGCTGCCGTTGCTGGCGACTGCGTGCCCCCGGCCTGTGCCGTCGCGACCAGCAACACGGCCAGCACTGCGCCGCGAATCATTGCCTGAAACATCGAGTTCTCTCCGGTGAATGGGGCGAATTGTGCCACGGGACGTGATAACTCAGAACACGCCGAAGGGCGGCTATCTTAAGCATGGTTGGTACCGGCATCGAGCAGACCATCGGTTCGGCAGCACCTCATAGCAACGCCGCCTCCAGTTTCCGCTTACGGTTCTCCCAATCGGGCATCAGCTGCCCAAGCAGCTTGAAGAACCGGCCATCGTGATCGCGGTACCGGATATGGCACAGCTCGTGGGTGACCACGTATTCGATACAGGGGCGAGGCGCGCGCACCAGATTCACGTTCAATGTCATGGTGCCGGCGCGTGACAGGCTGCCCCAGCGAGATTGCATTGCACGCACCATCAGATGCGGCTGGTCGATGCCCTTCAGGTGGAGAAGTCCGGCTTCCAGGACTTCGCTGAACACGGCCCGGGCACGGTCGAGATACCAACGATGCAGAAGCGCCTTGACGCGCTCCGGGTCAGCGTCACCAGGCAGGCTGACAAGCATCACGCCACGTGCGAGTTTCACGCCGGCCGCATCGCCCGGTATCAGCTTCAGCCGGTACTGCCGGCCAAGATAAAGGTGCGATTCACCGTTGACGTACTGTCGCGCCGGAGTACGGGGGCGATAGCGCTCGAACTCGGCCAGTTGCCGGCTGATCCAGCCAGCGCGCTTCTGCAGCCGCTCCACGATCAGGGCCTCCGGACAGCCCATCGGTGCGCGCACCAGCACACGACTGTCGGGATGGACCTCGATGGCCAGCGTCTGGCGCGATGTGAGGAAGCGTACCTCGTAGCGGATAGTGTCCCGGCCGTAGGTCAGGCTGCCAACCATGGCCTTCACCCTTCCATCCGGTGGCGGGCGAGCTGCATGGTCTTCTCGATGATCTCGTCCATTTCGTCGGTGGATAGCGCGATGCCGCGCGCGCCCTTCACGTCGTCATAGAGATAGTCGTCGATCTCGTTCATGGTGCGGCGTTGCGCGTCTAGGTCGTCCCAGTAGCCCACCTTCCTGTTGCGCCGGAAGATATCCCACACCGCCACGGCGGCCTCGGCGGCGGTGCTCCGGGCCTGCTCGGTATCGCTCAGATGGCTCGCCACGAAGGGGCGCAGCAGGCCATAGACGGCGGCCGCATCGGCGTCACCATTCAGCGCCGGCGGCAGGTCGTCGCCCTTGCGCGAGACCACGGCTTGCCTGATCTCGGTGACACGCTGCAGGTACTCCAGATCAGACAGGCGCCTGGCGCGGTAGTCGTCGATGGCCTGCTGGATCAGCTTCGAGAACTTCTCGTAGAAGGCCGGGTCCTGCTCCAGCCGCTCGTTGATGGCGCGCCTGGTAGCGTGCGCGATCATGTCGGCCTTGGCGCCCAGGTTCTTCTCGCCGCCAGCGCCCTGTTCCTCAACGACTTTCTGAAATGCGGCTTCGTCGAAGATGTTCACCGGTGCATTCAATCGCACCACTTCGGAAGCCGAAATGTGCGTGTCGAGCAGTTTCTGGATGCGCGACTCGAAATCGCGGTAGTCCACGGACTCGGCATAGCGCAGCTTCACTGCTGCCTTGAGATTGACGAAGCGTTTCAGATCGTTCTTGTAGGTGTGCAGCTTCTGCTCTGGCGTCTCGGTGATGAAGCGTTCGCTGGACAGCGCTATCCCCAAAGTCTTCGCGTAGGCTGTCAGCCGCTCGTAGAAATCCGCGCGCAGCTTTTCATTCGACAACAGCAGTTCGAAGGCCTCCTCGTCCTGACGGTTTTTCACCGTCTTGAACAGGTCCCACAGTTCCGCATGGCGCTGCGGCAGTGCCCGGACTTCCGCATGGATCGAGGTCAGCGCGCCCTCGAGATCCGCCGCCTCGAATCCATCCAGGGCGCTGTAGGTGCTCAGCGCCTGGTCCAGTTCACCGAGTACGCCCACGTAGTCGATGACGTAACCGAAGTCCTTGGCCTTGCTGCCGGACTCATCTTCGTAGAGGCGATTCACCCGGGCGATGGCCTGCAGCAGGGAGTGGTCCTTGAGCCGGCGGGTGAGATAGAGCACGGTGTTGCGCGGTGCGTCGAAGCCGGTCAGCAGCTTGTCCACCACGATCAGGATCTCCGGCTCTTCGCCGAACTTGAAGGCGTTGACGATCTGCTTGTTGTAGTCCTCCTCCGAGCCATAGCGCCTCATCATGCGCTGCCAGAAGGCCACTACCGCATCGCTGGACTCCTCGGCATCGATCTCATCGAAGCCTTCTCGCTCATCGGGCGGGGAGATGATCACCTCGCTGCTGACCGTGCCCAGCTCATCGAGAAATGCCTTGTAGCGCAGCGCCGCCGCCTTGTTGGGGGCCACGAGCTGTGCCTTGAAGCCGGTGCCCTGCCAGTTCTGGCGGTAATGCTCGCTGATGTCGAAGGCACGCATGTAGATCACCTGCTCGGCCTTGTTCAGCATCTCGGCGCGGGCGTACTTCCTCTTGAGGTCGGCCTTCTGCGGGTCGGTGAGACCCTGGGTGTGGCGCTCGAACCAGACGTCGATCGCCGCCTGGTTCTGCTCCAGCTCCACCATGCGCCCTTCATAGAGCAGCGGCACGATGGCACCGTCGGCCACCGCCTGGTCGATGGCATAGGTGTGGATCACACCACCGAACCTGGCGACATCGCTTTTCTCGCGAGTGAGCAGTGGCGTGCCGGTAAAGCCGATGTAGCAGGCATTGGGGAACATCTGCCGCATGCGCGCCGAATAGCCGCCCAGCTGTGTACGCTGGGTCTCGTCCACCAGCACGAAGATGTCGGGCGAGGCGTCGCTGAATTTCTTGTAGGCCAGCGCTTTGTCGAACTTGTGCACCAGGGTGGTGACGATATGCGCTTTTCCGTCTGACACCAGCTCCACCAGGTGGCGGCCGCTCTCGGCGCGGTCGGGCGAAAGGCCACAGGCGGTGAAGGTGTTGCCGAGCTGCTTGTCCAGATCCACCCGGTCGGTGACCAGCACGATGCGCGGGTTGCGGATCGCGGGTTCCAGTGCCAGCGCGCGCGCCAGCATCACCATGGTCAGCGACTTGCCCGAACCCTGGGTGTGCCAGACGATGCCACCGCGCCGCTTGCCGCTGTCGTCCGTCTGTTTGACGCGTGCGAGCACCTCGCGAATGGCGAACATCTGCTGGTAGCGCGCGATCTTGCGCACGCCGCCATCAAACACCGTGAAGGCCCAGGCCATTTCCAGCAGGCGTTCAGGGCGGCAGAGCGCGTAAAGTGTTCGATCCTGCTCGGTCACCTGCCGGCCGACCAGATAGGGCGCGATTTCCTCGCGTACACCCAGCTCGGCAAAGGCCAGATCGAACAGCGAGGCCTTGACCGACTCCGGCAGCGGGCGCTCCAGCAGTGGCGCCAACTCAGCATCCGCCACGTCCTCCTTCCATTTCGACCAGAACCTGGCTGGGGTGCCGGTGGTGGCGTAGCGCGCCTCATTCTTGTTGAGCGCCAGCACCATCTGCACATAACTGAACAGGCGCGGGATGTACTCGTCGCGCTGGTTGCGAATGGTCTGCGAGATAGCCTGGGCCACCTCGACCCTGGGCGATTTGCATTCGATCACCGCGAAGGGGATGCCGTTGACGAACAGCACGACGTCCGGCCGGCAGGTCTCCACGCTGCGCGTGCGCTCCACCGCGAACTCGGCGGCCACGTGATAGACGTTGTTTGCCGGGTTGCGCCAGTCCATGTAGTTGAGGGTGAAGCTCTTCAGATCGCCCTCGATGGTTTGCTCCAGCGCCACGCCCAGCGTCAACAGGTCGTACACCGCCTCGTTGGTCTTGAGCAGACCGTCGTACTTGACGTTCTTCAGACGCTGGATAGCGCTCTGGATGTTCTCCTCGCTGAAGAGATAACTGCCGCCCTTGTGCTGGATGCGGTTCCGCTTCTTCAATTGCTCGCGCAGGATCTCCTCCAGCAGCACGTTACCGGCCTTGCCGCCGCGTGCGGCCAGCGCCTCGGCAGGCGTCAGGTACTGGTAGCCCAGATTGACCAGGACCTGTAGCGCTGGGATCTGGGAGAGGTATTTCTCATCGAAGCGGAAGGAGTCCACCGTCAGACCCTCACCGCGCGGCCAACTGGGGGCAGCAGTCGCCTGAGCGTGATTTCCGCAACGCCCGGTTGGCCAGACCGCTCTTTGGACTGGGCATGAGAGGCCAACTCTTTAAGACGTCGTACCGCATCCTGCTTCCATTGCGGCGAGTACCAGCCCGCTTCTAGTGAGTCGACAGCTTCGAAGAAGTATTGCGCCAATTGGCGAGAGGCAAGCAGCCCAAGGAAGCTATATCCCTGCCCAGCAATATGTTGTTCCAGTGCATAGGACTCGAAGGGGTAATCGGCCGTGGCGTTCCAGTACTTCATGACTCTGACCAGGGGCTTGATGAGATTGCCATTGGCCTGATTTGTGTTGCTCAGCGTCTGGTTGAAACCGTTCGGGTCGGTATCTTGCCAACTCTGATAACCGGAGCCCTTGCCGGGGATCTGCAGGCCACCGATCCAGTTCCTTACAGCGGGAACCAGCTCGAAGCGAATGTGGTTGAGTTCCAGCACCACAGTCGGGTTCGATTGCGCCACTTCGGATCGGGCGTACTGGACCTCAGCGAATCGACGCAGACGATCCAAGTAGCTTTGCGGCTGTAGTCCGGTATCGGCAAAGACCACCATGTAATCGACATCCGATTGCGGATCCATCGAACGGGGCAGGATGGTTCCACGGCTATAGGAGCCAAACACAAAGTGCCGATCGATCTGTGTACCAAAGTGGTTGGCCAAGCGGGTTTGCAACGCAATAATCGAACGCTGCACGCTCGCTTTCTCGTCATCGCGGAGGATCGCCTGAATAGCAAGGCCGGAGAGATAGCTGTTAATAGTCATGGTTTCGACTCATCTGCACGGTAGCGGGCCCGCCCGCCATCGATATCCTGCTTTGCCAACTCGTAATCACCACGTGCGATGGCTGGCGCCCGCTGGTTTAGTTCGTCACGTGCCTCTGCAAGTGCGAACAGGCGGGTCTTGGCTTCCTCAGGCGCCATGCCGTCCAACAGGCCGATCTCCCGAAAGATACGTGCCTGATTGCGCAGCGACTGGTACTGACCGGCGACGGCTTTGTGCATCTCCGCCCGCTCCGATGGCTTCAGAAACGTCAATACGGTTGTTAGCGCGGTGGACACCAGCGCAAGCGCACCTGCCCACTCCGGCTGGTCCCTGAAGGCGGCTGCACCGGCGCTCGCCGCCGACAGCGCGGCGGGTAAGCCGATACAAAGGTGATAGCGGCCCCAGCGCGCTGCCGCGTTGTAGTGCCCCTTGAACGAGTGCTCGGTGTCTTCCTCGATCCGGTTGGCCTCGTCGGCCAGTTTGGTGATGAGATCGCTCATGCCATTGCCTCCTCCTCGATGGGCAGCCGCCACTGGCCGGTGAGCAACTTCTGCATCAGGCCGCGCTTCTGATGTGCAAGTGCGTCGCGTTGTTGCCTGATGAGCGCCAGTTCCTCATCAAGAATCGAGAGAAGTGAAGCAATAGCGACTTGCTCTTCGGGCTCAGGGATACGAACTCTTATTGCCGCGAAGTGGTGGAACTTTAGGTTCCATGTGTCCGAGGTTAGGCCCTGTGAGAAGCGGTAGAACAGGTGAACCACTTCCGGCAGCTTGAACAAGTAGGACGCAAACGTGCCGTCAATCTCCGGGCCAGGAATGCAAACCGTGTAAGCGGGGCTGACAACTCCTTCATGGCGAGACAGTGCCGAAACGCCTTGCCACATTCGCATGGTGTTGTAACCAATATCGCCTGGGCAGATACGCAGGTACTTCGACTTGTCTTCGCTGGCGGTGTCTTTTCGGTCAAGACAATCTCGTGGGACTACTCCTTCCTCTCTTGTGATTGAGAGCAGGGGCAGGTCTTTCCGGTTGTTCTCCACCCGTTCCCGGAACAACTCACCGAGATGCCAAGTGCGCCACGCCGTCTGGAACCCGGCAAGACGCCGGCGCCCAGTAAGCAATTCAGCCATCAAACCAGCTTTTTGCCTCGCCTTCGCCGCGATCAGTTGCTCGGTTCTCTGGATGGCGGTGTTCCAGGTCGCAATCGCAGCGACAATGGATCGCTGTTCTGTGACGCACGGCGAGAGTAGAGGGAACTCCTTCAACTGCGCAGAGTTGAGCGTAGATAGACCTGTCGAACCCTTTGCGCATGAAAGGAGATAATTGCGTCCGTGATCTGACTGAAGCTGAAGCGCCATGAACTCCGGCAGCATTTCAGCGTCGGGCAGAGTCCGTACGGCGAAGACATGGTTCTGATGGACGCATTCCGGGATTTGGCCATCCCAAATGCATCCGCGCCCGAGGTTTTCAGGATTGCCGTTGCCTTCAATTAGCAGCAGGTCTCCCTGCTTCAACGTGAAGCGCGCGACCTGATTCTCTGGCGCATCGATTTCCTTGATTTCTGACAGGTCAAGGAAGCCGTCTTGGACATTCGCAACCCGCAAGTAGGGTTTCCTGACAGTCGGTCCTTCGCGTTTCGTGCTCTTCGACAGACCAGATCGAACTTCGGCAACACGATGAAGCAGCGTGCTTTTCCAATTGACGGGCGTTTTCATTTTCTCTTCCCCCGCCCCTTGCCTTCCAGTTGCCGTTCGGCCTTCTCCAGCGCCGCCATGTCTACGGCATCCGCCGCCAGCCGCGCCGCTTCACGCCGAGCGGCGTCGAAACTCTCGTACCGCTCTAACGCCAGCTTCTCCGCTACATCCGCGCGCAGCTTGCCGGCGTGGGTCAGCACCTCGCGCTCGTTGAACTGCAGGAAGGCGTCGAGCTTGTCTTCCCAGTCGAGCATGGTCAGGGTGCAGCGACGCTGGGCCTGGTCCTCGGCATAGTCGAGGTACATGACGACGATGCGATCCAGCGCCTCGATCTCGTCCTGGCTCAGGTAATTCTTGGCGATGGTGACATCCTGCTTGCGCACCCGGCCGCCGGCCCAGGTGGTAAGGCCCATGTTGGGCAGGGCGGGGTCGGCGCGGCCGGCGATCAGCTCGGGCGCGGTGTGGCCGGTGACGGCCCAGAGCATCTTGTTCTGTACCTTCTTGAAGAACAGCTGGGCAGCCTCCGACTTGCTGTCGTAATCCACGGCGGTAGCGTAGATGTCGCGGATCTTCTGGTAGAAGCGCTTCTCCGAGGCGCGGATATCGCGGATACGCGCCAGCAGTTCGTCGAAGTAGTCCCAGCCACCGGGCTCCTTGAGCCGGGCGTCGTCCAGCACGAAACCCTTGACCAGGTATTCGCGCAGGTGGGTGGTGGCCCATTGGCGGAACTGGGTGCCGCGCGGGGAGCGCACCCGGTAGCCGACGGCCAGGATCATGTCGAGGTTGTAAGCCTTTGTTTTGTAGTTCTTCCCGTCAGTGGCAGTTGTCAAGTATTCCTTGACGACTGCCGGAGACAGTTCGCCCTCGGCCAGGATGTTCTTGATGTGCAGGCTGACGTTCTGCTTGGAGGTGTCGAACAGCGTGGCCATTTCGAGCTGCGTCAGCCAGACCGTGCCGTCTTCGGCACGCAGCTGGATGGCGGCGCTGCCATCCTCGGCGGTGTAGAGGATCAGCTCGCCACCACTCATATGCCAAGTTCCTTGAGGTACTGCTTCATGCGCACGCGCACTTCCGCCAGTTCGCCTTCCAGTCGCTCGATCTCTTGCTCGACCGCAGCCACATCGATCTCTTTTTCTTCTTCGAAGGTGTCCACGTAGCGCGGGATGTTGAGGTTGAAGTCGTTGTCGGCGATCTCCTGGAGGCTCGCCACATGGGCATATTTGTCCACCGGCTGCCGGGCACGGAAGGTAGCGAGCACCTTGGCCATATGCTCGTCCAGCAGGGCGTTCTGGTTCTTGCCGGACTGATAATCGCGGCTGGCGTCGATGAAGAGCACGTCCTGGCAGGCTTCGCGGGCGCCGCCCTTCTCGCGGGCGCGATCGAACACCAGGATGGCGACCGGGATGGAGGTGGTGGGGAAGAGGTTGCCCGGCAGGCCGATGACGGCATCCAGCAGGTTTTCCTCGATCAGCGCACGGCGGATGCGGCCTTCGGCACCGCCCCGGAACAGCACACCGTGGGGTACCACCACGGCCACGCGACCTTCCTGCGGCAGCGCGGTCTCGATCATGTGGGTGATGAAGGCATAGTCGCCCTTGGACTTGGGCGGCAGGCCGCGCCAGAATCGGCTGTAGCGGTCGGCCGCGGCCTCTGCGCTGCCCCACTTGTCCAGACTGAATGGCGGGTTGGCTACCACCACGTTGAAGCGCATCAGACGGTCGGCCTCGACGAGTGCCGGGCTGTTGAGGGTATCGCCCCACTCGATGCGGGCTGCGTCCTTGCCGTGCAGGAACATGTTCATGCGTGCCAGTGCCCAGGTGCTGCCGTTGACCTCCTGGCCGAACAGGGCAAAGTCCTTGTTTGGATTTCCGTGGCTGCCTTGCGCCTCGACCAGTGCGGCGGCTTCGATCAGCAGGCCACCGGAACCGCAGGTGGGGTCGCAGATGCGGTCACCGGGCTTGGGCGCGGCCAGTTGCGCCAGCAGCTTCGAGACCTGCTTGGGCGTGTAGAACTCGCCAGCCTTCTTGCCGGCGTCGGAGGCAAAACGCTCGATCAGGTAAATGTAGGTATTGCCGATCACGTCCTCGGAGACGCGGGAGGGGCGCAGGTCGAGCCTCGCGAAATCGCCCAGCAGGTTTTCCAGGCGGCGGTTGCGGTCCTTGGTCTTGCCGAGATTGGCCTCGGAGTTGAAATCGATATTGCGGAACACACCTTCAAGCTTGGCCTTGTTGGCCTCCTCGATGTGGTCGAGCACGATATTGATCAGCTCGCCGAGGTTGGCGGCCTTGCGCCGCTCGTACAGGGCATGGAAGTCGGCCAGGAAACGGTCGGTGACCTTGCCGGTCTTCTCGTCCTTGAATTCGACGTAGGGGAGGATGAAGCGCTCGCGCTCCAGCTTGCGGCGGATGCGCTCCTCGTTGTCGCCGTACTCCTTCCGGTATTCAGCGTAGTGGTCGGCCCACTGGTCGCTGATGTACTTGAGGAACAGCATCACCAGGATGTAGTCCTTGTACTGCGCCGGGTCGACGACGCCGCGAAAGGTGTCGCAGGCCGCCCAGGCGGTGTTGTTGACGTCTTGCTGGATGAGCTGTTCAGTCATGGCGTGGCCTCACGGACAAACTTGATCAGGAGTTGGGTGGACAGGCGCTCGCGAAGGGTGGCGATCCGCGCCAGCAGCGTTTTTTCTTGTTCCGCCAGGGCGGCGGCCTGGGCGATGCGACGTTGTACGTCCAGCGGGGGCAGCGGCACGTCCAGCGTCTTCAGGGCTTCGGCGCTGATCATCCGTACCGACGTACCCTCTGCCATCGCCGCAAGCTGCGCCTGGGTGGCCGGTGTGTTGAGGTACCAACACAGGTACTCGGGCAGCACGCCGCGGGGCCGGATCAGCAGCATCGGCGCAGAAAGCACGGCCGAGCCGATCCCCTCCATTACCTGTGCCGCACCATTGCTGCGACCGCGCGAGCGGAACAGCAGGTCGCCCGCTCGCAACATGTGACGTGTCTTGCCCTTTGGCAGCATCACCCTGATGGCCTCCTCAGCATGGAGCAGGTTGGCGCCATCGATGTCTTTCATCTGGATTACCGCCACGTCGCCCTGCGGGTCGTGCTCCAGACGCGACCGGAACGGGAAGCCCATCTGGACTTCGGCGAGCCTACCAAGGTACATAAATGCAAAAACGCCGTTACGACAACTGACTGTGGCGACACAGTACTGGGCAACGCTGGCCTTGTCAATATGTCGTAACGGGGTTTCTATAAATGAATTTCGATTCTGATGTCAGGGCGATGGGGGCTTGGCCGCCTTCCGTTCAACAACGCTTCGTTACCCGAAATGCCGGGGGACCGCTGTCCACAGGGGGGGGTGGCAGCTACTCGATGACAGCCACGGACTTGAGCTGTGCCCAGACCTGCTTGCCGGGCTGCAGGTCCAGCGCATGCACCGAGCGTGCGGTCAGGCGGGCGAGCAGCAGGGTGCCGCCCACATCGATCTGCGCCAGCCTGGCGGCCGGATGGGCACTCGCCGCGATCGCCGTGACCGTGGCCGGCAGCAGATTGAGGAAGCTGACGTCGTCGGCGCGGCTGAGCGCGAGGCTCACGTCGCGGGCCAGCACCCGCAGGCGCAGCCTGCGACCGATCGCCACCCCGTTGTCCTGCACCCACAGGCTGCCACCCGGAACCTCCACGCGCAGCAGGTGCCACTCGGCATCCCGCCCGGCAACCGTGGCCTCGAGCACCACACCTGCATCATCCTCGTGGCTGCCGGGCAGATCGAGCCGCGACATCACGGTCGCCACCGGGCCGCTGGCAAGCACGCGCCCCTGGTTCAGCACGACGAGGTGATCGGCAAGGCGCGCGACCTCATCCGGTGAATGCGTGACGTAGAGCACCGGGATCTGCAGCGTCTCGTGCAGGCGCTGCAGATACGGCAGGATTTCCCGCTTGCGCGCGAGATCGAGTGCGGCCAGCGGTTCGTCGAGCAGCAGCAGGCGCGGACTCACAGCCAGCGCACGCGCGATGGCCACGCGCTGGCGTTCACCACCGGAAAGACGTTCGGGCCGACGGGAAAGCAAAGACCGTATCCCGAGCAGGTCGACGGCCTCGTCGAGCGAAACACGACGATCGCCGGCAGCGATGCGCCGGAGCCCGAACTCGAGATTCTCCTGCACGCTCAGGTGCGGGAACAGCGCCGCGTCCTGGAAGACATAGCCGAGCGCGCGCCGGTGGGTCGGCAGGAACTGCGTCTGGTCCTGCCAGATCTCGTCGCCGAGCGCGAGAACACCAGAGGCTGCGCGCTCCAGACCGGCCACGCAGCGCAGCAGCGTGGTCTTGCCCGAACCGGAAGGGCCGTACAGCGCTGTCACGCCCGTGGCGGGAATACGCAGATCCACATCCAGGCTGAAGCCCGGCCAGGCCAGCTGAAAGCGTGCCGCAATGCTCAAGACTGCGCCAGGCGGTGCCGCCGGTTCATCGCATACACGCCGAGCAGCAGCAGGAAAGACGCCACCAGCAGGCTGCCGGCCAGCAGATGTGCGGAAGCGTAGTCCAGCGCTTCGGCGTGGTCGTAGATGGCGATCGAGAGCACGCGGGTTTCGCCCGGGATATTGCCACCGACCATCAGCACCACGCCGAACTCACCCACCGTGTGCGCGAAGCAGAGCGTAATCGCCGTGATAAAGCCGCGTCTCGACATGGGCACGACGATGCTGAAGAAGCGGTCCCAGGGGCCGGCCCGCAGCGTCGCCGCGGATTCCGTCATCTGGCGGCCGACGGCGACAAAAGCGTCCCGCAACGGCTGCACCATGAAGGGCAGTGAATAGAGCGTGGACGCGAGCACGAGTCCGGTAAAGGTGAAGGCCAGGTGCGGCAGGCCGAAGGATTGCAGCAGGCCGCCCACGGGCCCCTGCGGACCCAGCGCCACCAGCATGTAGAAACCGAGTACCGTCGGCGGCAGCACGAGTGGCAGGGCCACCACGGCTTCGAGCAGCAGCGCGGCGCGCGCGCGGGTGCGCGCCAGCCACCAGGCCAGCGGCGTGCCGACCAGCAACAGGATCAGCGTGGTGAGGGCAGCGAGCGCGAGCGTCGTCCGCAAGGCCTGCAGGTCTGCCCCCGACATGCCTACTGCGTCCCCTCGCCCGGCAGCGCGAAACCGTAGCGGCGCAGTATCTCACGCGTCGCATCAGTCTCGATCCAGGCCGCAAAGGCAGCGGCCAGCGGATTCGCTTCGGCACGCCTGGTGATCACATAGCCCTGCTCCAGCGGCTCATGCCAGCTGTCGGGAATCAGCGTCCATGTCCCCTTGCCCTTGAGGTCCGGTGCCAGCACCAGCGACAGCGCGACGATGCCGGCATCGGCGGCACCGCTGTCGATGAACTGCGCGGTCTGCGCGATATTCTCGCCCCGCACCAGCTTCGGCGCCATCGCCATCCACACGCCCGCATGCTCCAGCGCCTCCTGCGCGCGCTTGCCGTAGGGCGCGTGCTCAGGATTGGCAATGGCGAACTTGCGGATGGCCGCCGTCGGCAGCTCCTGCAGGGACAAGCGGCCGAGTTCCGGCCGGAGGCTCCACAGGACGATGCGGCCGACCGCATAGGGCCTTGTCGCTCCGCTGCTCAGGCCCTGCTGTTCCAGTGCACGCGGGTAGGCGATATCCGCGGAGAAGAACAGGTCGAAGGGCGCGCCATTGGCGATCTGCGCATGGAACTTGCCGGACGAGCCGTAGACCACCTCGATGGTGTCATCCGGATGCGCGGCCTGAAAACCGGCGACGATTTCCGACATCGCGAACTTGAGGTCCGATGCGGCCGCTACCGTAATCGAGCCGGCGCCGGCAACAGCAGGAAGCAGCGCGACCAGCAGAATCAGGGCAAGGCAACAGGCAGATGCTGAACGTCTCATGCCGCTACTCCGATTATGACGCTCGACGCCTTGAAAAGGACGACAGCGGGCCTGCCGACCGCAAGTCCCAGGCTGTCGATACTGCCGTTCGTGACGATGGCAGTCACGACGGTCCCGCCAGACAACTCGACCGCAACCTCCGCATTCACCGCACCTTTCACGACCTTCCGTACCTTGCCATGCAGCTGGTTGCGCGCCGACAGTTTCAGCGGACTGTCGCCGGCTCCAAGCAGAACCCACGAAGCCTTCACCATGGCAACCGCATCACTGCCCACCGCCAGGCCCAGTTCTGCAGTACTTTCATGCGTGATGATCGCGACGATACGATCACCGCCTGGCAGTTCCAGCTCTACCTCATCGTTGACGGCACCGCGGCGGAGCACGGCAACCTTGCCGTAGAACTGGTTTCGGGCCGACGTTTTCATGGCGAGTCTCCGCAGCAGTTTCAGGGTGTCGCCGCCATCCGACAGCGCAGCTGTGACATCGTGCAGGAAGCGCTGATGGGCCGTGTCGATCAACGCGAAAGATTCGATAAAGCGCTTGCCGTGCGGCGTCAGCCGGGTGCCACCACCGCCCTTGCCGCCGGTCTCACGCACCACCAGCGGCGTGCCGGCAAGGTTGTTGATCGCATCGATCGCATCCCAGGCGGCCTTGTAGCTCATGCCCATTTCACGTGCGGCGGCACTGATCGACCCGTGCGCATCGATGGCGCGCAACAGGGAAATACGGCCGTGGCCCGCCGCAGGACCATCTTTGCCAGCGCTCGCCAGCCACAGGGACCCACCGACCTCGATGTGTGCCTTCTTTGCCACTCGCCGGCTCCCGGTATCAGCAGATGGCTGTCAGTCTGCCACTTTCCGGACCTCTATGGACTTCAGCCAGCGCACATGGCGCGGCCCGGTACGGGTATCCAGCCGGGACACCAGCGCGATCGGGCCTTCATTGTCAGCCAGCGGCGCGCGGTCCTTTTCAAAGAACACGATCACGCCATCGCCCACCGGTGAATTGAAAATCTCGCTCCACGAGAAGACAACCGTATAGCCATCCGTGGCACTGGCAACGACGATCATTTTCTTCACGTCATTGTGCCCCGGTGCCAACACCTGCGCCCTGGTCAATATATCCCTGAGCAATACACCCCTGAGATTTTCCAGCTGCCCCTTGTTGGCACCGCTCTGGCAGATCAGCTGCACCTCGCTGATCTGCTGTGGGGGAAATTCCAGCAACTCGGGGACACCCAGCGTCAACGGCTGCTGTACGGCACCACTCACGAAAATCTGTCTGGCCGGCGGTGGCTGCCCGGAAACACCGTCGGCCGCGGCACCCGGGCGAGCACCCAGGGACGCCAGCAGCACGCAGCACAGGCAAAGGAACTTCTTCATGACGCAATTCTCCACAGGTTTCAGAACTGGCAGCTGGCGCCCGCAAACCACATCCGGCCAGCCGACGGGAAGCCATCTGCCAGGGCGTAGTCCCTGTCAAAGACATTGCTTGCCCCGGCTTCCACAGCCAGTTGCGGGGTCGCTCGCCAGACAGCCTTCAGGCTCGTCGTTGCGAAGCCGGCAAGCTCGGCCGTATCGGACACCCAGCGACTGCTGTTGGCTTCGAGCAATGCAATCAGGTCGATGTCGTTCGCGGCCTCGAACCGGGCATCCAGGGTCAGTTTCTGGCGCGGTACATCGGTCAGGCGGCTCGCCGTGGCACGGTTGTCCCGGTCGATCAGCGTAAAAGAAAAACCGGCCGCGATCCGTGCAGAGACCTGGTCGTGCATGGCGAGTTCCAGGCCGGAAATGCGGACCTTGCCGATATTCTGCATCTGCGACAGGTTGCCCGACACATTGGCAACCGACTGGATCTTGTCATCGACATCGCTGTAGAACACCGCCGCTTCGCTGCGGATGGTTTCACGGACAATGCCCTGGTAACCGACCTCATAGTTGAGCGATTCTTCGGGCTGCAGATCCGGATTCTCGATATAGGTGCCGAGCCGTTGCGAATACCGGTCCTTGAGCGTCGGCAAGCGAGATTTTCTGGCCACGGTGGCATAGAACCGGACGCTGTCCGACCAGTCGTGGAAGAGCCCCGCCTGTACATTGGTCGCGTCCTTGCTGTCAGGCAATGAGTAAGCGTTGCCGGCGCTGTAGACGGCCTCCGGACGCAGTTCGTCGCGACTGATGCCGAGTGACAACAGCCATGCCGGTGACAGCTGGATATTGTCTTCCAGCCCATACGAGGCCAGCTCATCCTTGAAGTGGCTGTTCTGCACGCCATTGGCGTCTTTTTCACGGTGTTCGTCCGTCCTGTAGCTGGCAAACAGGCGGATGGTGTTCGCTGCCAGACGCACCGACTCAAGCGTCAGCGACCCACCCTTGGCACGGTCGTCGTAGATACTGCGGCCCGTGCTGACGCTGCCCCTGCCGGAGGTCTTGAGCGTGGTGTAGCTGCTGTCGGTATAGCTGTTCACTTCGTTGCCGTAGTCATCGGCATAGAAGCGCGTTTTCAGGCTTTCCTTGTCGCCCAGCGCGGTATTCGTGAGCAGCGCAATGCCTTCCTTGTCCCAATACGGCCACTTCCAGTAGCGGGCATCGGCTGGAATCGTCGATGGCGGCTGCCCTTTCTCGCCATCCTGCCGGTAGTAGCTGAGGACATATTCATCGTTCAGGTTGGGTGTCAGGCCCAGCTTGAACGAGATCTTGTCATCGCTGCGTGCGGAGTTATCCCGGACACCACCGTTCTCTGTGGCAGTCGGCACAAAGTCCGACGACAGGCGGAAATAATCGGCCTCGGCCCGGGACACACCGGCCTGCAGGTACCACTGCTCTTGCCTGGTTCCGAGGTTGAGGGCCAGCTGCCGCTCCTCACCCGCTCCGGCACTGATCCGGCCATCGGCCTCGAAGCGCTCAGTCGGCCTGCGCGAAATGAGGTTGATGGCACCACCGAGCGTGTTGGGCCCGTAGGCCAGCGAACTGAAGCCCTTCGCCACCTGGATGGCAGCCAGGTCGGCCGTCGTGAATCGACTGAAGTCCACATAGCCGTCATAGGGCACATAGACGGGCACGCCATCCATGAACAACGGGACCTGTCGTGAGTCGAAGCCGCGAATCGCGATCGTCTTTTCATTGCGCGAGTTGGTTGACAGAGTGACTCCGGACAGAAGGTTCAGTGCGTCGCCGACATTGTCGCGGTTGAAGTCCCGCATCGCTTGCTGCCCGACGAGGGATGCCACCTGGTCCGGACCAACTTCGCCGACCGTCAGTCGTTTCGCAGTCACGAGCACGGTGCCCAGTTCAGACGGCGTAACGCTCCCGGCAGCCACCGACAGGCCCGGGCAAAACATCGCCAGCAGCGCCATGGCACCGAGAATCACCCACCGGCACTGGTGCACAGGGTCCATCGCGTCAGTCGTCTGATACCGGTCCATTTGTTCCTCTGCGTTCGTTATATATGTCCCTATATAACGCAATACGTCCATTCAACACAATCAAGCTTCACCGGGGGGTCTGATCTAGAATCCTGCCCTGCCACGCCATGCCCACCCGGAGTAGACCCTCAGTGACCGCTGTTCCGACCCCAACCCGCCCACCGACGCGCGGCACGCTGCTGCGCTGGATCGGCTGGTTCAGCATCGCCAACGCAGCGCTGTATGGCCTGGTCGGGCTGCGTTACCTGCTGGCCTTCGGCATGCCGGAGACGGGTCTGGCGCTCATTTATGTCGCGCTGGCCTTCATCGGCCAGTTCGCCCTGCTCGGCTGGCTCCCGCTGATGTTGCTGCTCGGCCCGCTCGCGCTGCTGGTGCCGCGCAAGGGCCTGCTGATGGCGATCGGCGTGCCGGTTGCCGCAGCCGCCCTGACCATCCTGACGCTCGACACGAATGTGTTTGCGGAATACCGCTATCACATGAGCGCGCTGACCGCGCAGATCTTCGAGACCTCCACCTGGATTTTTGCCGGCATCATCTTCTGTGTCGCGCTGCTGTTCGAGGCACTGCTGGCCGGCAATGTCTGGCAACGGGTGGTCGCAAGCCGGGGGCGCAAGGGCATCTGGCTGGCAGCAGCACTGGTGCTCGCCTGGTGCGGTGGCCAGGGCATCCACATCTGGGCAGACGCGACGGCCTACGCGCCGGCGCTGGGCTTCAATCGCTACATGCCGGTGTATTTCCCGATGAAGGCCACCCGCCTCATGGCCCGACTGGGCCTGATCGATCCCGGGGAGGTGGAACGTGCGCGCCTGCTGCGCAAGGCCGGCGCACAGGACAGCGGCCAGCTGCGTTATCCGCTGAACCCGCTGGCCTGCGAGATGGACGATGCCCGGCTGCCGAATATCCTGTTCGTCATCATCGATGCCCTGCGGCCAGACCGGATCAGCCCTGAAAACACGCCGCGGATCGCCCGGTTTGCAGGCGAAGGATTGCAGTTCCAGAACCACTACAGCGGCGGCAACTCCTCGCGCATGGGGCTCTTCTCCATGTTTTACGGCCTGCCGAGTACCTACTGGCAGGCCTTCAACGACACGCAGCGCCAGCCAGTGCTCATGGACCAGCTGACCGCACGCGGCTACGAGATCACCGCTTTCAGCTCGGTCGGCTTCGGCAGCCCCTCACGGATCGACCGCACGGTGTTCGCTGCTGTCGATCCGGAGTCGCTGTATGCGGCTCCGCGCGGCGGTGACCGGAACGTCGATATCACGCGCGCCTGGCGCCAGTGGTTTGACAAGCACAGCGCGCCGGAACGGCCGTGGTTCAACCTGCTCTACTACGATCCCGGCAACGCAGCCAGCGAAACCGGCGAGAGCACGGCAGCGCCGCGCACACTGGCAGAACGTGAAGCGGCGTACATGCATGGCATCAAGGCCGCCGATCACGAACTGCAGGAGGTGCTGGCCATCCTCGACGCAAGCCAGAACCCGCGCGAAACCCTGGTGATCCTGGCGAGCGACCACGGCTACGAGTTCGACGAACTGGGCCTCGGCAACATCGGCCACGGCAGCAACTACGGCCCCTGGCAGTTGCGCTCCACGCTGGTCATGCGCTGGCCCGGCCGCGAACCGCAGGTCTATACCCATCGCAGCGCACACCAGGATCTGCCCGGCACCCTGCTGCGCGAAGTCTTTGGCTGCAGCAATCCGCTGTCGGACTACAGCAGCGGCAGCAACCTCTTTGACGCGCAGTCATGGGAGTGGATGATTGCCGGCAGCTACAACAGCCATGCGATCGTCGAACCGGACAAGCTGATCGTGAGCTACCCGGGCGGGCTCGTCGAGGTGCTGGGACCGGATTACCGGCCCAAGGCGGGCCTCAGGCCCGATCCGGCACGGATCGAGGCAACCCTGCTGGAAATGCGGCGCTTTTACCGATGAATGCCGCCCCTGGACAAGCCGGCGACGGGCGACGGCTGCTGTTCTATGTCGAACAGGATTACTCCTTCGACATCCTGCGCCCGCTGCAGGCCGAGGCCCGGCGGCGCGGCCACGAGGTGCGCTGGCTGGTGTTCGGTGATGCCTCGGCGCGCCTGCTCAGGCCGGGCGAGATCGCCGTAGCGGATGCGGCGGCGGCCGTGCGGTATGCACCGCATGCGGTATTCGCGCCCGGCGATCGCGCACCCGCCTTCATCCCCGGCCTGAAGGTGCAGGTATTCCACGGGATCAATGAAGACAAGCGCGGCAACCTCATTCCCGAGCGCGGGCTGTTCGATCTCTATTGCACCCAGAGTCCTTCACAGACGGCGATGCTCAGGCCGCTGGAAGCCGCACGCGGTTACTTCCGGGTGCGGGAAACCGGCTGGCTGAAGCTTGACACGCTGTTCGGTTTCCAGGGCGACGATAGCGCGCACGCCCGGCCACAGATCCTGCTGGCCTCGACCTTCACCCCCAGCCTGTCGGGCGCCGACGCCCTGTACCCGGAGATCGCCCGGCTCAGCAAGTCGCCGGACTGGCAGTGGCTGGTCACGCTGCATCCGAAGATGGCGCCGGACACCGTTGCGCGCTACCAGGCGCTGGCCGGCGACAACCTGCAATTCCACGGCACCGACAAGGTCATCGAACTGCTGCACCGGGCCGATGTCATGGTCTGCGACAACTCGTCGATCCTGCAGGAATTCCTGCTGCTGGGGAAACCGGTCGTCAGCTACCGGAATCGCAATCCGGGACCGTTTCTCATCGACATCCAGGAACCGGGGCAATTGCGCGAGGCGATCGTCCGGGCACTTGCGCCCGATGCCGGACTGCGGGCGGCAATCGCCGCCTATGGCCCGGCCATCACGCCATGGCGCGACGGTGCGAGCGCCGGCCGCATAATGGATGCCGTGGAAGAGATGCTGGCCGGCGGCTGGCAGGACCGGAAGCCGCTGAACCTGCTGCGCAACCTGAAGATGCGCCGCCAGCTCGACTACTACCGGTTCTGGTAGGGACACACGGGAGCGACCATGCATTCACTGTCGGCCATCATCGTCTGCATGAACGAGCAGGACCGCATCCGGCCCTGCCTGGAATCCCTGAAGAACATCGCCGACGAGATCATCGTGTTCGATTCGGGGAGCACCGATGACACCGTGGCCATCGTCCGCGAATACACCGACAAGGTCTGGATCACCGAAGACTGGCCCGGCGACGGCTTCCAGAAGCAGCGCGCACTCGACAAGGCCACTTGCGACTGGGTGCTCATCATCGACGCCGACGAATGGCTGGATGCGGAGATGAAGGCCTCGATCCGGGCCATCCTGTCCAGGCCGCAGATCGAGGAGGTCGCCTTCAAGCTGCCCTGGGGCAATGTGATCCTCGGCAAGCAGCTGAAGCATGGTCGTTCCGCGCGGGCACCCAAGCGACTGTTCAGGCGCGAAGGCGCCCACATCACGCCGGTGGTGGTGCACGGGCACATCGTGACCGAAGGCAAGATGTCCACGGTCCGCAAGGGCTACCTGATGCACAACTCGCTCAGGGGCTTCGATCACCTGCTGGAGAAGAACCGCAGCTACGCCTGGGAGACCAGCCGCAGGTACTACGCGCAGAAAAAACGCAGCTACGGCATCCCCTTTGCGGTCGTGCGCGCGGTGTGGACCTTCTTCCTGATCTATGTGCTCAGGCTCGGCTTCCTGGACGGCCAGCGCGGACTGATGATGGCGGTGATGTTCGCCCAGGCTGCATTCAACCGCTATGCGGGGCTGTGGTACCTGGAACAGAGCGGCGACAGGAAAGCCGGCCGCTGACCGCACTCAGCGGCCGGCAAGCTCCCGATAGACCTGCAGGGTCTTTGCCGTGCCCTGCTCCACGTTGAAGATATCGCGGATCCGGCGCCGTGCCTCGGCGCCGAATCGCGCGCGCAGCGCGGGATCTGCCCACAGCTTGACGATGCCCTCGGCCAGCGCCTTCGGGTCATTGACCGGCACGACGAAACCGGACTCCCCGTCGGCCACCAGCTCGGCATTGCCGCCGCTGTCGGATATGACGGCCGGCCGGCCATAGGCCATCGCCTCGACCACGGCCCGCGCCAGGCCTTCGCGCTTGGTGGTCGGCAACACGATGATGTCGCAGGCTGCGGCGACCTCGGGGGCATCATCACGGTAGCCGAGTACATGGATCCGCTCCGGATGTGCCGCCTTGCCGACCAGCTCGCGCACCGCAGGGTCATCGGGTTTCGGCCCGACCAGCAGGATGTGGATCGGCGCCTCGGCAGGCAGGTAATGCGTGGCCGCGATCAGCACATGCAGGCCCTTGTGCGCGCGCAGGTTGGCCACCATCGCCAGCTTGAAAGCCCCCGGCGGCAGGTTCAGCGCGCCGAGGTCGGCCGCCGGCTGCTGGTACCAGGCCAGATCGTGCCCCTTGTACACCGTGACCAGCTTGTCGGTCCCCCACCAGAGCTGTTTCTCCAGATAGGTCTTCACCGCCTCCGACACGCAGATGATCCGGTCGATGCGCGGATTGAGGCAGTTCAGGTAACTGATGGGGTCGTAGCGCCGCAGGCTGCCCGGCTGGCCGCGATAGACCAGCACCTTGACGGGCAGTCCCATGGCCGCCAGCACGCCGTTGCTGATGGCACGGCTGTTGAAGAGGTGCAGGATCTGGAAACCCTGCTCACGGACCAGCCTGCGGATGAAGCGGATCGACTCCAGCGATAGCTTGCTGCGGATCTTGTGCGGTATGACCCGGAGGCCGAGCCTGCGGTAGTAGTCCACGAGGATGGACTCCGGGCTGCACATCACCGTGATGTCCACTTCGCCGGAAGCCTGCGCGCCGACCAGCTGTGCCGCCTCCGGCCGGACCGGATTGAGATTCTTGCGACCGAGGTAGTCGGCAATCACCAGTATTCTGATTTTCCCCTCAGGCACGGATCCAGGACTCCCTGTGTTCAGGCCTCGCACTGCAGTACATTGTGCGTCAGTGGCTCCGGACTTGCATGCGGTAACCGAAGAATGCTGAACATCTATGTCTGCTCGACCGTGCGGCATCTGCTGTTCGCACTGCTGCGGGCCGACCGTCACAGGACGGAGCTGCACCACATCCTGTTTTTTGCCGACTATCAGCACGCCTCCCTTGCAGACTGGAATCTCGGCTCGCTGCCGGCGAACATCGTCGTGCGCGAGATGAGCCGCTGCAGCGTCCGCCAGTACATGGACGATACCGTCCGCGGCAGACTGTGTTACTCCTTTGCCATGCGCAACTGGCAGGCACCCGAAGCCCTGCTCCCGCCACTGCGGATACTGCTGGCTGAGCAGGCGCCACAGCTCCTGGCCGCTCTGGATGTGGCACGAACGAGTGGCCATCAGCCGCAACTGTGGCTCTTCAACGAGCGCAACCGGATGTCACGCCTGCTCAGGCTGCTGATCACGCGGTTTTCATTGATCGAGGATGGCGAATCAAACTACCGGCTGCAGCTTTGCGCCTGGTGGAAATGGCCGGGCCGGCTGTTGCACGGACTTCCGCCGGGCAGCAGGGTGATGGGGGAGGAAGCTTCCTGCGAGGCCATTCATGCCCTGAACCCCGAGCGGCTGCCGGAACGGATACGCGACAAGGGCCGGCGCATCGATTTTCTGGAGCATGAATCCGCACGCGCGCTGATGGACCGGATATTCAGCGGTATGGCGGTCATCCCCCGGCATGCCGGGCAGGTCATCCTCGCCACCCAGCCGTTTCGCATCCCGGGTGTCAACCTGGCGGACAAGCAGCGGGTGTATGACCGCATCGTCAGCCACCTGCAGACGCTCGGCAGGCCGGTGGTGCTCAAGAATCATCCCGCGGAAGATGCCGGCGACTACGCCTTCCTCGGCGACCGCGTGATCCGCGTGCCGGGCAAGCTGCCGCTGGAAGCCATGCTGCCGGGAAACAGCGAGCCGCTGACCGTCGTTTCGGTATTCTCTACCGCCGGCATGGGCTTCGAGCGATATTGCCGGCGGATCCGCCTGTGCGCGGAGAGCGCCAGCGATGCCCTTTACCTGCAAACCGTACGGTCGTGGATCGCCGAGCCACGGATACTCGAAAAAGTCCTGCAAGAGAAACTGCCCACATGAGCCCTTGTCGTCCGAACACCCTTCTGCCCGCCCTCGCCCTGCTCGGCATCGCCACAGTTGCCGGTGCCGAGCCCTGGATCGATACCTCGAACCTCGCGTTGCGCGCGGAAATCCGCTACCTCGCTGACCGGGGACTGATCAGGGCACCGGTCAATACCTGGCCGCTGATGTGGGCGGCCATCGAGGGCGATCTGCGCGCGGTCGATGCAGGCAAGCTCGACGCGCCAGCCCTGAATGCCTGGCAGGACGTCATGCGTCACCTCGATTTCTCGCAACGGCCGGTCGGCTCGGCAAGCATTACCGTGGCGAACGACGACAACCGCTTCGCCGGCTTCGGTGACCAATACCGCGACAAGAACACGGTGGCGCTGAGCTACAGCACGCTGGGCGACCGCTGGGCACTCAAGCTCAAGCCAGCCTGGGTCGCCGACCCGGATGACGACGAGGAATTCCGTCTCGATGAAAGCTACCTGGCCGGCACGCTGGGCAACTGGGTGCTGAGCGCCGGACTCCAGGATCGCTGGTGGGCACCGGGCTGGGACACCAACCTGGCCCTGAGCAGCAATGCGCGGCCGATGCCTGCACTGGCCATCACGCGCCGCGATTCCCGGCCTTTCAGGCTGCCGTTCACGGCGGATTACCGGATCCCTTGGACGGTCACCACCTTCATGGCCGACATGGGCACCAACCGGACCATAGACAACACGCTGCTGTGGGGCTTCCGGCTCAATTTCAAGGCACATCCGCGCCTGGAGGTCGGCGTCACCCGACTCGCGCAATGGGCGGGTGACGGCCGGCCGAGCGGCTTCAGCACCTTCTGGGATGTGCTGCTCGGTCGTGACAACTGCGGCAACGACGGCCTGGACTGCGGTCCTGACGGGAATGACGAACCCGGCAACCAGGAGGCCGGCTACGACCTGCGCCTGTCCGTGCCCATCGCCGGGCACGAGTTCGGCCTCTACTACCAGTCGTTCGCCGAGGACGGCAGCGACAGCAGCACCAAGTTCTGGACCAAGGCCCAGCCCTCGGGCGGCATCGACACCACGGTCAGCCTGTTCGACACACCGGTGCTGATGTATGTCGAATACACCGACAGCTTCACCGACTGCAGTGGCCGGCCACCGGGCATCGGCGACTGCTACTACGAGCACCACATCTACAGGACCGGCATGCGCTACGAGGGCCGTGCGATCGGCAATCTCTACGACAACGATGCCACTTCCGTGGTCTTCGGCATGATCTCCCAGATGCGGAACGACGTCAGCTGGCAGTGGTCGCTGCGTTATGCCGAACTCAACAATGACAACAGCGACGCATACCCCGGCGAGCCGAACGGCAACACGGTGACGGAGATCGCCGAGGACCTGCTGATGCTGTCGGGCAAGTACCAGCGCATCTTCGGTCGCTGGAAGCTTGGCCTCGGCGGCAGCGCCAGCCACTCGAGCTTCCGCGACCAGGCCAGCGAGGAAGACTACGTCGCGTTTCTGGACGTGGAGTACCTGCTTTAGGAGAGCCGCCTCACCTCGGCTCCCGTCCCGCCTCCATGATGAACTTCGGCTTGAAGATCTCGGCCCAGGCGGGCACCAGGAACATCGCGGAGCAGGCGTTCAGGACCAGCATGATGATCAGCAGGCGCGCGGAGTCCGCCTGGAAGCGCAGGTCGGAGATGAACACCCACATGATGATGCCGCCGATCAGCGTGGTTGCCGTGAAGGCGATCGCGACACCGGTGGTGCTGACCGCGCGCTTCACCGCCTCCTGCAGCTCGGTTGCACCATGCATCTCTTCCTTGATGCGGTCCATCATGTAGATGGCGTAGTCCACGCCGAGGCCGATGCCCACCGCGATCATCGGCACCGTGTTCACGTTCAGCCCCATGTCGAGCAGGCCCATGCAGGCGTAGGTCAGCGTGGTCGCAAAACCCATCGAGACCAGCATCATCACCCCGGAATGCAGGGAGCCATAGAACCAGAAGGTGAACATCAGGATCAGCAGCAGCACCGCCGGCACGACGATCACGTTGGTCTCGAAGGCTTCCTCGTTGATCGCCGCCGTGACGCCAACCGGGCCCCCGGCCAGCTCGATGTTCAGGCCCGGCACCTTGCTGCCGACTTCGTCACGCCATTGCTTGACCATGTGGATCGCACGACGGATGGTCTCGCCGGTGTGGTCCTTGTAGTAGAAGACCATGTTGGCAACCTGCTCGTCGGTGTCCAGGTACTCGAGCAAGGCACCGGGAACCGGCGCCGACATCATGTACATGAACATCAGGCCACCGACATCGCTCGCGCGGTTGGGCACCACTGCCCAGCGCGGGTCGTCGTTGCGGGTCATCTGGTTGACCTGCATCACCAGGTTGTTGAGCCCCTTCGCGCCGCCCATGGTGGGATCGAGCAGCATGTAGTTCTGGAAATCGGCCAGGGCCTTGATCACCTCGGGACGCTTGAGACCGCCTTTTTCCTCGGTGCGCGCGATGATGAACAGTTCCTCGGAACCCGGGAAGCGGTCATTGATCGCCTTGGATGACACGTTGAAGTCGTGATCGCGATAGAGCAGCGGTGACCCCGCCTCCGGTTCGCCGATCTGGACCTTGAAACTCAGCCAGGTCGCGACCAGCACGATGCACAGGGTCACCCACAGCACCGCCCTGGCACGCGCCGGCGTGCCGACCACCAGTGCCAGCTTGGGGAAGGCATCGCGGATGAAAGTCTGCTTGGCGGCAATGTTCTTGGGCTTGGGCAGGATCGCCAGCAGCATGGGCAGGGTCACGAGCACGGTCACCAGCATGCTCACCGCCCAGAACGAGGCATAGATGGCCATCTTGTCGTTGATCGGCACGGAGCCGAGGCCGATCAGGAACAGCGCCGCCGCATCGGCGACGATGGCCAGCGCACCCGGCCGGAACAGCGCATTGAAGGTATTGCGGGCCGCGATCTGCTTGTCATCGGTGCGCGCGAGCTCGAGGAAGTAGCGCTCCACCTTCTGGATGCCGTGCGAGAGGGCGCGCGCGGAGATCAGGAAGGGCACCACCAGCATCAGTGGATCGAGGTTGTAGCCCAGCACGCCCATGAAGCCCACGCCCCAGATACTGGTGAGCGCCATGCCGGCCAGTGGCAGCAGGATGCCGTACAGCCGCCGCGTGTAGACGATCAGGATCACCAGCACGATGAACACGGTGTAGAGGAAGATCTGCAGGATCTGCGCGCTGTAGGAATCCACCCAGCCGACCAGCACGGGATTGCCGGTGGCGTATATGCGCACGCCGGGGGCCGCCTCCGCGGTACGGATCGCCTGCAGCTCCTCGAAGATCTTGCCGTAGTCGAGCGCGCCCTCGTTGAGCGTGCCCTTGATGATTGCCGCCTTGAGGTCTGGCGAAACGAGCAGGCCGAACACGCGCGGGCTCGCCACCACATCGCGCTGCATCCCGGCCAGCTCTTCCGGCGAGTAATCGCCGTACTGCGGGTCGTAGTAGGTCACTGAACGGATGTTGCCGTCCGGCGTCAGCGAGATCTTGCGTGTGTTGCGGTGGGTGAGGCTGGTCACCAGGTTGTGGTTGATGCTGGTGAGCTTGTCCATGCCCTCCGTGATGCGATGGATGCGCGCCAGCGTCTCGTTGGTGAATACCGTGCCCTCCTCCACTTCCACGGCCATGGTGATGATGTTGGCCCCGCCGAAAGTGTCGCGGATGCTGTTGTGGAGCTTGATGTAGGGATGCTGCTGCGGCAGCAGGTCGGCAAAGTCCGACAGCATGCGCACGGCCGGGATGTGCCAGGCAAACCATGCCGTGATCAGCATGACACCGAGGAGCACCAGCTTGCGGTGATCGAACAGCAGGTTGCCAAAGCGCGGGAAAAAACCCAGGTTCTCGTTCATGTCAGCTCCTCGGCACGGCGTACAGGGCACCGGCTGCGCCACCGATCAGCAGGCGATCATTGCCTGCGGCATGCACGACGCGCAGTAACAGCCGGACAGGCTGACCGTGGTCCACACGCTGCCAGCTGTCACCGTCGAGCTTGAGCACGGTACCTTCACCGCCAGCGGCATAGACTTCGTTGCCGATGCCGGCGAGGCTGTAGATCGGCACCAGTGTCGAGGTGGGCTGCAGTGCCCAGGTCTGGCCGCCATCGGCGGTATGCAGGATCTGGCCGGCAAGACCGGCGACCCAGCCGGTCTGCAGATCGCGGAACCAGGCATCCTGCGGATAAAACTCGTTTGGCAATGGCGTGCCCGGCGTCCATGTTTCGCCGCCATCCGCACTGTGCACGCTGAAACCGTACTCGCCGAAGATCATCGCGTGCTGCGCATCGATGAACTGGATCGTGGTCAGGATCATGTCATCGCCGATGGAGTGGTCTTCCCAGTTCTGGCCGGCATCGTCGCTGACGATGATGGTGGTGAAACTGCCGACCACCCACAGGCGGTTCTGCGGATCGCAGGTGATGCCCTGCGGTGATTCTTCCGTCTGGATCGGGTTCGAGCGCCAGCTCTGTCCGCCATCGGCCGACACCAGCACCTCGCCTTCGGTTGCCAGCGCCGCAAACTGGCCGTTCGGACAGGCCGCGATATCGATCAGCGAGGGCCAGCCGGGCAGTTCCTGCCGGCTCCAGGTGCTGCCGTTGTCCACGGAGCGCAATACCAGGCCGTGATTGCCGACCACCACCAGTGCCTGGTCGGTGGAGGCTGCATCCTGGAACAGGTCGCCACGGCGTATCGCCAATGACTCCGATGCCTCTACGCCCTTGAGATTGAGCGGCGACTCGCAGCCTGCCAGCAGACCGGCAGCAGCAAGCATGAATACCGCAGGTTGAAAGCCGGAAATTTTCAAGCGCCCCCCTTATTTCTGTTCTGCCCACAGCCGCGCACGCCAGGTGCGACCGACGCAAGGATGGAATGATTCTGTTCGAAAGCTGGCGAGTTGGTCGTTCAATTTCGGCGCCGATACATACGAATCAGTCGTGACAGCCCGGCGGCCATTGACGGGCTTTATCGCGCATGGCAGAAGAAGCATCGAGCTGCTGGCGACTGGCTTCGGGGGAGGCTGCATCATGTCAGGCACCCCGCACCCGTTCCAGGGTTCAACCGACTGCCAGTGCAATCCAGGGGGAAGTTACCATGAGACTCATTCGCATTCCGCTTGCGGCCAGCCATTGCAGCATCCTGCTTGGCCTGGCTTTATGCATCGGATTGAGCACACCGGCATATGCCGTGTGGAATTCCGCAGACGGCTCGCTCGAAGTACGCGGCTTCGTCGACAACATGACGAACGTGCGCGATGAGGTCGGGCTGACCAAGCAACGCCTGCAGGGACAGCTGGAACTCTTCAAGCAGGCCCAGCCGCGCGGAATCTTTTCGGACCTGTCGGTGGGCGCCACCTTCCGCCTCAGCTACGACGCGGTCTACGACATGAACGATGACGAATACGGCCGGAAAGCCGGCGGCCCGCTGAGCTACTCCGCCCCGGGCAACCCCGCCTTCTTCAGCTATATAAACGGGTTCGCACCGCCGTTCACTCCGCCGACCAATCTCGTCTATGCGGGCACCTTCGGACCGGATGGGACCGGCGCAGATGGCGCCATTCCCCTGCCGGGCACCGGCGGCACGATCAACTCGCCAGGCAATCCGAACGACGGCCTGCGGTTTGCGGCCGGCGACATCTATTCCTACCAGGATGGCGGCGTGATGCTGGCCACTCCGGTACGGCCCTGCGACACGGACAACCGCGGCTGCCTGAAGGACTACATGGACAAGGACCGCGACGAGCTGCGCTACAAGGAAATCAACGATGACCTCGATTTCATCCGCGAACTGTGGGTAGCCGGCACCATCCCGATGGGCACGGGCGACGACGAACTCGCCATCCGCCTTGGCCGGCAGCAGGTGGTGTGGGGACGCACCGACCTGTTCCGCGTACTCGACATCGTCAACCCGATGGATTTCTCCCGCGAGAACCTTTACGCCGAGTTCGAGGATTCACGCATTCCGCAGGCGATGATCAACCTCGAATACCGGATGGGCGCCACCAAGTCGCTGGAAGACCTCAACTTCCAGCTGATCTACAAGGTCGAGTCCTTCCGCCCGCACGACCTGGGCCAGGGTGGCGAACCCTATGCGATCCTCGGCGCCGGCAACCTGTTCCGCGCGCTGGCAAACTGCTGGGACAACGGCTGTACGGTGGGTAATTTCCCGGCCACCGGCGTAGCTGTTGATTTCCCCAGCCACTCCATCGGTATCCGCGACGTCAATGAACCCGACCACAGCGAGTTCGGCGGGCGCATCGAGGGCGTCTACAAGGGTGTCGGCTTCTCGCTGAACGCGATGTACTTCTACTCGCAGTTCCCCACACTGCGCGGCGGAATCCCGACCGATGATCCCTTCACGCCGGGCGTCGAAAACGTTCCGCACCCCTACGATATCGCCTTCGATGTCGAATTCCCCCGCCTGTTCATGGTCGGTGGCTCGGCCGACTGGTACTGGGAGCGCGCCCGCACCTCGTTCCGCGTGGAAACTTCCTACACCACCGACGAGGGCTTTGCCGACACCAGCAAGCCGAACCTCTACTCGGAGTCGGATGTGTTCCGCGGCGTGATCGGCTTCGACCGGCCGACCTTCATCCCCTTCCTGAACAAGGACCGGGCCTTCCTGATTTCCGCCCAGATGTTCTACCAGCACCTGATGGACTATGAGTCCTATCTGGTGAACTCGGCCGGCATCGACCTGCCGCCCGGGCCGCATACCGGACGGATCGGTTTCCAGGACTGGGAAGACAACGTCCTGCTGACCCTGCTCATCCAGGGCAACTACATGAACGACCGGCTCACCCCGCAGATCATCACCGCCTACGACACGCGGGCCGGTGCCGGCGCCATTGCACCCTCGGTTGAATACAAGCCCGACAACAACTGGGTGTTCAAGCTCGGCCTCAACCTGAAGTGGGCCAACCACAAGGGTGCCGTCGAGGCAGATGACAACCGCAGCGCCAACCCGTTCCCGCCAGCCACCTGCGCACCGGACATCGCCCTGGGGCCTGACCCGACGCCCTGCCTGACTGCATACAGCAGCCTGGGCCTGTCGGGTTTCGAGCCGCTGGGACGCTTCCGCTCGGGCCCGCTGGGTACTGCCCGGAACGAAGACGAAATCCAGTTCACCATCCGCTACCAGTTCTGATCGCGAGGTTCCCGACCATGAAAAGGCTTGTAATACTTGGTGCTGCCGTAGCCGGACTGACCGGCATCGCAGCACATGCAGAGGTGTCCGATGCGGTCATCAAGAACGCGTTTGCGCCTTATGAGAAATCCACACCGACGGCACCGGGCTATCAACCCGGCATGCGCATCACTGCCAAGAACGTCGATGCACTGGAAGGCATTCTCGACCCGTTCACCTTCCGCTACGTGAAGAAGGGCTGGTTCGAGATCCCGACCACGCCGACTTTCTCCCTGCCGCAGCATCCGAACTACATCGAGGCCACCCGCAAGAGCGCCGGCAAGGTCAAGCTGTCGCCCGAAGGGATGCTCGTGGACTTCGATGCCGGACGCCCCTTCCCGCAGGAACCGGACGCCAAGGATCCGCAGGCGGGCCTGAAGCTGATGTGGAACTTCCAGCGCTCCATCAATGCCGGTGACAGCGAGACCATCAATCCCTTCTGGTGGACCTTCCGCAACACGAAGACCGGGCAGAGCGAGCGGCAGATCCGTTTCGACTGGCACTTCCTGAACTGGAAGCACCGCACGATCTTCGACCCGAAGCCGGACATCACCCCGAACCCCGGCCAGATCTTCCGCTCGATTTCCGCCACCGTGCTCGAGCCCTTCGACCTGGCCAACACGCAGCTGCTGATCTGGCGCTACGAGAATGACCTGCAGCGCGATGACGGCTGGCTGTACCTGGGCTTCCAGCGCCGCGTGCGGCGCCTGGCAGTCGGCCAGATCACCGATGCCTTCCTCGGCACCGATGCGATGATCGAGGACTTCGAGGGTTACAACGGCCGTCTCTCCGACTACACCTGGACCTACAAGGGCACCCAGAATGTGCTGATGCCCTACGAAAAGCACAACGAGTTGCCCGAGCTGGACGTCGAACCCAAGGGCGATGCCGACGGCTTCCGTTTCGTGAAGTTCGGCGGCCAGGGCAACTGCTTCCCGCAGGTGACCTGGCAGCTGCGCAAGTCCTACATCATCGAGGGCAAGCCGAAGGATCCCAACCATCCGCTCAGCCGGCGGGTTATCTACATGGATTCCGAGAGCGCCACCCTGCCGATCGTCACCCAGTACGACCGCAAGGGCCAGCCCTGGAAGTACTTCCCGATCTGCAAGTCGCACGCCGACCATCACCTGGCCAAGAACAAGGGCGTAGGCGTGGCGATCGACGACTGCGCGCTGTTCTTCGACGAGCAGGCCATGCACTGCACCACCCTGCAGTTCAAGTCGTACGTCAACCCGCAGGAGAACCCGCCCAGCATCTTCACCGTGCAGAAGATGCGCGCGACGGGACGTTAAGGCACCTCGACCACGGGGCCCGTGATCATCCGGTCAAGGGCCCCTTTTCTTTGGAGCAGCGGACATGGGCGACCAGCATGTACACGACAACCCCGTACGCGGCCGGTTCAATTCCTGGCTGCTGGCGAAGTACGAGGACGATTTCCACGAAGAGATGGGTGCGCGCAAGCAGCAGCATCTGGGCAGCATGAACGGCACGGTGGTGGAGATTGGCGCCGGCAATGGCGTGAACTTCCGCTACTACCCGCCGGGCGTGCAACTGGTGGTCTACGAGCCCAACCGCTGGATGCATGCCCGCCTGCAGGAAGCAGCCCGCAGGCACGCCGTGCAATGCGAACTCCGCCCGGTCAGCGCCAGCCAGCTCGACCTGCCTGACCAGTCGGTCGATGCGGCGGTCTGTACGCTGGTGTTGTGTACCGTGACGGATCCCGGCCAGATCCTGCACGAGCTGCGGCGGGTACTGAAACCGGGTGGCAAGCTCTACTTCCTCGAGCACGTCGCGGCGGCACCGCGCACCGGCCTGCGCCGCGTGCAGGACCTGCTGATGCGGCCCTGGCGCTGGCTGTTCGAGGGCTGCCACACCAACCGCGAGACCGCCGCGCTGCTGGATTCCGTCGGCTTTGCACGCGTGGAAATCGAGTGCTTCAGCTCACGGAAGATGCCGCCGGTGATCAGGCCGGTGATCTCCGGTGTCGCCTGGCGCTGACGGACGCTAGCCGGCGGAGGGCAGTCTCTCCCCACCCAGTTCCACGATGCGCTGGGGTTGCGAGTAGATCGTCACCCGCCCGCCACGCACGAAACCACCCAGGGTCACGCCAAAGCGTTCGGCGATTTCTATGGCCAGCGAGGTCGGTGCGGAAACCGCGGCGATGATCTCGAAGCCGGCGCGGATGGCCTTGGTGATCATCTCGAGGCTGAGGCGGCTGGACAGCAGCACCCCGCAGCCGGCGAGATCGGCGCCCTTGAGCAGGCACATGCCGATCACCTTGTCGAGCGCATTGTGGCGGCCGAGATCCTCGGCAACGGCAATGATCCGCGCATTTCGGTCGAAGACCGCTGCCGCATGCGCGCCGCCGGTCTGCGTGAAGACCGTCTGCAGTTTGCGCATCGCCGACATGAGCTCGTCGAACTGCGCGCTGCGCAAACGGGCCGTATCCGGCACGGCCACGAGCCCGGCGACCAGCTTGTCGACCGCTTCGCGACCACCGCATACACCGCAGGAACTGCCCAGGGTGACGTTGCGACGCCGTGGATCGAGCTTGTCCGGCTCCAGCAGCTGCACGCGCACGATGCCGGAATCATTGCTGCAGACTTCCATCCGGCGCACATCGCGGAGGCTGCGGATCAGTCCCTCGGTGAACAGGAAGCCGGCGGTCAGGGACAGGACTTCGGGATCATCGGTCGCCGCCAGCACGCCCTGGTCCTGACTGAAGCCGAGTACCTCGTGCAGCGATGCGGTTGGCGTCCACATCAGCGTGTACCAGCCCACGCCCTCGACATCGATGGTGAGCATGGCTTCCTCGACGACCTGGCAGTCCTCGCGCACCGGCGGCTGGCCGGCACCAGGCAGGAACCAGGCAGACAGGCGCCGCACACCGTGCTGGACGGACGGAGCGGGCTTGCCTGTCACGGGAATTCCGGGCGCTGGATCAGGGACGGAAGCTCATGATCGGCTCGAATACACCAGCCTTGAAGATCAGCAGGCGGAAGGTGTAGTAGCCGGCCAGCGTGCCGGTCGCCGCGATCATGGCGGCCAGCGGCACACTGCCCGCGAACCACAGCAGCAGGACCGGCAACAACACGCCGGCACCGCAGACCAGTGCGAAGAACCACTTTGCGTAGAGCGTGCGGGTCAGGAGTTCGACGGACTTCCGCGCACCCGGCGAGCCATGCCGCGCGCCATGCAGCAGGCTCAGCAACACCACGGCAACGCACAGGTGCAGGATCAGGGCGACCGGCACCAGGAACCGTGCCGATTCGGGCACGGCCGCCAGCAGCAGCATCACGCCGGCAGTCGCGGAATAGGCGAGGCTCGAGACCGGGATGAGCCCGCTGTTCCAGAGCGAGATTGCCGTGGAGTGGGACATGGCAAAGCCCTGGTAGGTCATCACCACCAGCGCGGCGGCACCGGCCAGCAGCTTGAACAGCCCGCCCAATCCGGGGATGAGGCCCCAGAAATTCAGCAGGTGCAGACCGCCGAAGCCGATGAAGCAGACGATGCCCATCAGGCCCCGGCTGATCCATGACCGGTCGGGGCGCAGGATCGCCCGCCACGATCTCTGCGGCACACCCATGTGCGAGAGATGGAAGTACGTCTTGAGCAGGCCGGTGATCAGCAGGCCGGCGAGCATGCCTTGCGCCGATTCCAGCAGCAGCGAGACGAAGAACAGTCCGGCCCCCAGCTCGCCAAAGAAGAATGCACTCGCCATCGGGGTGTCCCAGTAGCGCTGCAGGCGGAAGCCGAGCTTGAAACTGTCGCCGACGATGGGCAGGTCATTTACAGCCATGTTGATTCCCCCTCTGCTCCCGTCCTCAATCGATGTAATACACCTTGGGCCGGGTATTTTTCTCGGGCAATGGAGTCTTGCCACCGCGTTCGCGGATCAGCTTGCTCGGCTTGCTGTTCGGGTCGTCGAGGTCACCGAAGATCCGCGCATCGGTCGGACAGGTGACCACGCAGGCCGGATCGAGGCCGGCATCCACGCGCCCGCTGCAGAAATCGCACTTTGTGACCATGCCCGGCGTGTAGCGCGGATAACCCTGTTTCTCGAAGTCGGTCAGTTCGCCAGTCCCGAACAGGCCATCCTTGAAGGACTCGGCCTTCATCTCGCTGCGCTGGTCGTAGGGACAGGCAACGGCGCAGGAACCGCAGCCGATGCACTTCTCCGGATCGACCATGACGATGCCGTCCGGCCGCGTATAGGTGGCGCCGCTCGGGCAGACCTTCTCGCAGGGCGCATCCTCGCAGTGATTGCAGAGCGTCGGGATGTAGACGCGGTTGACGGCCGGATAGACGCCGTATTCTTCGCTGAGGGTACGGGTGAAAAACACGCCATCCGGCAGCGAGTTTTCCTGCTTGCAGCCGATCACGCAGGCGTTGCAGCCGATGCAGCGCTTGAGGTCGAACACCATGCCATAGCGTGCCATCAGTGTTTCCTCCCCTTGCCCGGCCGCGCGATCTCGTCCACCAGGTCATAGACCGAACCACCGTTCTTCAGGTGTTCGGGCCAGTCCGGCAGTTTGGTGATTTTGACCTTGCACACCGTTTCCGGCTGGCCGGTCACACCGTCGGTATTCCTGAGGTCGTAGGGCAGCAGGTCGTTGAAGTGACCGCCGGCATGCTTGACGCCACCGATCTTGCCCTTGGCCCGCGACAGCGAGTTGGACACGCCAAGCGTGTCCGGATGCCAGCCCTCGGAGACGCCGATACGGCCATAGATCATGCCGTAGGGTGAATTCACCTTGACGATATCGAGGGCCTTGAGGCCCAGCTTCTCCGCGGTCTTCGGATTCAGCATGAGCGCGATATGCACCGGATCGCGGTAGACGATGTCCTGGATCCAGGGGTTGCTCAGGCTCTCGCCGAAGTTGAGCTGGATGTCCTTGTAGAACATGCCGTAGAGGTTGTACTCGGCGGGTTCCTCGTGCACCGGGTCCAGCCGGGGTGTCGGCAGCGGCTGGTAATCCTCCCAGGCCCATTCATGCCGGAACGGCACCTTCGCCGCCTCCATCTTCGCCTTCAGGTCGTCGCGCACGCTGATCATGTCCTCGATGTAGAAATGCAGGCGCATCCCCTCCCACGGCCGGTACCACTTGTCGAGGCGCCGTTCGGTCACAGCGTGACCATGCTCGATGTACCAGTCGAGATCCTTGTCGTTCCAGAGCAGGCCCTTGCGCCGGGCGATCTCCTTGTCGGTGTACTTGATGCCAGGCTGCAGCTTGAGTTCGGGCTTCTGCACGAAGCCGAGCGCAAAGTTCATCACTTCGTTGTAGCTGTCGAGCACGCCGATGCGCTCGGCCAGCTCGGCGAAGATCTCCTCCTCGCTCTTCGTGTCGAAGAGCGGAGGCACCGCCGGCTGCCGCATGCACATGCCCTCGGTGTGCGGCGGCTCGATCATGGTCATGTTCCAGGACTCGAACACGTCGTGCGAGGGCAGGATCACGTCGGCCCACTGGGTTGTCTCGGTGGGAATGAGGTCCGACACCGCGATGAATTTCATGCTCTTCATGAACTCGAACCACTTCTCGCGTGGACCCTGCATGGCCCAGATCGGGTTCGAGTGGCAGATGATCATCGTGTCGGGACGAAACTCCACGCCGAACTTCTCCGGGTTGAGGAACACCTCCAGGTTCAGGTGCGGCGGGTGCACGCCGACCGGGAAGTAGTCCATCAAATGGAAGGTCTGCGGCGGATAGGAGAACGGCGGCACCGGGCCGAGCTGGTGCGGATGCGGCTTGATCATGCCGTTCTCGCCCGGCTCGATGTGGCTGTGATCGACCCACTGGTCGTCGAGCGTCACGCCGATGTGTCCGCCCGGGACATCGATGCAGCCGAGCAGGAAGTTGACCATCTTGAAGGCATGGTTGGTCTGGAAGCCGAGCTTGTGGCCCTGCGCACCGCGGTAGTAGTTGTAGGCCGCCGGCCGCAGCGGCATCACGCGGCCATCGATCTCGATCTTGGCATCGGTGGCGATGCCGGCCGCGTCGTACATCTCCTTGGCCAGCCGCCGCACGGTGGCTGGCGGGATGGTCGTGACCTTTTCCATCGCCTCCGGCGAGCAGTCTTCAAGGATGTCCTTGAAGCGCTGGAACGCCGGCTTGCAGGCCTTGCCCTCGACCGTGTATGCACCCTCCAGGGCGAACTCGCCGATGCCCGGATCGTCCCAGAGCTTCGCGCGGTTGTCGGCGGCATCCCAGACGTAGATCTTGCCTTCGGCGTTGCGGACAAAGTAGCCGTCCTCGCCGACCAGGTAGGGTGCGTTGGTGTCCTTGCGCAGCGACTTGTAGTCGCACCAGCCCTCGTTGACCATCACATGGCACATGCTCAGGGCAAATTGCCGGTCGGTGGCCGGGCGGATCGGCACCCATTCCTCGGACTTGGCTGCGGAAATCGAGAAGCGCGGCTCGACCGTCACGCAGCGCATGCCGCGCTTCACGCGTGCCTCGGCCACCCAGCTCGACTGGGCGGCCGCATGCAGATGCGAGGAGAACCCGTCGCCGGTGCCGTCGTTCAGCCAGAAATTGCAGTACTTGGCGTCGTTGGCTGCGGCAAACGCCGAATGGATGTAGCCGTTGATGGGATGGTAGGCGCCGCCGCACATGGTGCCGCCGGACTGGAAGAAGTTGAAATTGCCGAAAGCCAGTGGCCAGACCCAGATGTTCATCTTCTGGAAATCTTCCAGCGAGGGGATGATGCGTCGCGGATCGGTCTGCAGGCAGTCCTTGAGCTTGTCGGCCACCAGCGTCAGGGCCTCGTCCCAGCTGATCGGCACCCACTTCGGGTCGATGTTCTGACCCTTCTCCGGATTGCTGCGCTTCATGGGCTGGCGGAAGCGGTTGGGGTCGTAGTGGCGCATGATCGCCGAGTTGCCCTTCGGGCAGAGCTTGCCGCGGTTGGAGGGATTGGTGGGATCGCCCTCCACCTTGTTGATCACGCCGTCATCGGTGACATGGATGAGGTTGGTGCAGGAGTGCAGGCACATCTTGCAGGTCGAGCGCACCCAGCGACCGGGCTTGATCGAGTTATGAACTGCGTCTGGATTGGCGGCCATTTTTAACCCTCGTGTATCAACCGACGGCGGGCCCGCCCGGCCGGCGGCCGAGCGTCATGCATGGCCCGATCATAGCACCGGCACCCGGAGCGACTATCCCCGAGCCGCAGCCCGGAAGCCCGTTTCCGCAATGCGTCCGGGGGCGCCGCTTCTGCCAAGCCCGCTGCTCGAAGCGCCGAGCCAGCCGGGACACCTTGGGCTACATTCACCCTGTCGTGGCCCTTCCAGTCCGTGCTGTTTCTGGCTGCGTTCCGGCCCCATCTGGACGTTGAACATGCAGGAAATCCAGTCGGTCTGTGTCGTCGGCGCCGGCGCGATCGGCAGCCTGTTTGCCGGGCACCTCGGCAGCGTCGTGCAGATGAAAGTGCTGACGCGGCGCAAGGAACACGCGGCGCTGCTGAACGCACACGGCCTGAAGGTTCGCGGCAAGTCGGCGCTGCACGCAAGGATCAGCGCAGCAACGGATGCGGCGGCGCTCGGCGATGTCGACCTGCTGATCATCGCCACCAAGGCCACCGCCGTCGAGGACAGCGCCAGGCTGATCGCCGGGCATTTCCCGTCCGCCACGGTGATGACCGTGCAGAACGGGCTGGGTTGCGAGGCCGTCGTGGCCCGCCACGGCAACTGGCCGATCGTCTCGGCCGTGACTTTCATGAGCGGTGTCCGCCATTCGGATATCGAAGTGGAGTACGAACTCGACACCGCTACCTGGATGGGTCCCTGGGCCGGTGGCAAGGCCAGCTATGCGGATGTACAGCAGATCGCCGCACTGATCGAGCGCTCGGGGCTCAAGGCCAAGGCCTTTCCCGACCTGCTGCCGGCGCAGTGGTCAAAGCTGCTGTTCAACTCCTGCGTGAACAGCATCGGCGCACTCACCGACCTGCCGCATGTGCAGGCGTTTGCGCGGCGCGAGGGCCTCACCGATCTCGGCCACCTGGTCCACGACATGATGGCCGAGGGCCGGCGCGTTGCCGCGGCACTGGGCATCGAGCTGTACCGCGATCCCTGGGCCATGAATGTCGAAGCCGTCAGCCACGGCCAGACCGGCGACGATGAATACGCGCATGTCTTCTCGATGCTCGAGGACGTGCGCGCCCACCGGCCGACAGAGGTGGACTGGCTGACCGGTGCCGTGGTGCGCGAAGCACAGCGGCTCGGCATACCGGCGCCGATCCACGAAACCCTGTACCGGCTGGTCAAGGCACGGGAAACCAGCTGGCAACGCCGGCCAGCCACTCAAATTGCACACGGGAGTCCGGCATGAAAGTCTGTATCGTCGGCTGCGGCGCCATCGGCAGCCTGTTCGCAGCCCACCTGGCCACACTGGCTGATGTCGAGGTATGGGCCTACGACCTCGACCAGGCGCATGTGGACGCCATCAACGCCGGCGGCCTGCGGCTGTCGGGCAAGAGCACGCTGCACTCGCGGCCGAAGGCGAGCAGCGATCCGGCCGCCATTCCGCCCTGCGATTTCGGCATCGTGGCCACCAAGTCGCTGCATACCCGCCCGGCCATGGCGGCCACCGCGGCAGTCTTCCGCAATGGCGCGGTCTGCTCGGTGCAGAACGGCGTCGGCAACGAGGAGATCATCGCCGAATACGCGCCGCGCGTGATGCGCGGCACCACTTTCCCGGCCGGCCGCATCGTCGCACCGGGTCATGTGCAGCAGGATACCGGCGGCAAGACCTGGATCGGCCCCTTCGAGCCGAAACCGGCCAGCATGGCCGAAGTCACCGCGCTGGCGGAGAAACTCACGCAGTCCGGCATGGAGACGCTGGCCATGGAGGATGCGCGCGGTGCGCAGTGGACCAAGCTGATCTTCAATGCCGCGACCAACCCGATCGGCGCACTGACCGGCCTGCCGCACGGCGTGGCCTGCGACCAGCCGCGCGTGCGCGCACTGATCTCCGGCCTGGCTGCTGAGGGTGTGGCCGTCGCGAAAGCGCTGGGCATCACGCCGGACAGCGACCCCGAGAAACTCATCGACCATGCGCGCGAGGTCGCCTACCTGCACAAAGCCAGCATGCTGCAGGACGCACTCGCCCACCGGCGCACCGAGATCGCGGCGCTCAACGGTGGCATCGTGCAGTTCGGCGAGCAGACCGGCGTGCCGACACCGCTGAACCGCGCCATCTGGGCGCTGATCGAGGGCATGGAACACTCATGGACCCGCAAGGACTGAAGGGCAAGGAACCGCACTGATGAGCACAAAAAATCCGTTTCAGCCCAGCCCGGCCGAGGTCGCCCGTCGCTATGCGAATACCCGCAAGGCGATGGCCGCCGCTGGACTCGATGCGCTGATCGTCAGCGGCAGCGAATACTCCGGCTTCGAGGGCGCAGTCCGCTACATGTGCGGCTTCCACATCCTGCATCGCTATGCCTACGTGGTCGTGCCGATGAAGGGCGACCCCATTTTCGTCACGCCGCGCGAAGCCACCTGGGTCGGCGACCACAGCCAGTCCTTCGTCAAGCAGGCCGCCAAGCCGCCCCACTGCGGCGAGTGGCTGGCTGCGCACTGCCGCGAGCAGGGCTGGAAGCGCGTCGGCATCTACGGACTCGAGTACATCATGCCGGTGCGCGACTACCGCGCCCTGCTCGATGCGCGCCTCGAACTGGTGGATTTCGATGTCGCCTTCGACCATTCGCGGGCACAGAAAAGCGAGGAAGAACTGGCCTCGGTCCGTCACTCGATGGCGATCAACAAGGCGGGCGTGCTGGCCGTGATCCAGGCATACCGGGCCGGCAAGACCGAAGCCGAGCTGATGGGCGTGGCCGAACAGACCTTCGTGAGCCAGGGCACGGCGCGCAACACCATGGACATGGTGCTGATCGGCCCCAACGGCAGCCTGCGGCCGCAGATGGTGTTCGCCGACCCCCACCGCCGCGTGGCCGATACCGATGCCCTGATGTACGGCCTCGAGGTGTCCGGCGAAGGCGGCCACTGGGTCGAGTTCTCGCGACTGCTGGCGCCGAGGGGTATCAGTGACATCACCCGCCAGCTGCTGGATGCCTACGCCGAGTTCCATGAACTGGCGAAGACGCACATGAAGGCTGGCGCCTCGGCCGAAGACGTCCACCGCAAATGCATCAAGCCCTTCGAGGGCAAGGGCTGGCGGCTGGGCCATGTCTGCGGCCACTCGATCGGCATGACCATGATCGAGCACCCGCGCATCGGCGAAGGCGCCGAGTTCGCGCTGGTCGAGAACATGGTGTGCTCGATGCACCCGCACGTCATGACCGAGGACCGCAGCGCGTGCCTGTATTTCCAGGAGACGTTCAGGGTCGGCAAGGAAGGCGGCGAGCCGCTGTCCGGCGTGCCGGTCAGGTACTACACGGGTGGCGAAGCCGGTTTGTAACGCCCCGCCCACAACAGCAGCCCCACAGCAGCCCAGGAGCAGAACAATGAGCAGCAAACAGCCGAAGGTCGGCGTGATCTTCAAGTCCTACGAGCCGATGTCATCGATCCAGAAGTACGCGGCACAGACCGAGGCCTCGGGTTACAACGGCGGCTTCTGGATTGCCGAGGCATATCACTGGTTTCGCAAGTATGGCCATGAGGCACGCGGCTGCTTCGCCACGCTGGCTGCGGCCACGCTGGCCACCAAGAAGATCCCGATCGGCCTTGGCATCACCTCGCCGTACATGCGCCACCCGACCGTGCAGGCCTCCGAGTGCGTGGGCATCGATGACCTGTCCGGCGGACGCTTCATCATGGGCCTGGGTGCCGGCAAGGTCGGCACGGAATACCTCGACATCGACATGAAGAAGTTCACGCCGGTGCGGACGCACCGCGAGTGCACCGAGATGATCCGCGGCATCGTCAGCGGCAAGGCCTTTGCCTATGACGGCGAGCTGTTCAAGTGCGACATGCCGGCGGTCGATCGCAAGAAGCGCGGCCTGCGCACCGAGATCCCGGTGTACATCGGCGCCACCGGTCCGCTGATGCAGAAGCTGGCCGGCGAGATCTCCGATGGCCTGCTGCTGCCCGGACTCACCTCGCCGGGCTTCACGCGCTATGCGCGCAAGAACTGCCAGGCTGGCGCAGCCGCTGCCAATCGCACGCTGGCGGCCGATTTCCCGGTCGGCGGCGTGATCCTCGCCGCCTGCTCGAAGGACGGCAAGAAGGCCAAGGACGCCACGCGCAGCTACACCGGCACCTACATCATCAACAAGCTGCGCAACATCAAGAACGACGTGATCCTCAGCACCTCAGGCCTGCCGGACAGCACCTGGGCACCGTTCCGCAAGGCCATCGCCGATGGCACCGAAGACCGCGTCACCCACCTGGTGAGCGATGCCATGCAACGCGCCTTCACCTGCATCTCCGGTACGCCGGAAGAGTGCCTGGAGATCACCCAGGAACTGGTGGATGCAGGCCTCAACCTGCCGCTGCTGGAAGTCGTCGGCGCCAGCGAGGCCGACAACCTGGAGACGATCCGCCTGTTTGGCGAACAGGTATTGCCCAAGCTGAAACCGGGAGCCTGAGCATGCAACTGGCAAGCTTCAAGATCGCCAACGGCGGGCGCAAGACGATCGGCGCCTTTGTCAGCCACTGCTACGTCGACCTGCACGCGCTGACGGGCGGGCAACTGCCGGCGGACATGCTCGCCTTCCTGCAGCTGGGCGATGCCGGCATGCACGCCGCGCGCGCCGCCCTGAAGCAGCTCGAGGGCAAGCTGAACCCGACCGGCCTGCCGGCGCTGCGTAGTCCGGGCGGCGACCGCTATGCCTTCGCGCCGGCGGAAATCGTGCTGGCCGCGCCGGTGCCGCGGCCGGGCAAGATCATGCACACCTCCTGCAACTTCACCGCGCACCTGAGCGAGCTGACCACCTGGAAGGAACCCGAGTGGCAGTCGCACAACTGGAAGGACTTCCATTTCGAGCATCCGACCGGTTTCCTGGAGGCGCCCTCCTCGGTGGTGGCTTCCGGCGCGAAGGTGCCGGTACCGCACTTCACGAAACAGCTCGACTACGAGATCGAGATCGCCATCATCATCGGCAAGCCGGCCTTCCGCGTGTCGATCGCCGATGCCATGGACTACGTGGCCGGCTATACGATCTTCAACGACCTGTCGGCCCGCGACATCCAGGCCCGCGAGCACTCCAACAAGGTGATCCTGCTCGGCAAGAGCTTCAATGGCTCCTGCCCCTTCGGACCGCACCTGGTGACGCCGGACGAACTCGGCGATCCGCACCGGCTGGCGATGCAACTGAAGGTGAACGGCATGGTACGTCAGGACTCGAACACCTCGCAGATGCACTACAAGACGGCCGAACTGGTGTCCTGGTGGTCGAACACCACGCTGGAACCCGGCGATATCATCACCAGCGGCAGCCCGCCGGGCGTCGCTGCCGGCATGGCCGTACCGGAATGGCTCAAGCCAGGCGATCTGGTGGAAGCCAACATCGAGAAACTCGGCACCCTGACCACGCACATCGTGGCCGGCAACTGAGGCAATTGATCACAGGAAAAATGAGGGTGGTGCCAGCATGAGCAACAACATCGATTCCAATCTCGTCACGCGCGCCCTCGAGCACATCGACCGCGACCGGCTGGTCGACCTGGTCGTGCAGCTCGTGAACGTGCCCAGCCCGACCGGCAGCGAGGGCGACATGGCCCGCGCGCTGCACGAGGTCCTGCGCGGCGCAAACTTCCGCTCGACCCTGCAACCGATCGGCGACCAGCGCTACAACGCCGTCGGCATCCTGGAAGGCGCTGGCAAGGGCAAGAGCCTGATGTTCAACGGCCACCTCGACACCTCGTTCGGCCCGGAACAGGCCAGTCGCGGCATCGGTTACCGCTGCGAAGGCACGGTAGTCGACGACGAGTGGATCTACGGCATGGGCTCCTTCAACATGAAGAGCGCGCTCGCCACCTACGTCGTCGCCAGCGAAGCGATCCAGGCAGCGGGCATCAGGCTGGCCGGCGACGTGGTCATCGCCGGGGTCTGTGGCGAGATCGAGAAGGCGCCGGTCAATCACTTCGACGGCCCGGGCTACCAGGGCTACGGCGTGGGCACCAAGTACGCGATCACGCACGGCGCAGTGGCTGACTACTGCATCCTCGGCGAACCGACCAACATGATGCTGATCCCGCGCCACTGCGGTACCACCTGGCTGAAGATCAGGGTGCCCGGCGTGCTGATCCACACGGCCTGGTCGAAACCCGAGCAGAACGCGATCAGCAACGCCACGCTGATACTGGACGCGCTGCACAAGTGGATGCCGGAGTACATCGAACGCAATGCCGTCGGGGATTTCCGCCCGAAGGTGAACATCGCGGCCATCGAGGGTGGCTGGCCGTGGCGTGGCGCGCGCACCCCGGACGACTGCTGCATCTACGTGGATGTGCGGACCCTGCCGGATGTGTTGCCCGTGCAGGCCTACAACGAGGTTCGCCAGCTGGTCCGCGGGGTGGTGAGCAGGCATCCGGCGCTCGCCGGCACCACGGTCGATATCTATCTGTCGGCACCCGGAACCTCGATCCCCGACGACCATGCATTGATCAAGACCATCGTCGGCGCCCACACTGCGCAGCTGGGCAAGGCGCCGGAGTTCGGCATGGAGACCTGGTACAGCGATGCGGCCCACATGAACCGCTACGGCATTCCGACCGTGAACTATGGCTCGGCCGGCCGCTTGCGCAGCGGCGGTGCCGGCTTCTCCACGCACCAGGGCGAGCACGTGCACATCTGCGACATGGTCGACATGACACGGATCTATGTCCGCTGCATCCTCGAGATCTGCGGAGTCGCGGCCTGAGTCGGCCTGCAACATGAGCAAGCCAGCCCTGCATGAACTGCTGTCCAAGGCCCGCGTCTATGACCTCGGCCAGGCCTACTGGCCCGGCATGCCGGTGCATCCCTTTGACCCGCCCTTCCAGTTCTACCTGTACCGCTACCACGAGTACGTGGAGAAGGACCTCGGCAAGATCGAGCCGGGCTTTGGCGATGCGATCAGCCTGCTGATCACCTCGATGCATTCCGGCACGCACTTCGATGTGCCGGTGCACATGTCGCAGGACTACAAGGTACAGGGCATCGATATCCGGCCCTACCAGCGCGACATCGGCTTTGTGGATCTGCCGGAACCGCTGCACAGCATGGAGAAGGTGCCGCCGCTGGTGCTGCCCGCCACGCTGTTCGACATTCCCGCCGTGCTGGGCATGGAGGTACTGCCGGAGCGCTACTCGATCACCGTCGCCGACCTCGAGGCCGCCGCGGAACGGCAGCAGATCAGCATCGAGGCGGGCTCCTGCGTGCTGGTGCGTACCGGTTACGCGCGCTACTTCGAGACCGACCGCGATACCTATCTCTACAAGTGGGCGGGCCTGTCGCCGGAAGCCGTGAGCTGGATCGCCGCCCGCAAGCCGCGGCTGGTCGGCACCGACAACCTGTCGATCGGCGTGCCCAATCTGTTTGACGCCCACCGGCAACTGATGATCAACAACGGCATCTACGTGATGAAAAGCCTGACGCTCGAAGCGCTGGCGGCCGATCAGCAGTCCGTATCCACGGTGGTGGTATTGCCGCTGAAGATCAAGGGCGGCGAGGCTTCGCTGGTGCGTCCGATCGCACTGGCCTGAACCGACACAAGGGACCGACATGCAGGACAAGATCTGGATCAGCGACCTCAACCAGCGCAAGGAAGTGCAGGCGGGCTTCAACCGCAGCCGCCCCGTGCGCTTCTATGACACCACCCTGCGCGATGGCGAGCAGGCCGTCGGCGTGGTCTTCGACCCGGACGAGAAATTTGCCATCGCCTGCGGCCTGGACAAGCTCGGCGTGGCGCGGATCGAGGCCGGCTTCCCGCGCGTGTCGGAGGCCGACACACAGGCGGTGCGCCGCATCCTCAAGGCCGGCCTCAAGGCCGAGATCTGGGGCTTTTCGCGCGCCGTGCGCGGAGACCTCGATGCGCTGATCGAACTCGGCATCAGCCAGACGCTGATCGAGATCTCCACCAGCGAGATCAAGATGAAGGCCTACGGCTTCGACCAGGCGCGGGTGTTGAAGAACGTCCGGGAGTCGGTGCAGCACGCGGTGAAGAACGGCATGAAGGTGCTGTTCTTCCCGGTCGACAGCACGCGCAGCGAGCTCGGCTTCCTGCGCACGGTCTACCAGACCGCGCTGGATGCCGGCGCGACCGAACTCGCGGTGGTCGACACCATCGGCGCCTGCGCGCCGGAGGCAGTGGAGAGCATCATCCGCGAGGTGCGCGGCTGGATCGGCCCGGACCTGCCGCTGCACTTCCATGGCCACAACGACTTCGGCCTCGGCACGGCCTCGGCCATCGCCGCCGTGCGCGGCGGTGCCGACTGGATCCAGGGCACCATCAACGGCATCGGCGAACGCGCCGGCAACTCCGATATCTGTGAAGTCGCACTGGCGCTCAGCTGCCTCTACAACGTGCCCATCGAAATGAACCTGACGCAGGCGCGACAGGTGTCAGCACTGGTACAGAAAGCCGGCGATTACCGCGTCGATGGCTGGCGCCCGGTGGTCGGCGACAACCTCTTCATCCGCGAAAGCGGCGCGGTTGCCACCCAGTTCCACATCCCGGCAGCCATCGAGCCCTACTCGGCCGAACTCGTCGCCGCCGAACGCAAGATCGTGCTCGGCAAGAAAAGCGGCCTCGTCAGCGTGCAGCTCAAGGCCGAGGAACTCGGCATCAGGCTGCCGGAGTCGGCACATGCGGAGGTTCTGGCTCGCGTCAAGGATCTGGGTACCAGCCAGGGCCGGCTGATCACCGACGAGGAGTTCCGGCAGATCGCGGGAGCGGTTGCCGGCTGACGGATTCCTCGAACAAGGACAAATCAAGTCAAGGGTACTAGTTTCAGTCAGGCGACCGCGAGAAGTGCCTTCGGATCGCGTGCCGCCACCTGCAGAAGCGTACGCGCGGCGCCCGAAGGGGTACGGCGTCCTTGTTCCCATTCCTGCAAGGTACGAACGGAAACTCCCAGCAACTCGGCGAACCGGGCTTGCGACAAGCCCGTCCGGTCACGAATCGTGGCAACCGACGGCAGCGTCGTCACACGGCCGGGCTGCCCACGCTTGATTTCCTGGAGACCCTCGAGGATCTCCGTGCCAATATTCCGCTTAGTACCGGTCTTCTTCATCGATTTCCGCCTTGATCTTGCGCAGCAAGTGACCGGGAATGCTGTCCGTGACGCCTTTGGGATACAACGTCAACAGCCAGATCTGGCCCTTCCGCACCTGCAGGTAGTAAATCACACGCAGCCCACCGCTCTTTCCACGGCCCGGTCGCGCCCACCTCAGCTTCCTGACTCCACCCGACCCTCGCACCAAGTCACCGATTTCGGGATGCTGCAGCATGTAGACCTGCAGTGCCAGCAGCCCTTCACTGCCCAGATACGCGTCAGCCAGACGCGAGAACAGCCGTGTCTCGACAAAGGTCAGCATGGCCATGCTATACGTCTTTGCCGGACTACGTCAATGCCGGGGACTGTGGGCACTACGCTCATAGCCGGGGACTATGGAGCCGCAAACGGAAACAACGCCACGCTCAAATCTGCAGATAATTGCCTGGTTCAGCAGGGAACGGTGACGGAGATACTGGGTCGACAGGCGGCACCACCCCGCCCCGCCCCGCCCTGCTATTGTGACTCCCCTCACAGTTCCGGCAGGTCGCAGTTCACGTTGCTGCGGCGATGACGTACCGTAGGCCCCGCATTCAACATATTCTTCGTCCTGTTGCGGGTTTTCGGGCGTGGTGGCCTGAAGGGGTTTTGACCCGGGCGGACTTGGGCTTGTACGGGTTTAATTGGGGAGATACTGCAATGTCGACTACCGGCAAACCGATGAGTGAGATTCCGGCGATCAACCGTTTCCTGACCTACTGCCGCGTGCGCACCGTGCCCGGCAAGACCGTCATGATCCATGCGGGCGATGTGCCTGACAGCCTTTACTACATCATGGACGGCTCGGTCGAAGTGATGATCGAGGACGAGGACGGCAACGAGATGGTGCTGGCCTACCTGAACAAGGGGCAGTTCTTCGGCGAGATGGGACTGTTCCACGATCAACCCGCCCGCAGCGCCTGGGTGAGAACCCGCGTCACGGCCGAAATCGCCGAAATGACCTACGCCCGCTTCCGGCAGATCGCCAGCGAAAGCCCGGGACTGGTCTTCGAACTGGCCACGCAGCTGGCCACCCGCCTCGACCGCACCAACCGCAAGCTCGGCGACCTCGCGTTTGTCGATGTCACCGGCCGTGTGGCGCACGCCATCATGGACCTGTGCAACGAACCCGATGCGATGACCCATCCGGACGGCATGCAGATCAAGGTGAGCCGCCAGGAACTGTCACGCCTGGTCGGCTGCTCGCGCGAGATGGCCGGTCGCGTACTGAAGGTACTCGAGGAACAGGGCCTGATCACCGCCAGCGGCAAGACCATCGTGGTCTTCAATGCGCGGCCCAAGCCCCGGCTGAAAGCCGTCGGCCTCTGATCGCTGAGCAAAGAAACAGCGGTAGGAGCGGCTTCAGCCGCGAATCATTAGGTCCGATGATCGCGGCTGAAGCCGCTCCTACCGCTGATCCTGCGGGGCGACCAGCGCCAGTTCGGCGCGCATGCGCTTGATGGTGGCGGCGTAATCGCTGCTGCCGAAGATCGCCGAACCCGCCACCAGGACATCCGCACCGGCCTCCGCAACCTTGCGGATATTGTCGGCCTTGACCCCGCCATCCACTTCCAGCATCACCGGCCGGCCCAGTGCCGTGATGCGCTCGCGCACCGCGCGCAGCTTCGGCAGGCTGCCGGGAATGAAGGCCTGGCCGCCAAAGCCCGGATTCACCGACATCACCAGCACCAGGTCGAGTTGCGGCAGCGTGTAGTCCAGGCAATCCAGCGGCGTGGCCGGGTTGAGCACCAGTCCCGGCCGGCAGCCCAGTTCACGGATCAGGCTGATGGTGCGATCCACATGCCGGCTGGCTTCGGGATGAAAGCTGATCCAGCTGGCCCCGGCACCGGCAAAGGCCCGCGCCAGTTCATCCACCGGCTGCACCATCAGGTGCACGTCGATCGGCGCCTTGATGCCACGCTTGCGCAGCGCCTCGCACACCAGCGGGCCGATGGTCAGGTTCGGCACGTAGTGGTTGTCCATCACATCGAAGTGGATCACGTCGGCACCGGCCGCGAGGACGGCCTCGACTTCCTCGCCGAGGCGGGCGAAGTCGGCCGAGAGGATGGACGGCGCGATCAGGCGGGCGGGTGATTTCACGGGAGCTGCTTTTGGCTGCGGAATCGGGGCGGAAAATATAGCACGCGCTCAGCGCATGCCCCGGTGCTCGCGGATCAGCTCATAGGCGGCACGGATCTCGTGCGTGCGTTCCTTGGCGTCCTCCATCATGTCCTCGGGCAGGCCACGGGCCGCCTGCTTGTCCGGGTGGTACTGGTTCATCAGGCGCCGGTAGGCGGTCTTGACCTCTGCATCGCTGGCGGAAGGCTCGATGTCGAGCGCCCGGTAGGCACCCCCCAGGGTCTGTTGCGGCGTGCTGGTGGTGCGCTGCTGACGGAAGGCCCGGCGGGCGCGCAGCGCGGCCTCCAGGTGCGTGAGCCCGGCCGTACTGACCCCCAGCGTGCGCGCCATCTGCAGGAGCAGCATCCGTTCCCTGGCGCCGATCGACGGCTTGTCGAGCAGGAAATCCAGCTGGATTTCGAGGAAGGTCTGCAACAGCTGCGGCTGGCCGTAGCAGGCCTGGCGCAGCCTGGCGACATGCTCCTGCAGGGGGAAATCGGCGCCCTTGCCCAGCGTGAAGCAATCCATCGCCCGGCGTACCGCAGCTGGCTGCAGGCGCAGGTTGGCCATCACGGTGCGCGCCGAATCCAGCTCCTCCTCGGAAACGCGGCCATCGGCCTTGGCCAGCGCGCCCAGGGCATGGAAGGTGGTCTCGAAGAACAGCCGCTGGCGGTCGGCCGCCGACCACATGCCGGCCTCCGGGCCTCTGTAGCCGAGGCCCGGCCGGCCCTCGCCCTGCCCGGCCCCCCGGTCAAACTGGTGGCCCAGCGCGGCGCCGATGATCGCGCCCGGCGGGCCGCCCACCAGGAGGCCGATGATGCCGCCGCCGACTTTGCCAATCCAACCCATGTATCAAAAAGCCAAGCGGTGATGCCGCTGCTAGAATGCCGCCGATGAATGCCGAGATTTCCCCTGACGCACTCTACGAATCCAGATTGACAGCCCTCACCCGGCTCAGTCAAGGCAAGGTGCGCGACATCTATGCGGTGGATGCAGACCATCTGCTGATCGTCACCACGGACCGCCTGTCCGCCTTCGATGTGGTGCTGCCCGATCCGATCCCGGGCAAGGGCGAGGTGCTCACGCAGCTGTCGAATTTCTGGTTCGCGCGTACCGCCGACATCGTCCGCAACCACCTGGCCAGCCTGAAACTCGAGGATGTCATCCGCGACCCGGTCGAACGGGCCACCGTCGCATCGCGGGCCATGCTGGTGCGTCGCTTGAAGCCGCTGCCCATCGAGGCCGTGGTGCGCGGCTATCTGATCGGCTCGGGCTACAAGGACTACCAGGCCACCGGCGGTATCTGCGGCGTCCAGCTGCCCGCTGGCCTGCCGCTCGCCGCACAGTTGCCTGAACCGATGTTCACGCCCGCCACCAAGGCGGCCATCGGCGACCACGACGAGAACATCAGCTTCGCCGAGTGCGCGAAGCTGATCGGCACCGATCTCGCGCAGTGCGTGCGTTCGCTGGCCATCCGCATCTATACCGAAGGCGCCGCCTATGCGCGCCAGCGCGGCATCATCATCGCCGACACCAAGTTCGAGTTCGGCCTCGACGAGAAGGGCGAGCTGTACCTGATCGACGAAGTGATGACGCCGGATTCCTCGCGCTTCTGGCCGGCTGCCGAATACCGCACCGGCATCAGCCCGCCGAGCTTCGACAAGCAGTTCGTGCGCGACTACCTGGAAACGCTGGACTGGAACAAGAAAGCCCCCGGCCCGCGCCTGCCGCAGGCCATCATCGATGGCACCAGCGCAAAATACCGCCAGGCACTGACCCTGCTGACCAGTTAGCACCACAAGGTGCCGGGTTTGGCTTATTTGGCTCAGCTGCCGGCGATCGTCATCCGGTCGATCAGGATGGAACCGGTCAGCACAGCGCCACGACGATCGACATCGGTGCCGATGCCGAGGATGCCGCGGTACATGTCCTTCAGGTTGCCGGCCACCGTGATCTCGGTAACCGGGTACTGGATCTGTCCGTTCTCCACCCAGAAGCCGCTCGCGCCACGCGAGTAGTCGCCAGTCACCGGATTGATGCCGCTGCCCATCAGGTCGGCGATTACGAGCCCCCGGTCCATCTTCGCCAGCAGTCCGGCAAAACTCTCACCGGTATCCTGCACCAGCAGGTTGTGCGGACCGCCGGCATTGCCGGTCGACGGCATGCCGAGCTTGCGACCGTAGTAGCTGCTCAGCATGTAGCCGCGCAGCACTCCGCCCTCGACCAGGCGGCGATCCGCCGTGGCCACGCCTTCCTCGTCGAAAGGCGCACTCGCCAGCGCCTTGCGGAGGTGCGGCAGTTCGTCGATGGTGACGCAGCCGGCAAACACCTGCGTATCGAGGGCATCGACCAGGAACGAGGCCTTGCGATACAGCGCACCGCCGCTGATGGCACTGAGCAGCGAGCCGATCAGGCCGCGCGCCACGCGCGCGGGGAACAGCACCGGCGCCGTGCGCGTTTCCAGTTTCACGCCGCCCAGCCGCGCCGCCGCGCGACGCCCGGCCTCGGTGCCGATCAGCGCCGCTGCCGGCATGTCACGCGGATCGCGCACAACTGCGTACTCGTAGTCGGTCTCCATCAGGCCATCGGCGCTGGCGACCATCGCACAGGACAGGCTGTGATTGGATTCGGGATAGCCGCCGATGAAACCGTGGCTGTTGCCATAGACATGCAGGCCCTCGCTGACGCTGAGCGCGGCGCCCTCCGAGTTCGTCACCCGCGGATCGCTGTCGAGCGCAGCGGCTTCACAGGCCGTGGCGAGTTCGATCGCCGCGGCAGGCGTGATGTCCCAGGGATGCCAGAGATCCAGATCGGGCACCCGCACGGGCATGCGCCCGGCATCGGCGAGCCCCGCATGTACGTCTTCGGAACCGAAGCGCGCCAGCGTGCAGGCCTTGCGCACCGACTCCTCGATCGCCG
>JAHDYM010000116.1 GCA_023383705.1 Gammaproteobacteria bacterium | reverse complement strand
CGCAACTCGAGCCACAACTCGCCCGGATGATCCCGGTCAGCAGCCTGCCCGGTGTGCTCGCGGCGGCGGAGCGGCTGGCCGCTGCATGCGCGCGCGGTGAGCGCGTGCTGGTGATCGGTGACTTCGATGTCGACGGCGCAACGGCCACGGCTCTGTCGATGACATGCCTGCGCGCATTCGGCTTCACGGCGCCGGAGTTCCTGGTGCCTGACCGTTTCAGGTATGGCTACGGCCTCTCGCCGGCCATCGCCGAACTGGCGGCGAGCCGCAAGCCGGCGCTGCTGATGACCGTCGACAACGGCATCACCAGCCTGGAAGGCGTACGGCGGGCGCGCGAACTCGGCATGGAGGTACTGGTCACCGACCATCACCTGCCAGGTCCGGCAGTGCCGGATGAAGCCCTGATCGTGAATCCGAACCTGCCCGGCTCGGCCTTTGGCAGTCCCGCCCTGTGCGGTGTCGGCGTGGCTTTCTACCTGATGGCCGCGACCGGCCGGCGACTGGCGGAACAGGGGCTGATTGCAGCTGCAGCTGCGCGCGATGCGGTCACCGACTGCCTCGACCTGGTGGCACTCGGCACGGTGGCAGACCTGGTGCCGCTGGATTTCAACAACCGCATCCTGGTTGCGGAGGGCCTGCGCCGCATGCGGGCCGGGCGGACGCGCCCCGGTATCGGGGCGCTGTTTGCCGTTGCCGGTCGCGAGATGCAGGTGGCGCGCAGCGCCGATCTCGGCTTTGCCATTGCGCCGCGCCTGAATGCCGCCGGCCGGCTCGAGGACATGACCATCGGTATCGATTGCCTGCTGGCCGGCGATGCCGCCACGGCCCGGGCGCTGGCGGCACGGCTCGACCGGCTCAATGTGGAGCGACGGGCGCTGCAACAGCAGATGGAGGCCGAGGCCGAGGCGCTGCTGGTTGGCCTGGATTCCCGCATCGGCCCTGCCGATGCGGCCGTCTGCCTGTTTGACGAGAGCTGGCATCCCGGCATCGTCGGCCTGGTGGCCAACCGGCTCAGGGAACTCACCGGCTGTCCGGCGATCGCTTTCGCGCGCTGTCCGGAGACGGGCATGTTGCGCGGATCAGCGCGTTCGGTGGACGGCTTGCACGTCCGGGATGCGATGGCCGAGGCGCTTGCGGCGATGGCCGGGGAACCGGTGCGCTTCGGGGGGCACGCGATGGCGGCCGGCCTCACGCTCCCGGAGGATGCGCTGCCGCGTTTCCGTCCGGCTTTCGCCGCGGCGGTTGCGCGCCAGCGTGGCCTGGTGGGCAGTGACGACTGCCTGTGGACCGACGGGACACTGGCAGCACAGGACCTGCAGCTGGACCTTGCTGAAACCCTTGCTGCTGCCGGTCCGTGGGGGCAGGGTTTTCCGGAACCGCTGTTCGACAATGTCTTCCGGCTGTGTGAACAGCGGGTGATCGGCGAGAAGCATCTGCGGCTGCGCGTGCAGCATCCCGATGGCGGCCAGCCGGTCGATGCGGTGGCTTTCAACCAGGCACCGTTGCCGGGCCACCGGAATGCACCGGTACGCCTGGTTTATCGCCTCGATGTAAACCACTGGCGGCAGGCGCGCACCGCGCAACTGGTGGTCGAGCATATTGCCGGTTGTTGATCGGGAGCATTGCGTCTAGCATTCGCGCTTTCCCGAATGATCCCCTGTTATGGAAACCGCCCAGATCAAGCTCGGCATCCGCGACCTCCAGGAGCGTAGTGGCGCTCTGAGGGGGTACCTTTGACCTCGATGCAAAACTGCGCCGGCTGAGCGAGGTTCGCGAAGCGCTGCAGGATCCCGCCGTCTGGAATGACCCGAAGCGCGCCGAGGTCCTCGGCCGGGAAGCCTCCGAACTGGAAACGGTGGTGGAGGGCGTGGAAAAGATCGAGCGCTCCCTGCGCGACGCATCGGACCTGCTGGACCTCGCCGAGGAGGAAAGCGACGAATCCACGGTCGATGAGGTCGTGCGCGACCTGAAACGCGTTTCTGCCGACGTCGAGCGCTTCGAGTTCCAGCGCATGTTTTCCGGCAAGTTCGACAGCGCCAGCGCCTTCCTCGATATCCAGTCCGGTGCCGGTGGCACCGAGTCCCAGGACTGGGCCGCAATGCTGCTGCGGATGTACCTGAAGTATTGCGAGAGCATGGGCTTTTCCGTCGAGATCATCGACAGCTCCGACGGCGAGGTGGCCGGCATCAAGGGCGCGACGGTGCACGTGACCGGTCCCTATGCCTACGGCTGGTTGCGCACCGAGACGGGCGTGCACCGGCTGGTGCGCAAGTCGCCCTTCGATTCGGGCAACCGGCGGCATACGTCCTTCGCGGCGGTGTTCGTGTCGCCGGAAATCGAGGACGACATCGAGATCGAGATCGATCCTTCCGACCTGCGCGTCGACGTGTTCCGGGCGAGCGGCGCCGGTGGCCAGCACGTCAACAAGACGGAGTCGGCGGTGCGCATGACGCATATCCCGACGAATACCGTCGTGCAATGCCAGAGCGAGCGTTCGCAGCACAAGAACCGTGCGACGGCGATGAAGCAGATGCGTGCCAAGCTTTACGAGCTCGAGCAGCAGAAGCGCCGGGCAGAGGCGCAGGTGCTCGAGGATACCAAGTCGGATGTGGGCTGGGGACAGCAGATCCGCTCCTATGTGCTCGACCAGTCGCGGATCAAGGACCTGCGCACGGGTGTCGAGTCCGGCAGCCCGGACAAGGTGCTCGACGGCGACTTGCGCAAGTTCATCGAAGCCAGCCTGAAGCAGGGGCTCTGAGCCATGACGGAAGAGAACAAACTGGTCGCCGAACGACGGCGGAAGCTGACAGAGCTGCGCGCCGCGGGTTTTGATTTTCCCAACCAGTTCCGGCGCAGCGCGCTGGCCGGGCAACTGCATGCGGTCTACGACAGTTGCAGCGACGAAACGCTGGAAGCCGAGCCGGTCGAGGTGACGATCGGCGGCCGCATGCTGACCAAGCGGCTGATGGGCAAGGCCAGCTTTGCGACCCTGCAGGACCGCAGCGGGCAGATCCAGATTTTCCTGCAGAAGGAAACGCTGGGCGAGGCGGCATATGCCGGCTTCAAGGCGCTGGATCTCGGCGACATCATCGGCGCACGCGGTACGCTGTTCCGCACCCGTACCGGCGAGTTGAGCGTCAAGGTCAGTGAACTGGTATTGCTGACCAAGTCCCTGCAGCCGCTGCCGGAAAAATTCCACGGGCTCAGCGACCAGGAGATGCGTTATCGCCAGCGCTATGTCGACCTGATCGTCAACGAGGAAACCCGCCGCGTCTTTGCGCTGCGCACGCAGGTGGTGCAGTTCCTGCGCTCCTACCTGGATACGCTGGATTTCCTCGAGGTCGAAACGCCGATGATGCAGGCGATCCCCGGCGGCGCGATGGCCAGGCCATTCGTCACGCACCACAACGCGATGGACCGGCAGCTCTATCTGCGCATCGCACCGGAGCTGTATCTGAAGCGCCTGGTGGTCGGCGGCTTCGAGCGCGTATATGAGCTCAACCGGAACTTCCGCAACGAGGGTGTCTCGACCCAGCACAATCCGGAATTCACCATGCTCGAGCTGTACATGGCCTATGCGGATTACCGCAGCCTGATCGACCTGCTCGAAAACCTCCTGCGCAGCCTGGCCGTGCATGTGCTGGGCACGACCACGGTTGAATACCAGGGCCACAGTCACGATTTGTCGCAGCCATTCAGGCGCCTGACGGTGGAAGAGGCCGTGCTGCTGCATAACCCGGGCCTTGCAGCCGGGCAGCTGCGCGATGTGGCGGCCTTGCGTGCGGCCTGCGCCGGGCTGGGAATTGCCGTGCAGCCGGGCTTTGGCGCCGGCAAGTTGCTGATCGAGATCTTCGAGAAGACGGCTGAGCATGCGCTGGTCGAGCCGACCTTCGTCACCGGTTACCCTGCCGAGGTCTCGCCGCTGGCGCGCAAGTCCGATGCCGATCCGTTCCTCACCGACCGCTTCGAGTTCTTCATCAATGGCCGTGAACTCGCCAACGGTTTCTCCGAACTCAATGATCCGGAAGACCAGGCCGAGCGCTTCCATGCGCAGGTCCGGCAGAAGGCCGGCGGTGATGCGGAGGCCATGTTCTACGATGCCGACTACATCACCGCGCTCGAGTACGGCATGCCGCCGACAGCGGGTCTCGGCATCGGTGTCGACCGTCTCGTCATGTTTGTTGCCAACCAGGGATCCATCCGGGACGTGTTGCTGTTTCCGCATCTGCGCAGCTGATCCCGGCGCAGCGAAGCGGAACCTGGCGGAGGGTGAGGGCCATGCGCTGCCGGTTGACGCTTGTCGCAACCATCATGGGCTTCGTCGTGGCCTGCAGTTCCGGCTCTGATCCGGAGCGTCCCGTGGACGTGCCGTCCAGCGCCAGCTGGACGGGCAACGTCGAGGGCGGGGTCTGGCTCGACTGCGAGCCGCTGCCATCGGTGCCTGACCGCTATGCCTGCCGCGCGTGGTTCCAGGCCGGCGGCATGGTCTCGGAAGGCGAGTACCTGCTCCGGCGCCGGAGCTGGAACCAGCGGGCGCTGCGTTCCGAGTACAGCGAACCCGCCGACGGTGCGCTGCCGGCCTTCGAAACCTTCGATGGCCGCTGGATTTTCCTGAAGGATGAGCATGTGCTGTTGCCTGACGGCGTGGTCAGTTATCCGGACAGCCCCGGGCATGGCACACGTCAGGCCTACAGCCTCGGGGTCGAGACCGGCGCCGTGGAAAAGTACTAGGGAATACCAGCGCGGTCATCCGCCAATCCATCCAGTCGGGGTCTGCCGGAGGACATTGTGCTGGCCGCTGCCCGCAACAGCTTCAGGCCGGCAGGTCGCAGGGCAAGTCCAGGCGCTCGAGCTTTCCGCTGCCATCGTCAGCCAGGAAGAGGGGACCCGGCAGGTCGTCCATCGTGATGACCGCCAGCAGTTCGCTGCCAGCTGCTGTCGGGGCAGCGCTGACCACCTGCCCGACGATGCCCCGTCCGGCATGAACCGGCGTGCCGGGTGGCGGAGGAGAACTGGCAGTCGCGAAGCGGAACATGCGTCGCTTGACCCGCCCCAGGTATTTCGTGCGTGCGATGATTTCCTGGCCCGTGTAGCAACCCTTGCTGAAGCTGATCGCATCGAGCAGGTCGAGGTTCAGCATCTGCGGTATGAACTCGCCACTGGTGGCGGGGGCAATGGCAGGTATGCCGGCACGGATGTCGGCAAGCAGCCAGTCGTGGAGGCGCTGCTGGTTGCCATCGGCCGTTGCCAGGTCGTGGTCCATGCTCAGGAGCAGGCTGCGCCCCGGGTCGTGGGCGAGGGCCAGTTGCTGCCCGCTGCCGCCGGCAGCGCCTGTCTTGCCTGCGGCGTGCAGGCCGTAGACGGCGAGCCCGGATATCGCGACCTGCACCTTTGCGCGCAATACGTACATCTGCATACGTTTCAGCAGCGATCCGGCCAGCGATTCCGGTACCAGCAGCGCCAGCGCCGCGTCACTGCCGGCACCCAGTACGAAGAAATGTCCGGCAAACAGCAGCCTGCCGCGCGCATCGGCGAGTCCGCTCAGCACGGTCGAGTCGGGCCGCGCAAGCGCGGTGTCCTGGGTGAGCTGGCCCTGCAGGAAAGTGGCGCGATCCGGGCCGGAGAAGCTGAGGATGCGCACGTCGTCGAGAGCAGTGAAATCCGGCACGGAAAGCCTTTTGGTTTGAGCGGGTTGGATCTGATGCGGTCTGGAGAAGACCCGGTCATTCTGGCACAATCTGCGCGTGGACCAGCCCTGCGCAACCGAGAATTCAGCAAAGACAGATGTTGCTGCCGGGCGGGAAGTTGCGGCACAACCGCTGCCTGGAAATCCCCGCTCCCCGGTTTCCGGGCCGCGTGAAACAGGTGGCCCGACGGGACCCGAGCCGACGCGTTTCGGTGACTGGGAGCGTGGCGGCCGCTGTATAGATTTCTGAGTACTGCGGCGCTCCGGTGTCAGCTGCATTGCTGCGATTCGCGACGTCATTGACGTCTGGCGGCCTTTTTTTGAGTGGAGAGTTCGATGAGTCAGCCTTCCAGGCCCCTGTCCCCGCATCTGCAGGTGTATCGCTGGCAGGTCAGCAATACCCTGTCGATCCTGCACCGGATGACCGGTGTTGCGCTGTCAGTCGGTGCGCTGGCACTGGTCGGCTGGCTGCTTGCGCTGGCGGCAGGCCAGGGGAGTTTCCTGCAGTTCAGTGATCTGTTCCGTGGATTTGTCGGCCAGTTCCTGCTGCTCGGCTGGAGCTTTGCCTTCTTCTATCACCTGTGCAACGGCATTCGCCATCTCGCATGGGATATCGATCGCGGTTTTGACAAGCACTTTGCGCGCAAGTCCGGACTGTTCGTGGTGGCCGTCGCCGTGCTGCTCACGCTGGTCTTCTGGGGCGTGGCCCTGGCAGGAGGTGCGGCATGAACTCCAGATCGCCGCTGGGTAGCGCCCTTGGACACGGTTCCGCCGGTTCGGGAACCGGACACTGGTGGGGACAGCGTCTGAGTGCCGTCGCGCTCGTGCCGCTCACCCTGTGGTTTGCGGTTTCGCTGCTCGGTTTGCCGGGCCTCGACTACTACACGGTGAGCGCCTGGGCTGCGGCCCCGCTGCACGCAATCCTGCTCGTGTTGCTGGTTATCGCACTGGTTTACCACTCGGCTCTCGGCACGCAGGTCATCGCCGAGGACTATATCCATACGCCGGGTTCACGCATCGTGGTGCTCGCGCTGCTGCGTTTCGCCCACATCGCACTGGCAGCGGCCGGTGTCTTTTCCGTATTCCTGATTGCCACGAGGGCCGGCGCATGAGCCAGGCTTATCCTTTCGTTGACCATACCTATGACGTAGTCGTGGTCGGTGCCGGCGGGGCCGGCTTGCGCGCTGCCGTCGGACTTGCCGAAGCCGGCCTGTCCACAGCCTGCCTGACCAAGGTATTCCCCACCCGCAGCCATACAGTTGCCGCGCAGGGCGGTATCAGTGCCGCGCTCGGCAACATGGG
>JAHDYM010000115.1 GCA_023383705.1 Gammaproteobacteria bacterium | reverse complement strand
CGAGCAGGGCCTGCCGGTAGCCCTTGTCGGCCAGCGCGAGCACATAGGGCAGCGTCGCATTGTTGAGCGCGAAGGTTGAGGTGCGCGCAACCGCGCCGGGCATGTTCGCCACGCAGTAATGCACCACGCCCTCCTCGATGTAGGTGGGTTGCGAGTGCGTCGTCGGCCGGCTGGTTTCGAAACAGCCGCCCTGGTCGATGGCCACGTCGACCACCACCGAGCGATCGCGCATGCCGCGCACCATCGCCCGGCTCACCAGTCGCGGTGCTGCCGCTCCCGGCACCAGCACCGCGCCGATCACCAGGTCAGCCTCGGCCACATAGTGCTCGATGCTCTCGACGGTCGAGAAGACGGTGCTCAGGCGGCCACCAAACTGCAAGTCCAGTTCCTTGAGGCGCGGCAGGGAGCGGTCGATCACGGTGACCTGCGCCTCCATGCCTATCGCCACGCGGATCGCGTTGGTGCCGACCACGCCGCCACCGAGCACCACCACGTTAGCCGCTTTCACGCCCGGCACGCCGCCCAGCAGGATGCCGGGGCCACCGGCTTCGCGTTCCAGGCAGTGTGCGCCCGCCTGCACCGCCATGCGTCCGGCGACCTCGCTCATCGGCGAGAGCAGCGGCAGGCTGCGATTGGGGCCGGTCACCGTCTCGTAGCCGATCGCCACCACACCGGACTTGAGCAGGGACGCGGTCTGCTGCGCATCGGGGGCCAGATGCAGGTAGGTGAACAGCAACTGCCCGGGCCGCAGCAGCGGAAACTCGACCGCCTGCAACTCCTTCACCTTGACGATCATCTCCGCGCGCGCATAGACCTTGGCGGCGGTCGCGGCAATCGTCGCACCAGCGCGCCGGTAATCCTCGTCGGACACGCCGATGCCGGCGCCGGCCTTGCCCTGCACCAGCACCTGATGGCCGTGATGCACGAGTTCACGCACGCTGGTCGGCGTGAGGCCCACGCGATACTCGTTCTGCTTGATCTCGCCCGGTACGCCAATCAGCACGTGAGAACTCCTGTCAGGCCGAGGGCATCAGAGGGTGGGCATGTCCAGCTTGCTGTCCCGTGCGTCCCCGCCATGCGGCCAGCGCGAGGTGATGGTCTTGATCTGCGTATAAAAACGCACGCCCTCAACGCCGTGGACATTGCTGTCGCCGAAGAATGAACTCCGGCGACCACCGAAACTGAAGAATGCCGCAGGCACCGGAATCGGTACATTGATCCCCACCATGCCCACATCCAGCCTGGCGGCACACTCGCGCGCCAGTCGGCCATCGCGGGTGTAGATCGCCGCGCCGTTGGCAAACTCATGCTGGTTGACGAGCGCGAGCGCATCGGCCGGCGTTGCCACCCGCACGATGATGAGCAGCGGACCGAAGATCTCCTCGCGCCAGATGCGCATCGCGCTGCTGGCATGGTCGAAAAGCGTCGGGCCGAGGAAATATCCGCCGGACAGGGCTGCCTGGCGCTCGGCGGCGATGCGCCCGTCGACCACCAGTTCGGCGCCCTCGGCCTCGCCCGCGGCGATGTAGCCTCGCACCCGCTCCAGGTGCTGTGCAGTGATGAGCGGCCCGACATCGACATCCGCTTGCGTGCCGGGGCCGAGCCGCAGGGCCCTGATCCGCGGCAGCAGCGCAGCGCGCAGCGCATCGCCGGCGCTGCCGACCGCCACCGCAACGGAGATCGCCATGCAGCGCTCGCCGGCCGAACCATAGGCTGCGGCCACCAGCGCATCGGCCGCCTGGGCCATATCGGCATCCGGCATGACCAGCAGGTGATTCTTGGCGCCGCCGAGCGCCTGCACGCGCTTCCCCGCCTGCGCACAGCCGGCATACACATGGCGCGCAACCGGTGTGGAACCGACAAAGCTCACTGCCGCCACGTCCGGATGACACAGCAGTTCGTCGACGGCCTCGCGATCACCGTGCAGCACGTTCAGCACGCCGGGCGGCAGTCCGGCCTCACCCATCAGTTCAGCAAGACGCACCGCGCAGGAGGGCGTGCGCTCGGAGGGTTTCAGGACAAAGCTGTTGCCGCAGGCGATGGCCACCGGGAACATCCACAGCGGCACCATGGCCGGGAAATTGAAGGGCGTGATGCCGGCACAGACACCGAGCGGCTCGCGCAGCGACTGGCAGTCGATGCCGGTGCCGACCTCGCGGCTTGCCTCGCCCTGCAGGAGTTGCGGGATGCCGCAGGCGAATTCGATCACCTCGAGCCCGCGCTGGATGGAGCCGGCGGCATCGCCGAGGGTCTTGCCATGTTCGGCCGTGATGAGCCGCGCGAGTTCCTCGCGATGTCGCTCGACCAGCTCGCGGAAGCGGAACAGCACGCGGGCACGCCTGAGTGCCGGCGTGTCGCGCCAGGCCGGCCAGGCCGCCAGCGCCACCGCCACCGCGGCCTGCGCCTCGGCTGCCGAGGCCAGCGGCACGCGCCCGGTGGCCACGCCGGTTGCGGGGTTGAAGACCTCGGCGTGACGACCGGCAGCGACCAGCACGCGCTGGCCATTGATCCAGTGCGGGATCATGGCAGGACCTGCGCTGACCGGTGCACGCGCTGCCATGTCCGGTGCCCCGCTCAGGCCACGGCGCGCAGCGCCTTGCCGAGCGCATCGACGATCTGGCCGATCTGCGCCGGCTCGATCGTCAGCGCGGGGGTGAGCGCCAGCGTGTCGCCGGTGGTGCGCACGAGCACGCCGTTGTCGAAGCAGTGGCGGAACACATCCATGGTGCGCGCCGTCGCGGCACCGGCACGCGGCTCCAGCTCGATGCCGGCGATCAGGCCAGTGTTGCGGATGTCGATCACGTGCGGCGCGCCCTTCAGGGAATGCACCGCATCGGCAAACACGGGCGCCAGCGCCGCCGCGCGTTCGAACAGGCCCTCGTCGCGATATACCGCGAGCGCAGCCCGCGCCGCCGCCGTCGCCACCGGATGACCCGAATAGGTATAGCCGTGGAAAAACTCGATGCCCTGCTCCGCACCGCTCATGCAGGCCTCGTAGATGCGGCCGTCGACGAGCACCGCCCCCATCGGTATCACACCGCTGGTAAGCCCCTTGGCCACCGTGATCAGATCCGGGCGAACGCCGAAGGTCTGGGCCGCAAAGGCCGCACCGGTGCGACCGAAAGCCGTGATCACTTCGTCGAAGATCAGCAGGATGCCGTGCCGGTCACAGATCGCGCGCAGGCGATCCAGGTAAGCCTTCGGCGGCACCAGCACGCCGGTTGAACAGGCCACCGGTTCGACGATCACTGCGGCGATGGTGCTGGCGTCGTGCAGCGCGACCAGGCCTTCGAGCGCATCGGCGAATTCCGCACCGTATACCGGCTGGCCGCGGCTGAAGGCATTGCGCCGCGGATCGTGCGTGTGCGGCAGGTGATCCACGCCGGGCAACATCGCACTGGCAAAGGCCTTGCGGTTGGTGACGATGCCGCCGACGGAAATGCCGCCAAAACCGACCCCGTGATAGCCACGCTCGCGACCGATGAAGCGGAAACGCTGCGGCTCGCCGCGGGCCCGGTGATAGGCCAGCGCGATCTTGAGGGCAGTATCCACCGCCTCGGAACCGGAATTGGTGAAGAAGACATTGGCGAGGTTGTCGGGCACCAGCGCGATGAGTTCGTTCGCCAGGCTGAACACGCCGCGATGACCCATGTTGAAACTCATGGCGAAATCGAGCCGTCCCACCTGCTCGCGCACCGCCTCGACGATGCGCGGATGGCAGTGGCCGGCGTTGCAGCACCAGAGCCCGGCGATACCGTCGAGGATCTGCCGGCCGTCGCTCGTCGTGTAGTACATGCCGGCGGCAGACTCGAGCAACAGCGGATGCTGCTTGAAATAGCGGTTGGGCGTGAAGGGCATCCAGTAGGGCTGGAGATCGGGCAGCGGCGGCGCAGAGCCAGCCGCCCCGGCCGGGCCGGCTCTGCGCGGATCTGTGCTGGATGAATTGCCCACGCAGCCACCCTACCGCCTTTCAGCGCAGCAGACAATTAAGGCCGCAGGAAAATTGCCGGCCCCGGGTTTATCATCCCGGCATGCGCCGGATGCCGACCATCAAAGCCGTCATGACCCCGTTCCCCTACTCGGTGGATGCGGCCCAGCCGGTGACTGCGGCCCGCGCGCTGATGCAGGAGCACCAGATCGGCCACCTGCCCGTCACCCGCGACGGCGAACTCGCCGGCATCGTCGCGGAACGCGATATCCGCCTGCTGCTGGGCGCCAATCCGGCCGCCAGCGATGGCGGGCAGACGGCGGTGACGGAGGCGATGGCCAGGGACAGCTACATCGTGGACATGGATACACGCCTCGACGAAGTACTGAACCACATGGCCGCCCACCACCTGAGTTCGGCGATCGTCACCCGGCGCGGCAAGCTGGTCGGCGTGTTCACCGTTACCGACGCCTGCCGGCACTTCGCCGAGCACCTGCAGGAGCAGGTGCGTCGCTCCGGCGGCGACGATGCCGCCTGAAGCCGGGCCACAAGCAAGGTAGTTCTTTCATATGGCAAGCCCCCGTGAATTCGTGCCGCTGTCGATCGCGATACTGACGGTATCCGACACGCGCATCCTCGACACCGACTCCTCCGGCACACTGCTGGTTGAACGCCTGGAAAAAGCCGGCCACCGGCTCGGCGATCGCCAGATCAACCGTGACGACATCTACCGCATCCGCGCCACGGTCTCGGCCTGGATCGCCGATCCGGGCATCGATGCGATCATCACCACCGGCGGCACCGGCGTGACCGGCCGCGACAGCACGCCCGAAGCCATCGAGCCGCTGCTCGACAAGGTGATCGACGGTTTCGGTGAAGTGTTCCGCATGCTCTCCTGGAACGACATCGGCACTTCCACGCTGTCGTCGCGCGCGCTCTCCGGCGTGGCCAATGGCACCTATGTCTTCTGCCTGCCCGGTTCCGGCAATGCCTGCGCAACCGCCTGGGACAAACTGATCTCGGCCCAGCTCGACTACCGCACCCGCCCCTGCAACCTGGTCGAACTGATGCCACGCCTCCGGGAAAAGTGAGCGCCACGTGCCTGCGCTGCGGATCCATCAGTTCCCCTGCCTCGCGGACAACTATGGCTACCTGGTGCACGACCCGGACTCGGGGCTGACCGCCTCGATCGACAGCCCGGATGCCGAGGCCATCGAGCGCGAGCTCGCCGGGCAGGGCTGGAAGCTCGACTACATCCTCAACACGCACCATCACGCCGATCACGCCGGCGGCAATCTCCGCCTGAAGCAGAGCACCGGCTGCACCATCGTCGGTGCCCGTGCCGATGCCGACCGCATTCCGGGCATCGATCTCATGGTCGCTGACGGCGACAGCTTCACGCTCGGCAGACACGCCGCACGCATCATCGAGACGCCCGGCCACACGCGGGCGCATGTCTGCTACCTGTTCGAGGCCGATCGCGCTGCCTTCGTCGGCGACACCCTGTTCTCGATGGGCTGCGGGCGCCTCTTCGAGGGCACGCCCGCACAGATGTGGAAATCTCTGCAGAAGATCATGCAACTACCTGACGAGACAAGGATTTACTGCGCGCACGAATACACGCAAAGCAACGGCCGCTTCGCGCTGGGCCTGGAGCCTGAGAACCCGGCCCTGCGCGCGCGCCTGCAGGAAGTGGCCGCGCTGCGAGCCGCCGGTCAGCCCACCGTACCGAGCACGCTGGGCACCGAGAAAGCCACCAATCCCTTCCTGCGGCCGGCAAGCCCGGCACTCCGCGCCGGGCTCGGACTGGCGAGCGCCAGCGACACCGAGGTATTCGCCGAAACCCGCCGGCGCAAGGACCGGTTCTGATTCAAACCGCGAATACCGCCTGATGATCGCGGATGAACTGATCCAGCGAAATCGGTGGCCGGCCGGTGAGCTTCTGCACGGAATCGCTGAGGTGCAGGTCGTGCCCGTCGGCGATCTCCTGGAACAGCTCGCACACCGCATTCAGGTGCCAGGCATTGGTGAGGAACCGTGACAGCGTCTGGCGATAGGCCGCCATCGGCACATGCACGTACTCGATCTTGCGACCGAGCACCTTGGTGAAGCGTTCCGCCACATCGTGGAAGCTCAATATCTCGGGACCGGTGATCTCGTAGCTCTGGCCCACGTGGCCCTCACCGGTCAGCACAACCGCAGCCACCGCACCGATGTCGCGCACGTCGGCCATCGCGGTCTTGCCGTCTGCCATCGGCAGGAAGAACTTGCCCTGTTCCTTGATCGTGCCGGCACTGCCCAGCATGTTCTGCATGAAAAAATTCGGCTTCAGCAGCGTCCAGCCCAGGCCCGAGGCACGCAGGTACTGCTCGGCCTGCCAGTGCACCTTCGGAATCGGCGCCTTCGCATCGGCCACCGCCTCCATCGACGACATCTTCACCAGCTGCTGCACACCCGCAGCTTTCGCCGCATCGATGAACTGCTTCTCGAAACCGAGCTGGCCTTCGCCGTTCGGCATCACCATCAGCGCCCGCTCGACACCGCGCAGGGCCTTGTCGACCACGGCCCGGTCGGTCGCATCGCCGATCACCAGGTCCACGCCCGCATCCTTCAGCGCAGCAGCCTTCTCCGGGTTGCGCACGATCGCCCGCAGTGGCACGCCCTTGCCCTGCAGCGCCTTGAGTGTTGCGCCGCCCGTCTTGCCCGTCACACCAGTCAGCAGAATCATCTTTACCTCCAGAAAAATCAGCCGGGTAGGAGCACCTTCAGTGGGAGCGGCGTCAGCCGCGATCCCGGCTCCACCCGCGACCCCGGAGTCTACCCCACCCCATCAATCCCGCCCGTAACACTTCCTATCGTGACCGAATTGCCTATAATCCCCCGCCTGCCGGGCACTTCCGGGTCCGGTTCCCCCGGCGCCGCAAGCCCGATCCACGCAAAACGCGCCCGTAGCTCAGTTGGATAGAGCGTCTGGCTACGAACCAGAAGGTCGGGAGTTCGAATCTCTCCGGGCGCGCCATTTTTACAGGGGTTTATTCCGGACAGATAGGTAACGGATTATTCCGGAGACATGGGTAACA
>JAHDYM010000004.1 GCA_023383705.1 Gammaproteobacteria bacterium | reverse complement strand
TGGTGATGACCCGCGCCATCGCCAAGCTGATCATGACCGACCAGACGCACCAGATCCCGGCCCAGCTGCAGACGGGCAAGGACCTCGGCATGCAGATGATGGACCAGGCCCTGCTCGACGCGATCCAGCGCAAGCAGATCGATCCGGACGATGCCTTCCGCTTTGCCACCGACAAGGCGCTGTTCCAGCGCTTCGTCACCGACACCTCGGTACTGCCGAAGTTCGAGGTGGGCAACGGATGAACCAGATCGACGAATACCTGAAGCAGGTCATCGTCCGGAACGGCTCGGACCTGCACTTCATCGCCGGTGAACCGCCACGCGCGCGGATCTATGGTGAGCTGGCGATCCTGGCACCGGAAACCCTGTCGCCCGCGAAGGTCGAGGCCGCCATGCAGGAGATCATGGCGCAGAAGGCCCGCGACGAGTTCCAGCGCCGCGATTCCGCCGATTTTGCCTATTCGCTGGAAAACACCGCCCGCTTCCGCGTAAACGTGTTCCGGCATGTGGGCGGAACCGGCGCCGTATTCCGTGCCATTCCCTCCAAGGCAAAGACCATCGCCGACCTTAAGCTGCCGCCGGTCATCGCCCAGCTCTGCAAGCAGCCACAGGGCATGATCCTGGTGACCGGCAAGACCGGCTCAGGCAAGTCGACGACCCTCGCCGCGATGATCGACGAGATCAACCGCAATGTTGCCGGGCATATCCTCACCATCGAGGATCCGATCGAATTCGTGCACCAGCGCCAGCGGTGCCTGATCAGCCAGCGCGAGATCGGCGTGCACAGCCCCGGTTTTGCCGCCGCGCTGCACTCGGCCCTGCGCGAGGATCCCGACGTGATCCTGATCGGCGAAATGCGCGACCTGGAGACGGTCAGCATCGCGGTCACCGCCGCCGAGATGGGCATCCTGGTGATGGGGACCCTGCACACCAACGGTGCGGCGCAGACGGTGGACCGGATCGTCAACTCATTCCCCACCGACAAGCAGTCCCACGTGCGCACCATGCTCTCGACCTCCCTGCGCGGGGTCATCTCCCAGCAGCTGGTCGCCCGCAAGGGCGAGCCCGGACTGGTGGCGGCGCTCGAGATTCTGGTGAATACTCCCGCCGTCGCCAACCTCATCAGGCAGGGCAAGCTCGACCAGCTTGAAAACGCCATGCAGGGTGGCGGACGCGTCGGCATGCGTACAATGGACTCGGCCCTCAAGGACCTCATGGACCAGGGCCGGATCAGTGGAAAAACCGCCTACGAATCCGCCCTCGAAAAACGCAAGTTCGAGGACGTGAAGGAACTCAACTGACTACGCCGCGAAAGATCCTCGTCACCAGCGCCCTGCCCTACGCCAACGGCTCGATCCACATCGGGCACCTGGTGGAGTATGTGCAGACGGACATCTGGGTGCGTTACCTGCGCCTCCGTGGCCACGAGGTGACCTACGTGTGCGCGAGTGATGCGCACGGCACACCGATCATGCTCAAGGCGCGCGATGCCGGCATCGCCCCCGAAACCCTGGTGGACAACTACCGTAGCGAGCACCGGCGCGACTTCGCGGGTTTTCATGTCGATTTCGACAACTACTACACCACGCACTCGGAAGAGAACCGCGAACTCGTCGAGCTCTTCTACAGCCGGCTGCAGCAGCGCGAACTGATCGCACGGCGGACCATCCAGCAGGCCTACGACGCCGAGGCGCAGATGTTCCTCCCGGACCGCTTCGTGCGCGGCGAGTGCCCGGTATGCGGCGCACCCGACCAGTACGGCGACAGTTGCGAGATCTGCGGCGCCACCTATTCGCCCTCCGAGCTGAAGAACCCGCGTTCGGTGGTCTCCGGTTCGGCGCCGGTGCAGAAGGACTCCGAACACTTCTTCTTCCGGCTGGGGGCCTTCGAGCAGAGCCTGCGCGCCTGGCATGCGGCCGGGCATGTGCACGAGAACGTGGCCCGCAAGCTGCAGGAATGGTTCGATGCCGGCCTGAAGGACTGGGACATCTCGCGCGACGCGCCCTACTTCGGGTTCCGCATTCCCGGCACGGAGAACAAGTATTTCTACGTCTGGGTCGATGCACCGGTCGGCTACATGGCGAGCTTCCGCAACCTGGCCGCCAGCCCGGCCGGCCGCGCACGCGGCCTGTCCTTCGACGACTACTGGCAGCCGGACAGCAGCGCCGAGCTCTATCACTTCATCGGCAAGGACATCCTGTATTTCCACACGCTGTTCTGGCCGGCGCTGCTCGAGGGCGCCGGCTTCAGGCGCCCGACCGCCGTGCACGTGCACGGCTTCCTGACCGTCAACGGCCAGAAGATGTCGAAGTCGCGCGGCACCTTCATCGCCGCCTCCACCTGGCTCGCCCACCTCGAGCCCGAGTACCTGCGCTACTACTACGCCTTCAAGCTGGGACCCGGGCTCGATGACATCGACCTCAACCTCGAGGATTTCGTGGCGCGGGTGAACGCCGACCTGGTGGGCAAGTACGTCAACCTGGCGAGCCGCTGCGCCGGTTTCATCAACCAGCGCTTCGACGGCCAGCTGGCCGCCACGCTCGATGCGCCGGAACTGCAGCAGCGTTTCGTCGAGGCCGGCCGCAGCATCGGCGAGGCCTATGAAAACCGCGAGTACGGGCGGGCCATGCGTGAAACCATGGCGCTGGCCGACGAGGCCAATCGCTACATCGACGACTGCAAGCCCTGGGCTCTCGCCAAAGACCCGGCGAATCTGCCGCGCGTGCAGGCGGTGTGCACCCAGGGACTCAACCTGTTCCGCCTGCTGACGGTGTATCTCAAGCCGGTCCTGCCGAACATCGCTGCGCGCGTCGAGATATTCCTCGCCAGCCCGCCGCTCGACTGGGCCACGCGCTGCGAGCCCCTGCTCGGCACGCGCATCGCCGCCTACCAGTCCCTGCTCGTCCGGGTCGATCCGGACGCGATCTCACGTATGGTAAAAAGCTCCATGGATACTCCTGCAAAGACAGCCGCTGCGACACCAGCCACTGCTCTGGCAGCAGCGAAAGCCCCCGCAAAGACGGCAGAGACGCCGGCCGAGATCGAGCTCGACGATTTCCAGAAGGTCGATCTGCGCATCGCCACCGTGCTGGCCGCCGAGGCCGTCGAGGGCGCCGACAAGCTGGTGCGCCTCACGCTCGACATCGGCAGCGAACAGCGCACCGTGCTGTCCGGCATCAAGGCCGCCTATGCGCCCGCCGACCTGGTCGGCAAGCAGGTGATCCTGGTCGCCAACCTGAAGCCGCGCAAGATGCGCTTTGGCGTCTCGCAGGGCATGGTGCTCGCCGCGAGCGGCGATGCCGGACTGTTCCTGGTCGGTCCCGACAGCGGCGCCACCGCGGGCATGCGCGTGAGCTGATGGCCGAGCTGCTGCTCATCGCAGTCGGCGCCGCGACCGTCAACAATTTCGTACTGGTACGTTTCCTCGGCCTCTGTCCGCTGCTCGGCACCAGTTCCCGGCTCGACAGCGCGGCCGGCATGTCGCTGGCGACCGGTGCGGTGCTGACCGTCACGGCGGGTCTCAGCTGGCTGCTCGACCACTGGCTGCTGATACCGCTCGACCTCGGCTACCTGCGCATCATCAGCTTCATCCTGCTGATCGCCGGCACGGTACAGCTGGCGGAACTGGTTATCCGGCGCCGGCACGCGCTGCTGCATCGCCTGCTTGGCATGTACCTGCCGCTGATCACGACCAACTGCGCGGTGCTCGGCGTGGCGCTGCTGAACTCGGGCTCGGCAGGCAGCCTGGCCGAGGCGCTGGCCACGGGCCTCGGGGCCGGCCTCGGCTTTGCCCTGGTGATGCTGCTCTTCGCCAGCCTGCGCGAGCGGCTGGACAGCGCCGAAGTGCCGCAGCCCTTTCGCGGCCCGGCCATTGCGCTGGTGACCGCCGGCATGATGTCGCTGGCCTTCCTCGGCTTCACCGGACTGATCCGCGTCTGAGCGCCGATGGCAACCGGAGTCGGCCTGCTCATCGCACTTGCGCTGCTCATCGGCGCGCTGCTGGCGCGCGCTGCGGCCCGCCTGCCGACCGATGACGAGGCAGAGGTCGAGCGCATCAATGCGCTGCTGCCGCAGACCCAGTGCGGCCAGTGCGGTTATCCCGGCTGCCGGCCCTATGCCCAGGCCCTGCTGCTCGGCACTGCGGAAATCGACCAGTGTCCGCCCGGCGGCACGGCCACCGCGCGTGCGCTCGGCGAGTTGCTCGGCAAGCGCAAGCCCGGGCCGCTGCCCGCCGACGCGCCAGCCGGCGTGGCGATCATCGACGAGTCAAGTTGCATCGGCTGCACGCGTTGTATCGAGGTCTGTCCGGTGGATGCGATCATCGGTGCCGCGACCTTCAGCCATACGGTGATCGCGGCCGATTGCACCGGCTGCGAGCTCTGCATCCCGGTCTGCCCGGTCGATTGCATCCGGCTCGAGACCGGAAGCTCGCCGCTCCCGGCGCGGGTGCCGGCATGAGCGGGCCGACGACCTGGCAGGCGCAGCCACGCCGTCCGGCCTGGGGCGTGCGCACGCCCCGGCGCAAGTCGCTGGCCACGCAGATGCCGATACTCGCGGCACCGCCGCCGGCGCGCGTGACGATCCCGCTCGGCAACAGCGCACAGACCAGCACACAGCCGGGCGCATCGCCGCTGGTGGTCTGCGGCCAGGTCGTGCGTTGTGGCGAACCGCTCGCAGCGCCCGGAAGTCCGGGCCACCCGGCCATCCATGCCAGCATCGCCGGTCGCATCGCGGCCATCGGCACCTACCCGGTTGCCGGCAGTGCCCAGCCCCTGCCCTGCATCGTGATCGAGCGTGCCCGGAGCGAATCGTGTGAGAGCGAACCGTGGTGGGACGGCTATCCGCCCCGGCCCGATGCCGAGACCCTGCCCGCCGCCGAACTCCGCCGCCAGATCGCCAGCGCCGGCATCGTCGGGCTCGGCGGCGCACTGTTTCCGACCGCGCTGAAACTGGCGGCAGCCGGCGAGCAGCCACGGCTGTTGCTTAATGGCGCGGAGTGTGAGGCCTATATCAGCTGCGACGACATGCTGCTGCGCGAACGCGCCGGGAGGGTGGTAGCCGGCGCGCGCATCCTCTGCAAGGCGCTCGGTGCCGAACTCGCCGTGATCGCGATCAAGACCGACATGCCGGAAGCCCGCGCCGCACTGCTGGCAGCGCTCGACCAGGCCGGCGATCCGCGCCTCGCGATCTCGACCGTCACGGCCAAATACCCGGCCGGCGGCGAACGGCAGCTCATCGAACTGGTATTCGGCCGCGAGGTCCCGGCGGGCGGCCTGCCGGCCGACATCGGCGTGATCTGCCACAACGTCGCAACCGCGGCAGCGGTGGCGGATTTCTTCCTCGAAGGCCGGCCGCTGGTCTCGCGCATCATCACGATCAGCGGCGGCGGCATCGCGCAACCGCGCAACATCGAGGCGCGCATCGGCACGCCGATATCCGAGCTGGTTGCACTGGCCGGCGGCTACACGGGCAATCCGCAGCGACTGATCATGGGCGGCCCGATGATGGGCATCGCGCTGCCCGACGATGCGCTGCCGGTCAGCGCCGCCACCAACTGCGTGATCGCGGCGACGGCTGCAGAACTCGGCGACACCGCCCCCGAGCAGCCCTGCATACGCTGCGGACTCTGCGTGGAGGCCTGTCCGGCCGGCCTGATGCCCCAGGACCTGCTGGCTGCGGTACGCATGGCAAGCAGCGACCGGCTGGCTGCGCTCGGCGTCAGCGAATGCATCGAATGCGGCGCCTGCGACTACAGCTGTCCCAGCCATATCCATCTGGCCACGCGCTTCCAGGCAGGCAAGCAGATGGCGAGCCGCGCACGACTGGCGCGCGAGCGGGCCAGCATTGCGCGCGAACGCTTCGAAGCCCGCACGCAACGACTGGCGCGTAACAGTGCCGAACAGCAGGACACCCCGGTGGGGCCCTCGGCACTCGATGCCCTGCTGGCCCGCAGCCGGCAGCGCGGCAAGGCGCCGGACAACGACAAGGCCGAATGATGCGTTTCGAAACCGCACAGCCGCCGCAGTGGCAAGCGCCGTCGAGCGTGGCGGGCATGATGCGCGTGGTGATCCTCGCACTGCTGCCGGCTGTCGGCGTGAGCGCATGGTTTTACGGCCCGGGGATCCTGTTCAACATCGCGGTGGCGAGTCTGGCCGCGCTGGGCACCGAGGCGCTGGCGCTGCGGCTGCGGCACAAGCCGGTTGCCGCGAGCCTCGGCGATGGCAGCGCGCTGGTCGCCGCCCTGCTGTTTGCCTTCGCGCTGCCGCCGCTCTGTCCGTGGTGGGTGACGGCCACCGGCATGGTGTTCGCGATCGGCCTGGTCAAGCACGCCTATGGCGGGCTCGGCTACAACCTCTTCAATCCGGCGATGGCGGGCTACGTGCTGGTACTGGTGTCTTTTCCCGACCTGATGACCGGCTGGCCGCCTCCCGATATCGGCGACCTCGACTATCAGCGGCCCGGCATCGGCGCGACGCTGCAGTACGGGCTGACCGGCCGGTTCCCCGACGCACTGACGCTGGATGCCGTCACGCGGGCGACCACGCTCGACCGCGTCCGCGAAGGGCTCGGCGCGATGCGCACCATGGACGAGATCCGCATGCATCCGGTATTCGGCGATTTCGGCGGGGCCGGCTGGGAGTGGGTCAACAACTTCGTGGCGATCGGCGGCGCTGTGCTGCTGTGGCTGGGCATCATCCGCTGGCATACGCCGGCCGGCGTGCTGGGCGGACTCCTCGGCATGGCGAGCCTGTTCTGGCTGATGGATCCGGAGATCCATGCCTCGCCGGGCATGCATCTGTTCAGCGGCGGCGCGATGCTCGGCGCCTTCTTCGTCGCCACCGATCCGGTTTCCTCGCCGACCACCGCGCGCGGCCGGCTCATCTATGGTGGCGGTATCGGCGTGCTCACCTACGTCATTCGCAGCTGGGGCAGCTACGCCGATGGCATCGCCTTTGCCGTGTTGCTGATGAACATGGCGGTACCGCTGATCGAGCGCTGGACCCGCCCGCGCATCTACGGCTGGCCCGGCTGATGGCCGGGCAGGAACAGGAACTCGGCATGCCGGTGCGGGCGAATCGCCCCGGCTGGCAGGCCGTCGCCAGCCTGGCGGGCTTCGCCGCCGCGGCCGGACTGGTGGTCGGACTGGCCTGGGATTCCGCCCGCGAGCGCATCGCCGACAACGAGGCCCGGCGCGTGCTGGTCGAGCTGTCAGCGGTCCTGCCCGCTGCGCTCTACGACAACGAGCCACACCGCGACATGATCCGGCTGGCGCTGCCGGACGACGAGCCCCGGCAGATCTGGCGTGCACGCCGCGCTGGCAAGCCCGTCGCCGCGGTACTCACCAGCCTGGCGCCGGACGGCTACTCGGGCCAGATCCGCTTGCTGGTCGCGGTGACGATCGACGGACGGATCCTCGGCGTGCGCGTGACCAGCCACAGCGAAACGCCCGGCATCGGTGACGTGATCGAGGCCGACAAGTCGGCGTGGATCGGCAGCTTCGACGGCCGCTCGCTCGGCGAGCCGGAAGAATCCCGCTGGCGCCTGCGCAAGGACGGCGGCGACATCGATGCGATCACCGGCGCCACGATCAGCAGCCGGGCCGTCGTCGCCGCCACGCGTCGCGCCATGCAATACTTCCGCCGGCATCGCGAAGATATCTTCGCGATACCCGCCGGCAGCCCGGCGGCTACCAGCGGGGATTGAGTCGAGGACGTTTTCGCCAGCATGACGGTACCGGCATCCACAGGCAGCCATCGCGAGATATTTCTCAGCGGCATCTGGTCGAACAGCCCGGGCATGGCCCAGCTGCTCGGCCTGTGCCCGCTGCTGGCGGTCAGCCGCACGCTGGTGGCCGGACTGGCGCTCGGCATCGCCACGCTGCTGGTGGTCTGTGCGACCAATGCCCTGGTCTCGCTCACGCGCCACTGGATCGATGCCCGCGTGCGGCTACCGGCCCTGGTGCTGATCATCGCGGCCTTCGTCACCAGCGTCGACCTGCTCTTCAAGGCCTGGTGGTTCGAGCTGTACGGCGAAATCGGCCTGTTCATCCCGCTGATCGTCACCAACTGCGTGATCCTCAGCCGCGCCGAGGCCTTCGCCAGCCGCAATCCGCTGCTGCCTTCGCTGCTGGACGGACTCGGCCACGGGCTCGGCTTCCTGCTGGTTCTTGCCGCTCTCGGCACCGTGCGCGAACTGCTGGGCAACGGCCTGCTGGTCGCCAGCCTGCCGCCCGGCGGCTTCTTCGCACTGGCGGGACTGATCGCCTTGCGCAACTTCATCCAGCACAAACGGACCGCAGACCCATGACACCCGAAGCCCGCATGGCGATATTCCGGCGCCTGCAGAAAGCCAATCCCCGGCCGAAAACCGAACTCGTCTACCGCTCGACCTTCCAGTTGCTGGTGACGGTGATCCTGTCGGCGCAGGCCACTGACGTGAGCGTCAACAAGGCCACCAAGCCGCTGTTCAGGATCGCCAACACACCGGAAGCCCTGCTGGCACTCGGCGAGACGGAACTGAAGAAGTACATCCGCACCATCGGCCTGTACAACACCAAGGCAAAAAACATCCTGCGCACCTGCCGCATCCTGCTCGACAAGTACGGCGGCGAGGTGCCGGCCGACCGCAAGGCACTCGAAGCGCTGCCCGGCGTGGGCCGCAAGACAGCCAACATCGTGCTGAACATCGCCTTCGGCATGCCGACCATCGCGGTGGATACCCACGTGTTCCGCGTCGGCAACCGCACCGGGCTCGCGCCCGGCAAGACGCCGCGTGCAGTCGAGGACAAGCTGGTGGCCTGCACGCCCAAGCGCTTCCAGCGCGATGCACATCACTGGCTGATCCTGCATGGTCGTCACGTCTGCAAGGCGCGCCAGCCCGATTGCCCGAACTGCGTGATCGCCGCCTGGTGCGAGTACCCGCACAAGACCCCGCCGCCGGATGAAGCCTGAAGCGCAGCCCGGACAACGGCTCTACCTGGCACTCGACCAGGGCGGGCACGCCAGCCGCGCGCTGGTTTTCGCCGACGACGGTGAGCTGGTCGCGACGGCTTCGGTGCCCATCGAAACACTGCACGGCACCGAGGGACACATCGAGCACGATCCCGAGGCGCTGATCGCCTCCCTGCGCGCAGCGATCGCTGCGGCCTGCCGCCAGCTGCCGGCCGGGAGCCGGCTCGTCGCCGCGGGCCTCGCCACCCAGCGCTCCAGCATGTGCTGCTGGCAGCGACACAGCGGCGCAGCGCTCAGCCCGGTGATTTCCTGGCAGGACCGGCGCAATGCCGCCTGGCTCAGCCGTCTCGCGCCGCAAGCCAGGCTTATCCGTGAGCGGACCGGGCTGGTGCTGACGCCACACTATGGCGCCAGCAAGATGCGCTGGTGCCTCGACCATCTGCCTGGCGTGCAGGCGGCGCACGCGGCCGGCGAACTCGTGATGGGACCACTGGCGAGCTTCATCGCCTGTCGCCTGCTCGATGGGCTGCCCTGTTATGCGGATCCGGCCAATGCCGCCCGTACCCAGCTCTGGGATCCGGCCACCCGCGACTGGTGCGGGGAACTGTTGCGGCTCTTCGGCATTGCCCGCGACGAACTGCCGCTCGCGGTGCACAACCGTCATGCCTGGGGCCAGCTCGGCACGGCGCTCGGCCCCGTCCCGCTCACCGTCGTCACCGGCGACCAGTCGGCCGTGCCTTTTGCCTTCGGCGCACTCGATGCCGCCACCGCCTACCTGAACCTCGGCACCGGGGCCTTCATCCAGCGCGCGCTGCGCGACCGGATGCCGGATGCGCCGCGACTGCTGGTCAGCGTGGTCTGGTCGGATGCCGAGGGCGTGGACTACATGCTCGAAGGCACGGTGAATGGCGCCGGCAGCGCGCTGGACTGGCTGGCCGGGCGCGAGCAACTGCCACTGCCCGAACTGCTGGCGGCCGGACAGGCAGCACTCGCCGCCGGCTTGGGGCCACCGCTGTTTCTCAACGGCATCGGCGGCCTCGGCTCGCCCTTCTGGCGCAGCGATTTCGAAACCCGCTTCGTCGATACCGGCAGCACCGACACGAGCACGCCCGGAATGCGCCTGCTGGCCGTGCTCGAGAGCATCGCATTCCTGCTGTACACGAACTACCGCGAACTGGCAGCGCACGGCCCGCCCTTTTCGCGCCTGCTGCTCACGGGCGGACTGTCAGCCAACGACTACCTCTGCCAGTGCCTGGCGGACCTCGCCGGCAGGCCGGTGATGCGCAGCGCCGAACCGGAAGCCACCGCACGCGGACTGGCGCGGCTGGTCGCAGCGGACGAGGCCCGCAACTGGCCGGTGCCAGGAAGCACGGTGCTGGCACCGGTGGAGAACCCGTTGCTCCGCCGGCGTTTTGCACGGTGGCTGGAACTGATGCAGCCGGACGGCTGAGCCTCAGCTGCGCACAGGGCTGTTGCCGTGGCCGGCACAGCGGCGCCGCACTTCGCTCTTGTAAGCCTGACTGACGGGGATAGTGCGCCCGTCATCGAGCAGCAACTCCAGCGCACCGCCCCGCTGCACGACGCGCGCCACGCAGTCCCAGCGGACCCACCAGGAACGGTGCACCTGCCCGCCGATATCCAGCGGCGCCATGGCCTGGATCGCATCGTTGAAGCGATAGCGCACCAGGTCGCTGCCGCAGTCGGCCACGATCTCGATGTAGTGCTCGGCGGCCTTCAGCGTCTTGGGCCTGGCGCTGTCGGCAAGCCTCGATTGCTGGAGGAAAGCTGGCCGCGCCGTGGCCGCAACCGGCAGCGCAGCGGCGACAGCCTTCGGCACCTCGACAACGGCCGACGCCGGCGCCGGGTCGCGGGCGGTGTACCAGTCCACGCCGAACTGCCGCCGGTAGGCATGCACCACGCCCATCCACAGCGGCAGGAATGGCGGCAGCGAGCGGCTGGTCAGCCGCCACAGGTAGTCGGCGCTGAACGTCATCTCGCGCAGCGACAGGCTGCCCAGCTGATCGGGGTACAGCACGGAAATGAACTGCAGGTGCAGATGGAAGAGCCCGGTGAGCGGCAACCAGGCGATGAGAAAGCCCAGCAGCAATATCCGCCACAAGGGCCAGTTGCGGTCACGCACCAGCCAGGCCGCGGCCAGTGCACCCAGATGCGCACCCCACCACGCCACCATGATCCGGCTGCCGAGGTACAGCCAGCCAACAGCAAAGCCGAGTTCACCGACCGGCCGGACGCGCATCGCCGCGAACCACAGCGAGATCAGCAGCGGGATGACCAGCAGGAACCAGAGGTAGTCCTTGCGGGCCGGTTTACGGCCGCGCGGACGTGGCGCCTGGCCCGCTTGGACCTCACCTGCGCTGCTCCAGCCTGCCGTGAGCGGTTGGGTCGTCACCGTGATCCCGGGGTGTTCTGTTTGTCTGAGGGATGGCGCCGGTCATTAATGCCATGAGTGGCCGCCAGGGCGCAAGCCGGTGCACCGGCTGCCTGCGGAGCCTGCATTCATGCCAGAACGCTGGCGTGAATCGTCGTTCAGGACAAATACCCCTCAATTCAAGACTTTCCGCTTGCGACCGCCCCGGGGCGCGGCAAATAGTCGGGACGCAGACGGGAAATCCGTCATCCAACTCAAACTCGGGGGAGAGAACGATGCGAGCTGACAAGAACGTCGGGGCCGGCCTGCTGGCCGCCCTGTGCCTGACCATGGCCAGCCAAGCTGGCGCCGCGCCACCCAGCCCGCCGGAGCGCATCGGCGTGCTGTATGCCGTGCATGGCGGCGCCACCACCTGGGGCCCGCAAAAGGCTTGGGACTCGAGCGCCCAGATGTTTTATTACGATGCAAATTCATTCGGTTACAAGAACATCATCTGGAATCCCACATTCTGGCCATTGATGCTGACCGATCCGAGCGGCCTGGCCCAGTCGAAGAAATACGACTTCGAATACCCGCGCATCGGCGGCCAGGATCGCTACAACACGATCACCGACACCCAGCTGGCGCAGATGACCACCGCCCTGAACCTGCAGGCCGCCGTTTACAAGCTGAAGACCCGCAAGACCATCTCGGTGTTCACCGGCAAGATGAGCTGGATCAGCGACAACCCGGCCGACCTGCCGAATCCGCGCGGCATGTACAACCCGCAGGTGGCCGGTGGCGCCGCGCTCACCTACTGCGGCAGCCCCGCGGATGGTGGCCCCTGGGCCGGCTGTGATCCGCAGCGCTACAACGTGGACGGTGCGGTTGAACGCATGCTGGCCAACGACATCAGCCGGCTGATCGTCGTCGACACCACCACCAGCGGCGTGCGCTTCTGGAAGACCTTCGAGCAGATCAGCGAAACCCGCAAGGTGGTCAGCGCCTGGAACGCTGCGAACGGGAAGAGCGTCAGCGTGGAGTGGGTCAACGATCCTTCCAACCTGATGACCGCCTCCTACCCCACCGCACCGGCAAACTGGACCTCCTCGCTCGGTGCACCGGTCACTGACGCCGCGGTACCCCTGGCCGGCCGGCCTAACCCCTTCACCGAAGACCCGGCACTCGCCTGGATCCAGGTGGTGGGCATCGCCCGGGCGATCAACACCAGGGTGCCGCTGGCCGACACCGCCGTGCTGCTGATGAATCACCATGTCGGTGCCAACAAGCAGTGGTTCGACCCGAAGATCGACGACACGCTGGTGCTGAACCGGAACATCCGCCAAGCGCTGCGCACGGTGTTCCCGCAGATCGCGGAGCAGAACATCATGGGCGCCTGGTTCGGACGCTCCGAGGTCAACCCGGGCATCATCCCGAGGCCGCCCACCTTCTCGCAGATGGAGCGCACGCGCGCCATGCGTGGCGAGAATCTCGGCGAGGCCTGGCTGTACGAGAGCCATGACGTGTTGCCCCAGGGCCTCGACGGCTACCTGTACTGGGATGCGCTGGAGGAACTGAAGAACCGCGGCATCAAGCACATCATCGTCGCCTTCCCGCAGATCATGTCGGAATCGGTCCTCAGCCTGGTCGAGATCCCGAACCAGATCGCCAAGGAGATCGGCTACAAGAACTGGCTGTACTGGAACACGAAGGACTACGACACCTACCCGGGTGTCGGCCATCCCTTTGCTGCCTACTGGGGCAACTGGGCAAACACGCAGTGCAGGATCCCCGGCAGCACGGCAACCGAAGCCTGCTGCTTCGTGATGGGTGGCTGTCCTGCCAGCACGCAGCCCTATCCGCCGCTGCGGCAGTCCTCGGCCACCTCGCCGATCAGTGCGCTGGATCCCAACCTCGCCTGGGCCGTGTCCGAGTACGGCCACCTCGGCTATGACCCGGCCCAGGGCGCAGCGGACGTGAATGCGCCGGTGCAGAACCAGTACACCGGCACCTGGGCGCTGTGGACCCCGCCGAGCGACAGCCCGCTGCTGGGTGCCTACCTGGGCGCGAAGGTCTGGAAGAAGATCGTCACGCCCTGAGCCATTGCGATTACGTGCTGCAGGTGCCCCGCCTGCAGCACGGTCCTCCGGGGGTAACCGGGCCATCGGTGATGGCCCGGTTTTTTTGGTGGAACGCGCCGGCTACTTCTTCTTCGGCAGGTACAGGTCGACCAGCGTGCCTTCGAAGGCCTCGGCGGCAAAGGCGACCGTTTCCGACAGGGTCGGATGCGGGTGGATGGTGAGACCGATGTCGGCGGCATCACAGCCCATCTCGATGGCCAGGGCCACTTCGGAAATCAGGTCACCGGCGTTGGGACCGACGATGCCGGCACCGAGCACGCGGTGGGTCTTCGCATCGAAGAGCAGCTTGGTCATGCCTTCGTCGCGATTGAGGCCCAGCGCCCGGCCGCTGGCTGCCCAGGGAAACTGGCCCTTGCCGTATTCGATGCCCGCCGCCTTCGCTTCGGTTTCGGTCATGCCCACCCAGGCAACTTCCGGATCGGTATAGGCCACCGAGGGAATGACCCGCGCATCGAAGGCCACCTTGTGCCCGGCGGCGACTTCAGCAGCCACCCGGCCTTCATGGTTGGCCTTGTGCGCCAGCATCGGCTGGCCGACGATGTCACCGACCGCGAAGATGTGCGGCACATTGGTGCGCATCTGTTTGTCGACCGGGATGAAGCCGCGCTGGTCGACGTTGATGCCGGCTTTTTCGGCTGCGAGGCGCTTGCCGTTCGGCGTGCGGCCGACAGCCATCAACACCTGCTCGTAGGTCTCCGTCGCCGCGGTCTTGCCTTCGAAAGTGACCTGCAGGCCCTCGGCGGCCGGCACGATCTTCGTCACCTTCGTGCCGGTCATGATCTTTGCGTAGCGTTTGGCGATACGCCGCTGCAGCGGCCGCACCAGGTCCGGATCGCAGCCGGGCATCAGGCCGTCGGTGAGCTCGACCACCGAGATCTGCGTGCCGAGCGCGCTGTAGACGGTGGCCATCTCGAGACCGATGATGCCGCCGCCGACCACCAGCATGGTCTTCGGCACGCGCCGCAGTTCCAGCGCACCGGTCGAGTCGATGATGCGCGGATCGTCGGGGAATCCCGGCAGGCGCACGGATTCGGAACCCGCGGCGATCACGCACTGGCGGAAGGCGATGACCTTGCGCTGCCCGCCATCGACGACTTCCAGGTGATTCGGCGAGAGGAAGCTGCCGGTACCGCGCACAAGCTTGACCTTGCGCTGCTTCGCGAGCGTAGCCAGGCCGCCGGTCAGCTTGCCGACCGTGCGCTCCTTCCAGCCACGCAGCGCATCGATATCAATCTGCGGCTCGCCAAAGCGCAGGCCGCAGTCGGCCATGCCCTCGACGTCTTCGATCACTCTGGCAGCGTGCAGCAGCGCTTTCGATGGAATGCAGCCGACGTTCAGGCAGACACCGCCCAGCGTGGCCCAGCGCTCCACGAGCGTGACCTGCAGGCCGAGATCGGCAGCGCGGAAAGCGGCCGGATAGCCGCCCGGACCGGCGCCGAGCACCAGCAGTTCGGTTTCCTCATCGACTGGCCCGCTGTAGCCGGCAGCACTGATCGGTGCCGGCGCTGCGGGACGCGAGGGGGTTGCAGGCGCTGCGTGCGCCGATGCTGGCGCCGCGGAGACGCTGCCTGCGGGGCTGGCCGCTGCACTGCTCGCTACACTGGCCGCCGGCTCGGGTGCGGCAGCGACGGCCGCGCCTTCCAGCTTCAGGATCAGATGTCCTTCGGAAACCCGGTCGCCCTTCTTCACCAGCAGTTCTTTGACCACACCACCGGCAGTCGAGGGCACTTCCATCGCCGCCTTGTCGGTTTCGAGCGTGATCAGCGTGGCTTCGGGCCGGACGGTATCGCCAACGGCCACATGCACCTCGATGATCTCGACGTCCTTGAAGTCGCCGAGCCTGGGAACCCTGATCTCGATCACTGCCATCGCCGCTCAGCCCGCCAGCAGGCGATCGACGTCGCCCAGCAGGCCGACGAGGAAGGCGGAGAAGCGCGCACCGGTCGCGCCGTCGATCACGCGGTGATCGTAGGACAGCGACAGCGGCAGGATCAGCCGCGGCACGAAGCGGTCCTTCGCCCAGACCGGCTTCATCGCCGAACGACCCACGCCGAGGATGGCGACTTCGGGTGCATTCACGATCGGGCTGAAGTAGGTGCCGCCGATGCCGCCGAGGCTCGAAATCGTGAAGGTACCGCCCTGCATCTCGGCGGCCGTGAGCTTGCCGCCGCGCGCCTTCTCGCTCAGCGTGCCGAGTTCACGCGCGATCGCGAGCAGGTCCTTCTGGTCGGCATCGCGGATCACCGGCACCACCAGGCCCTGCGGCGTGTCGGCCGCAAAACCGATGTGCCAGTATTTCTTGTGCACGAGGCCGGTGCCGTCTTCGGTCAGCGAACTGTTGAAGTCCGGGAATTCCTTCAGTGCCAGCACCGCGGCGCGCACGAAGAAAGCCAGCGGGGTGAGCTTCACGCCCTCTGCCGCGGCCTTGTCCTTCAGCGCCTGGCGGCGTTCCTCCAGCGCGGTGATGTCGGCATCGTCCTGCTGCGTGACATGCGGGATATTCAGCCAGGCCGCCTGCAGGCGCGGACCGGAGATCTTGCGCACGCGTGACAGCGGGCTGATCTCGATCGGGCCGAACTTCGCGAAATCGACCACCGGCACGGCCGGCAAGGCGGGACCGGTGCTGACCGCACCGCTCATCACCGACTTCACGAACTGCTTGACGTCATCGAGCAGCACCCGGCCCTTCAGGCCGGTGCCTTTTACCCGGCCGAGGTCGACGCCGAGCTCACGGGCGAACTTGCGTACCGAGGGACTGGCGTGGGCGCGTGAAAAAGTGGCCTCATCGATCGGCGGCAGGACCGGGGCAGCGGCGCGGGCAGCTTCCGGTGCACGCCGTGCCGGCGGCGCTTCGGACCGCGGCGATGGTGGCGGGGTCGCTGCCGGAGCAGCCTTTTCTGCGGGTGCCGGTATGGGCGCAACTGCAAGCGATTCATCGGCGTCCAGCACGGCGATCAGGTCGCCGGTCGAGACGCGGCCACCCTGGGCCACCTTGATCTCGACAACGGTACCCGCCACCGGCGACGGCACTTCCATCGCCGCCTTGTCGGTTTCGAGCGTGATCAGCACCTGCTCGGCACGCACCTGCTCGCCCGGACGGACCACCACTTCGACAATCTCGACGTTCTTGAAGTCGCCGAGATCCGGGACCCTTATCTCACGCCGTGCCATGAACCATTCTCAACCCGGAAAAATCAGACCGTCACAGGATTCGGTTTGGCCGGATCGATGCCGAGCGTCGCAATCGCCTTCGCAACCCTGGCCGCATCGATACTGCCTTCATCGGCCAGCGCCTTGAGCGCCGCGACCACGACGTACCGGGAATCCACCTCGAAGAAATCGCGCAGAGCCGCCCGTGAATCACTGCGACCAAAGCCATCGGTGCCCAACACCACATAGCGGCCGGGAACCCAGGGCCGGATCTGGTCAGCGACCGTACGCATGTAGTCGGTGGCCGCTATGCAGGGACCGGGCTGTCCGGCCAGGTTTTGCGCCACGCAGGACTGCCGCGGCTTTTCCACGGGATGCAGCATGTTCCAGCGATCGCAGTCGATGCCATCGCGTCGCAGCTCGCTGAAGCTGGTCACGCTCCAGACATCGGACGACACGCCGAAGTCCTTCTCGAGCATTTCCGCCGCCGCGATCACTTCACGCAGGATCGTGCCCGAACCCATCAGTTGCACGTGCAGGGATTGCCGCTCTCCGCGCCGCAGCCGGTACATGCCACGCAGGATGCCTTCCTCGACACCCTCGGGCATGGCTGGCTGCACGTAGTTCTCGTTCATGACGGTGATGTAGTAGAAGACGCGCTCCTGCCGCTCGTACATCCGCCGCATGCCGTCGTGGATGATCACGGCGAGTTCGTAGCCATAGGCCGGATCGTAGGCAATACAGTTCGGTATCGTCGATGCAGCCAGCAGGCTGTGACCGTCCTGGTGCTGCAAACCCTCACCGGCCAGCGTGGTACGGCCGGCCGTCGCGCCGAGCAGGAAGCCCTTGGCCTGCATGTCGCCCGCCGCCCAGATGAAGTCGCCGATACGCTGGAAACCGAACATCGAATAGAAGATGTAGAAGGGAAGCATGTACACGCCATGATTCGCGTAGGCCGTTGCCGCCGCCAGCCATGAGCAGAAGGCACCGCCTTCGTTGATGCCTTCCTGGAGGATCTGCCCCTGCTTGTCCTCACGGTAGTACATGAGCTGCTCGGCGTCCTGCGGTGTATACAGCTGCCCTACCGAGGAATAGATGCCGATCTGCCGGAACATGCCTTCCATGCCGAAGGTGCGCGCCTCATCGGGCACGATCGGCACGACTTTCTTGCCGATGGCGGGATCACGCAGCAGGCTGTTGAGCAAGCGGACGAAGACCATCGTGGTTGAAGCGGCACGGTCACCGCTGCCTTCGAGCTGCGCCTTGAACAGATCCAGCCCCGGCACGACCAGCGGCTCGATGTTGCCCTTGCGCGCGGGGAGATAACCGCCGAGCTGTTTGCGGCGCTCCTGCAGGTAGCGCATCTCCTCGCTATCAGGTGCCGGCCGGCAGAAGGGCAGCTTGTCGATGTCGGCATCCGAAACCGGGATGTGGAAGCGGTCGCGCAGCGCCTTGAGGCTATCGACATCGAGCTTCTTGGTCTGATGCGCGGTCATGCGCCCTTCGCCTGCCTGGCCCAGGCCATAGCCCTTGACCGTCTTGGCGAGGATCACGATGGGCCGGCCATCCTGTTTCATGGCGCGCGCATAGGCGGCATGCACCTTGATCGCATCGAGGCCGCCGCGATTCAGGCGCCAGATCTCGTCATCCGAGAGGTGCGCGACCATCGCCTTGAGCTCGGGATACTTGCCGAAGAAGTGTTCGCGCGTATAGGCGCCACCGGCGGCCTTGAAATTCTGGTACTCGCCGTCCACTGCTTCTTCCATGCGCCGGCGCAGGAAACCCTGGTGGTCCTCGGCGAGCAGCGGATCCCAGCGTGACCCCCACAGCACCTTGATGACCGCCCAGCCGGCACCGCGGAAGGCGGCCTCCAGCTCCTGGATGATCTTGCCGTTGCCGCGCACCGGTCCGTCGAGGCGCTGCAGGTTGCAGTTGATCACGAAGATCAGGTTGTCGAGTTTCTCGCGTACCGGCATGGTGATGGCGCCCATCGACTCGGGTTCGTCCATCTCGCCGTCGCCGAGGAAACACCAGACCTTGCGCCCGCTGGTATCGGCCAGGCCGCGATGCTCCAGATACTTCATGAAGCGGGCCTGGTAGATGCCCATCATCGGACCAAGGCCCATCGATACGGTCGGGAACTGCCAGAAGTCCGGCATCAGCCAGGGATGCGGATAGGAGGAAAGCCCCTTGCCCTTGCCGGCCACTTCCTGACGGAAAAAGTCCAGCTGTTCCTCGCTCAACCGCCCTTCGAGATAGGCCCGTGCATAGATGCCCGGCGAGGAATGGCCCTGGATGTAGACCAGATCGCCGCCGAATTCGGCGCTGGCTGCCCGCCAGAAGTGATTGAAGCCGACCTCGTAGAGGGTTGTTGCCGAGGCATAGGTGGCGATATGGCCACCGTACTCGGTGCTCTGCCGGTTGGCCTGCACGACCATGGCCATCGCATTCCAGCGCAGATAGGCCTCGATCCGCCGCTCGATGGCGCGATCACCGGGATACTCCGGCTGCAGCCAGAGCGGAATGGTGTTCAGGTAGGCGGTATTGGGACGGAAGGGCAGATAGGCGCCGGAACGCCGCGCGCGATCGACCATCTGGTTGAGCAGGAACTGCGCTCGCTCCGCACCGTGGGTACGCAGCACGGAATCAATCGACTCGATCCATTCACGCGTCTCTTCAGGATCGAAATCATCCGGCAGTGGGCTCGGGTTGACTGAATCGGGCACGGTGGCTCCGCTGATTTTGTGTGACTTGCCCTATACTGCAGCCAGACTCGATCCAGACCAGCCAAGGCACCCAACAATGATCGGCGTTTCACCAAAACAGGTCAAGCAAACGGCGGCAGACAAGTTGCTGCCGGCCGGCGTCGGCTTCAGGGTCACGCAGGCACCGGGACGCCTGCGCAAGACCGCGCTGACGGAGGTCGATCATCTCATCGTCGTCGCGGCCAGCCGCCCGCCACCCTCGCTGTGGCGCGAACTGCCCGGACTCAGGTCATTGCAGCCGAGGATCAAGCGCCTGGGCAAGCTCGCTGCCGGCCGCGCGCTGCGCGGCATGCTTGGCAACAGCACGACGGCTGCAACGCTCGGATTGCTGCCGGCACCCGCCGCCGGCAGCAAGGCCGCACTGCCCGGCACCTTCAGGCTGCTCGGCTTCGCCGGTGCACTGGTGGCCGATGCCCTCGCTGAAGAACCGCGCTCGGTCGGGCTGGTCGTGCATGGCATGGAAGCCGACGATGCCCGGCGCATTGCGAAGGCAGTAGTCCTCGCACTGGGCGCACACGGCTGGCAGGCGCCCGCATTTCGCAAGGAGCATCGGCCTGCGACGCTGAAAAAGGTGCAACTCCTGGGTCTCCACGAGCAGATCGACCTGCAGAGGCCATTCGCCGAAATCGAAGGACTGAACATGGTTCGCGGGCTGACGGCGTTGCCAGCCAACAAGCTGACCGCGACCACCTACCGTGAATTGCTGGCCGGACTGGCTGCACGGCATGGCTGGGAATTCGAGTGGCTCGATGAAAAGGCGCTCGCAAAGCTCGGCGCCGGCGCATTCCTCGCCGTTGCCCAGGGGAATGCCAGCCGCGATGCCGGCATCGCCCGCCTGCGTTACCGGCCGGGCGGCCAGACCGGCCAGCCGGACCTCGCCCTGATCGGCAAGGGCATCATCTTCGATACCGGTGGCACCAACAGCAAGAGCGCCATACACATGCTTGACATGCATACCGACATGTCGGGCAGTGCCGTGGCGCTGGCCGTACTGCAGGCCCTGAGCGCGCTGCGTTCACCGCTGTCGGTGGACTGCTGGCTCGCGATTACCGAAAACCGCAGCGGGGCAAGCGCCTACAAGCAGCGTGACGTGGTCACCGCTGCCAATGGCCTGACCGTCGAAGTCGTGCATACCGATGCCGAAGGCCGCATGGTGCTCGCCGATGCCCTGGCCCTTGCCGGACGCGACAAGCCGCGGCTCATGCTCGACTACGCCACCCTGACCGGCGCCTGCGTCCATGCACTGTCCGAACGCTACAGCGGCACCTTCAGCAACCGCGACACGCTCAACGAACTGTTGATCCGCGTCGGCCAGGAGTCCGGCGAACGCGTCTGGCCCTTTCCGATGGACGAGGACTTCGACGACGACCTGAAGTCGAAGGTCGCCGACATCAGCCAGTGCATCAGCGGCGGCGAGGCCGACCATATCCTGGCAGCACGCTTCCTGCAGCGCTTCGTGCCGGAAGGCATCCCCTGGGTCCACGTGGACCTGGCTGCCGCGACCCGCAAGGATGGACTCGCCCATGTGCCGGGCAGCTGCACCGGTTTTGGCCTGCGCTACAGCCTGTCGCTGCTGCTCGACCATGCCGCCGACCTGCAGGAACTGGCCTCACCCGGCACGCAGCCGCGGCACCGCTGATGATCAGCACCCGTTTTCGCGGCTTCCTGCCCGTTGTCGTCGACCTGGAAACCGGCGGCTTCAACGCGCGGACCGATGCGCTGCTCCAGATCGCCGCCGTGCTGCTGAACATGGATGAGGACGGCAACCTGCGGCGTGGCGAGACCATAGCCTTCCACGTGCAGCCCTTCCCCGGCGCCAACCTCGAGCCCGCTGCCCTGCAGGTCACGGGCATCGACCCCTTCCATCCGCTGCGCCCGGCGATTCCCGAACGCGAGGCGCTGCAAAAGGTCTTTGTCGAGGTACGCAAGGCGGTCCGGGAGGCGGGCTGCAAGCGCGCCATCCTGGTTGCACACAACGCGCACTTCGACCTCGGCTTCCTCAATGAGGCGATCGCCCGCACGGACATCAAGCGCAGCCCCTTCCATCCCTTCAGCGTGCTGGATACCGCCACCCTGTGTGGCATCGCCTTTGGACAGACCGTACTCGCGCAGGCGGCACTCGCCGCCGGCATGGACTGGGACAACGAGGCCGCGCACGCTGCCGCCTACGATGCCGAGCGAACCGCCGACCTGTTCTGCGAAATCGTCAACCGCTTCAAGCCGATCTTTGCTGCCGCATTGCCGCTGCCGGTGGCCGAAACCCGGGCAGCCGCCACCGGGGATCCGCTGGCGACGAATTGAAACCCGCTGCACAGTCTCCTATCCTGCCGCTCTCCACGTCCTGTATTGGCATCAACCCGACAGCCCGAGGAAACACCTGATGAACCCCCTGAAAACTGTCAATGGCGCAATTCTCACCGGCCTGCTGCTGATGGCTGCGCTCGGCTTCGCGCTCGGTGGCTCCGGTTTCAGCGTGCAGAATCTCGATCGCTGGCTGCACATCATTTCCGGCGTGGCCTGGATCGGCCTGCTCTACTACTTCAACGTGGTGCAGATTCCGGGCCTTGCCGCCGCGGGTACCGACAAGGGCGGTCCCGGTGGCGCCGGCATCAGCAAGTACATCGCGCCGCGCGCCCTGCTGTGGTTTCGCTGGGCGGCAGTCGTGACCGCACTGTCCGGCGTACTGCTGATCGAGTTCGCGTTCCGGCCGCTTGGCGGCGGCCTGATGCAGGTCCTGGCGCTCCAGGAAGGCTTCCGGGTGATCGGCGTCGGCTCATGGCTCGGCCTGATCATGCTGTTCAATGTCTGGGTGCTGATCTGGCCCAACCAGAAGAAGGTCCTCGGCATCACCCCCGCCACTGACGAACAGAAGGCAGCGGCACGCAACGTGGCCCTGCTCGCCTCGCGCACCAACTTCGTGCTGTCCCTGCCCATGCTGATGTGCATGACCGGACAGTCACACGGCCTGCCCTTCTGAAGCATCCCGGGAGCGGCGTCAGCTGCGTTTCATGCCTGCCAGCACATCGCAACTGACGCCGCCCCCGCCACTTCCTCCGGCGGTGATCGCCGCCGCCGTGCGCGCTGCGCTGGCCGAGGACATCGGCAGCGGTGACCTCACGGCTGCCCTCGTACCGGAAAACCAGCAGGCCCTCGCCAGGATCATTACCCGCGAAGCGGCCGTGCTGTGTGGCCGGGACTGTGTCGATGCGGTGTTCGCCGCACTCGGAGCGGGCATCAGCATCGACTGGCATTGTCGCGACGGCGATCCGCTCAGCGCCGGACAGCTGCTCTGCGAGCTGCGCGGGCCGGCACGGGCAATCCTGACCGGCGAACGGACCGCACTCAATTTCCTGCAGACGCTGTCGGCCGTGGCCAGCAGCACGCGTCGCTACGTCGAGGCCGTGGCCGGCACCGGTGCAACGATCCTCGATACCCGGAAGACGATTCCAGGCCTGCGCCTCGCGCAAAAGCATGCGGTGCGGGTTGGCGGTGGGATGAATCACCGCATCGGACTGCATGACGGCATCCTGATCAAGGAAAATCACATCGTCGCGGCAGGTGGCATCACGACGGCAGTGCGGCGCGCGCGCACGCAAGGCACGACGGTGCTGCTGGAAGTCGAGGTCGAAACACTCGAACAGGTGGAGGAAGCGCTGCGCGCCGGTGCCGACCGCCTGCTGCTCGACAATTTCAGCACGGCACTGATGCGCGAGGCCGTAGCGCTGCGCAATCGCCTGGCGCCCGGCACCGGACTCGAGGCCTCCGGCGGCATCGACCTGCAAACCGTCCGCAGCGTTGCGGAGACCGGTATCGATTTCATCTCGGTCGGCGACCTGACCAAGAATATCCGCGCCATCGACCTGTCGATGCGCTTCAGCTTCAGCGCGCCCGCCGCCCCGTAGGAGCGCCTTCAGGCGCGAACCACAAGATGTCCGACGAAATCCTCACCTGCCCGAACTGCAGCAAACCGCCAGCCCTGTGCATCTGCGACCGGGTCGAACCGGTCGACACCCGGCTACGCGTCGTCATTCTCCAGCATCCGCAGGAGAACGATGCCGTGCTCGGCACGGCGCGACTGGTCACGCTCACGCTGCCGAAAGCCGAGATCCGCGTCGGCCTGTCATGGGCCTCGCTGGATCATGCCGTCGGCATCAAGGACGCCAATCGCGAACGCTGGGCCGTGCTGGCCGCTGCGAAACTCGGCGTCGCGCTGCCCGAAGGGGCGGACAAGCAACCGGTGGCGGTGATCGATCGCAAGGGCCGCGTCCGCGACCTCAAGCGTCACGGACTGGACGGCATCATCGTGCTGGATGGCACCTGGAGCCAGGCCAAGACCCTGTGGTGGCGGAATGCCTGGCTGCTGAAACTGCCGCGCATCGTGCTGAAGCCCCGCGAACCCTCGATGTACGGACGGCTGCGCGAGGAACCCCGGCGTGATTTCGTCTCGACCCTCGAGGCAATTGCCGACACCCTGCCGGCACTCGGCGAACCGGAACAGTTGCGGACCAGCCTGCGCCGTCTGCTGCGTACCCTCCTGCAGCGCGCCCGCGATGCCGGTTAGCTGTTGGCGGCTGCCGACATCAGCACGCGCCGTGGCTCGGAAATCCCGTAGCCCTGCGCGTAATCGATGCCCATGCCACGCAGCATGGTGATGATTTCCTGGTTTTCGGCCCACTCGGCGATGACTTTCTTGCCGGTCAGGTGCCCGATCTCGTTGATCGAGCGCACCATCTCCCGGTCGATCGGATCATGCAGCATCTCCTTGACGAAGCTGCCGTCGATCTTGAGGTAGTCGACCGGGAAGTGCTTGAGATAACCGAAGGACGACAACCCGGTGCCGAAGTCGTCCAGCGCAAACTTGCAGCCCAGTTCCTTCAGCGCATTGATGAAGCGGCTGGCCTGCGCGAAGCTGGCGATCGCCGCCGTCTCGGTGATCTCGAAGCAGATCTTGCTGGCATCGAGGCCACTGCGCTGGAACTGGCGGATCACGAAGGGCAGGAACTCGTTGTCGGCGAGGCTCGAGCCGGAAAGATTGATCGAGCAGAGCGCCAGCCGTTCGCGCTCATCGGCCTCCGACACCAGCCACAGGAAGGCATGCTCGACGACCCAACGGTCGATGTTCGAGATCAGCCCGTAGCGCTCGGCGGCGGAGATGAACAGGTCCGGCGAAACCAGCGCACCGGCCTCGTCGCGCATGCGCAGCAGGATCTCGTAATGGGAACCGCTCTCCTCGGCCTGCAGCGGCTGAATCGTCATGCGGTACAGCTCGAAGCGGTCCTCTTCCAGCGCATTGTTGATCCGTGCCGCCCACTGCATCTCCCGGCGACGGCGCATCAGGTCGATATCGTTCTGCTTGAAGGAGTGGATGCGGTTGCGCCCGGCCTCCTTGGCTGCCTGGCAGGCGCTGTCGCCGGCTGCGATCAGCGTGGCCACGCTTTCGTTCTCGCCGGTGATGGGCACCACGCCGATACTGACACCGAGCCGGAATGACCGGTCGTCCCAGCTGAACTTGTGCTCGCGGATGGCCTCGCGCAGCATCTCGGCGGTACGCATGGCCTCCTCCGCACTGCAGGCTTCCAGCAGCAGGCCGAATTCGTCGCCACCGAGGCGCGCCAGCGTGTCCCGCCAGCGGATCTTGGCGGTCAGCAGCGCGCTGATCTGGGTCAGCAGGGTATCGCCGGCGCCATGCCCGCAGGAATCGTTGATGATCTTGAACTGGTCGAGGTCGAGGTAGAGCAAGGCATAGGAGGTCTCGCGGGCCTTGGCGCTCTTCAGCGAGCGCTCCAGCCGGCTCTCGAATTCACGGCGATTCACCAGGCCGGTGAGCAGGTCGTGGCTGGCGTGGTAGGACAGCCGCCGGTTGAGTTCGCGCGACTCGCTGACATCGTGGAAGACCAGCACGCCACCGGTCACCTCGCCGCGATCGTTGCGGATCGGCGAGGCCGTGCTCTCGATGTACAGCTCGTTGCCATCCCGCCGGATCAGCAGCGAGGGCCGCACCGACTTGACCGAGCGATTGCGCTTGATCGAACTGATGACCGGGTTTTCCAGCGGCTCGCAGGTCTCCTCGTGGAAGCCACGGAAGATCTCGTCCACATGCCGGCCACTGGCATCGTCGAGTTTCCAGCCGGTGAGTTCCTCGGCAACCGGGTTCACGTATTCGACGACGCCATCGCCATCGGTGGTGACCACGCCGTCGCCGATCGACTGCAGGGTGATCTGCGCGCTCTCCTTCTCGCGGAACAGCGCCTCTTCGTAGACCTTCTGCTCGGTGATGTCGGTTTCCACGCCGACCAGGCGGCGCAGCCGCCCCTGCTCGTCGAGCATCGCCTTGGCGCGGCAGGTCACCCAGCGCCACTCGCCATCCCGGCGGCGCATGCGGTGGGTGTTCTCGAAGATCTCGGTATGGCCGGCCAGGTGCTCGCGCAGCCTGACCTGCAGCCGCGCATAGTCATCGACGTGCACGATCCGGCGCCAGTCCGGCGCAGAACGCGACAGGTCCTCGTCGCTGTAACCCATCATCGCCTTCCAGCGCGGCGAGTACTCGACGCGGTTGTTCACCGCATCGAAATCCCAGGTGCCGTCGTTGGCGGTCTGCTGCAGGAGGCGCTCGCACTCGTCGCGCCTGGCGAGGCTCTGGGCGGAACGCAGGCGCTCGATGCCCGTGGCGAAGCTGGAACCGAGGAGCTTGAGCAACAGGGTGTGCTCGGCGTTCCAGCTGGCTTGCGGCTGGCCGAAAAACAGCGCCATGAACCCGGCCCGGCGACCGTGCACATCGAAACCGATCAGGAGGACAGCGCCACAGCCGAGCACCGCGAGGCGCGCACCGTCGGCTGCCTGCGACACCGGCGGATTGGCCGTATCGGCGATGCCGCGAACCCGCAGGTGCTCGAGGCGCTGGTCCAGCCAGGGCAGCTCGGCCATGGCCATGTCGGTGAGTACCTCGGGATTGCAGATCGCGAAGGTGCTCCGGGCCGCGACAACGCGCTCGATGCGCCGGCCGTCCTCGCCCAGCAGCGCGACACAGCTCGCATCGCAGCCGAGTTCATCGCGCAGGGTCTCGATCGCGGCCATCAGTACCTGGTCAGCATCGCCGGCCGTCATGTTCTGCAGGTCGACCGCCAGCTTGGTGTAGAGGACGTCCAGACCACCCGCGGTACGGGAGCCCACCGCGTCCTGCATGCCGGTGATTGTGAGGCGATGATCCATGTCTGGGGCGGATTCTGACATGCTTTCGTCTGAATACAACATAAGCCGATGTTATCCATCGGGTTTGCACTTGCCTGACAGATCCCCGATGCTAGCCGCGTTGAGCCTGTCTGCGAGCGGAGCAAAGCCTGTGCCGAGCCTTCCATCCGACCCGCCTGCGTGGAGCCTGCGCTTTCTCGGTGTCGGCAATGCAGCCGCACCACAACTCGGCTCGGCAAGCGTGGTGCTCGAACACGCCGGCCAGCCCCTGCTGATGGTGGACTGCGGTCAGGAGGCGCTGAGCGCATTCCTGGACTGCTACGGGCATCCGCCGCCTGCCCTGTTCATCACCCACGTGCACATGGATCACGTGGCCGGCCTTGAACGCCTGTTCGTCGCCAACTTCTTCGGCGATCAGCGTCAGGCACGCACGCGGCTTTATGTACCGGCGATGCTTGTGCCGCTGCTGCAGGGGCGGATCGCCGAGTATCCAAACGTAGTTGCCGAGGGCGAGGCGAATTTCTGGGACGCCTTCCACCTGATCCCGGTAAGCCATGGTTTCTGGCATCACCGCCTGTGGTTTGATGTGTTCGCGGTGCGCCACCACGTGCCCGGCACGGCCTGGGGACTGTGCCTGCCCGGTGCGTTTTTCTACAGCGGCGACACGCGACCGATCCCCGAACTCATTGCGCAGTATGCCGATGGCAGGATGCCACTGGTCCACGACTGCGACCTGCATGGCAATCCCTCGCACACCGGCCTGCCGGACCTGTTGCGCGAATACCCTGCCGCGCATATCCGGCAGATGGTGGCGTATCACTACGCATCGGCTGCGGACGGTGCAGCGCTGGCCACGGCGGGCCTGCGCATCGCCAGGCCAGGGGAACGGCTGACGCTGCCCGAACCCGCCGCCGCCACCCTCGCGCACGCTGCGGCGACAAGGCGTCGCCTGGCACCGGGCAGCGACTGAAAGGACCGGCTATTTCTTGCTCAGGCGGGCTACCAGTTTGCGCATCTCGGCCTGGGTCTCGGCACTGAACCACCAGTCCGTGGCGGTGGCCACATCGCTGCTGCTGCGGCAGGCCTCGATCAGCGCTGCCTTGCCGGCCAGGCGCGTGGTGTTCATCGCGATCGGGGGCAAGGCCAGCAGTTCCTGTGCGCGCGCCAGCGCAGCCGGCAGCAGGCTGTCGGCACCCACCAGTTCATCGACGAGGCCGATGGCCAGCGCTTCAGCCATCGGCAACAGGCTGCCACGGGTTGCGAGCTGGCGTGCCCGCCGCGGGCCGATCACCTGCTCCAACGCCAGCAGTATCGTGGCAGGTACCGGCAGGCCAACCTGCACCTCGTTGAGCCCGATCCTGAAATTGCCTTCGATGCCGATGCGGTAATCACACTGCAGGGCGAGCACGGCGCCACCTGCCGGGGCATGCCCGGACAGCGCCGCGATGACAGGTATGGGACTCGATGCAAGCCGGCAGCCGAGTTCGAAAAACCGCTGCCAGAAACGGCTGATGTCCGGCCGCTGGCAGTCGATCAGCGCGGGCACATCGAGCCCGCCACTGAACATGCCGGGACGCCCGGTGAGAATCAGGGCACGGGCACTACCGGCCTGCACGGTATCGAGGGCCGCCAGCAAGGCATCCACCAGCGCGTGATCCAGCGCATTGGCGGGCGGGCGGTCCATGCGGATGGTGGCGACCTCGCCCTGGTGTTCGATATGCAGCACGCGAGGGGCTCCGGTCGGGGAATCAGCCGGTCGGCTGCGCGGCACTGAAGATGTAGAAGGTCTCGTCCGGCCCAATCAGGCCGAGGTCGGCGCGGGCGCGCTCTTCCAGCGCGCCTTCGCTCTTGCGCAGGTCGGCGACTTCAGCCTCGAGGCGCTGGTTGCGCTGGTCGAGATGGCGGTTTTCCTCGACCTGCTCGCCGATCAGCGTGCCCAGCCGGGAAACCTCGGCGAAACCGTCATCCGAAACCCAGAGCCGGTACTGCAGCGCGCAGAACAGCAGGGCGAGAACGCCGGTCGCTACGCGTATCGCCATGGTCCCTGACACTCCCCCCGAAATCAGGCCTTCAGCTTCACCGGAAACGCATCGGCGCCAGCATAGCGCGCCTCGCCTCCCAGTTGCTCCTCGATTCGCAGCAGCTGATTGTACTTCGACATGCGGTCGGAACGGCACAGCGACCCGGTCTTGATCTGCGTGGCACGTGTCGCGACGGCAATATCCGCAATGGTCGAGTCGGATGTTTCGCCCGAACGATGCGAGATCACCGCACTGTAGCCCGCATCGATGGCCATATCCACTGCGGCGAGCGTCTCGGTCAGCGTGCCGATCTGGTTGGGCTTGATCAGGATCGAGTTGGCGATCTTCTCGCTGATGCCGCGCTTGAGGATCGCGGTGTTGGTGACGAACAGGTCATCGCCGACCAGCTGCACCTGCTTGCCCAGCAGGCCGGTGAGTATCGCCCAGCCGGCCCAGTCACCCTCGGCCATGCCGTCCTCGATGGAAATGATCGGATACTGCCGCACCAGGCCGGCCAGATACTCGGCAAACTGGCCCGGCTCGAAGCTGCGATCTTCGGACTCCAGCCGGTAGACACCCTTGTCGTAGAGCTCAGAACTCGCCACGTCCAGACCCAGGAACACATCGCCACCGAGCTTGAAGCCGGCCTTGTGCACGGCCTCGGCAATCGTGTCGAGCGCCGCCGCATTGGAGGGCAGGTCCGGCGCGAAGCCGCCCTCGTCGCCCACCGCCGTGTTGAGGCCGGCGGACTTGAGCACCGACTTCAGCGCATGAAATATCTCGGCGCCATAGCGCAGGGCTTCGCGGAACGAGGGTGCGCCAACCGGCAGCACCATGAATTCCTGGATATCCACGCTGTTGTCCGCATGTGCGCCGCCATTGATGATGTTCATCATCGGCACCGGCATGGTCTTGCCCGGACCCAGCGTCCTGAACAGCGGCAGTCCCTTCCCGGCCGCCGAGGCATGTGCTGCAGCCAGGGATACCGCCAGTATCGCGTTGGCGCCCAGCCGCGCCTTGCCGTCGCTGCCATCGAGGCTGACCATCCGCTGATCGAGGCCAGCCTGGTCATCACCATCCATGCCGAGCAGCGCGGCGCGGATCTCGCCGTTCACGCCGGCGACTGCCTTCAGCACGCCCTTGCCGAGGTAACGGGACGGATCCTTGTCGCGCAGTTCCACCGCTTCGCGGCTGCCGGTCGATGCGCCCGAGGGCACCGCCGCACGCCCGAAGGCACCGCTCGCCAGCCGCACATCGGCCTCAACCGTGGGATTGCCACGGGAGTCGATGATCTCCCGGCCGTGGATTTCGACGATCTTGTTCATCAGTTCTTCTGCTCCATCAGGCCCGCTTCAGCCATTGGCCTCTTCTTCACCACCTGGTCGATCTCGACCAGGACCTCCAGCAAGCTCTCCATCATGTGCAGCGGCCAGGCATTGGGGCCGTCGGACAGCGCACGATCCGGGTCAGGATGGGTTTCCATGAACAGCCCGGCGATCCCGGCAGCGACCGCCGCACGGGCCAGCACCGGAACGAACTCGCGCTGGCCGCCGGATGCGCTGCCCTTGCCACCGGGCAACTGCACCGAGTGGGTGGCATCGAAGACCACCGGGCAGCCGGTGCTGCGCAACACGGCCAGGGAACGCATGTCGCTGACCAGGTTGTTGTAGCCGAAACTGAAACCGCGCTCGCAGACCATGATGCCCGGATTGCCGGTGCTCTGCGCCTTGGCCACGACGTTGGTCATCTCCCAGGGCGAGAGAAACTGGCCCTTCTTGATGTTGACCGGCCGGCCCTGGCTGGCGGCGCGGATGATGAAATTGGTCTGCCGGCACAGGAAGGCCGGCGTCTGCAGCACATCGACGACGGCCGCCACTTCATCGAGCGGGCTGTCCTCGTGGATATCGGTCAGCACCGGCACGCCGAGCTGCGCGCGCACGCTCTCCAGCACGCGCAGGCCCTCGGCAATACCCGGCCCGCGATAGCTCTGCAGCGAGGAGCGGTTGGCCTTGTCGTAGGAGGACTTGAAGATGAAAAGCACGCCGAAGCGGCGCGCCATGTCCCGCAGCTGGCCGGCGGTCTCGACCGCCAGCGTCTCGCTCTCGACCACGCAGGGCCCGGCGATCAGGAACAGCGGCTGATCCGCACCGACTTCAAAACCGAGCAGCTTCATGCCCGGGCGGCAGCCGGCAGCGCCTGGCGGTGGAATTTCCGCGCCGCCTGCACGAAGCCGCTGAACAGCGGGTGGCCGTCACGCGGGTTGGACTGGAACTCCGGATGAAACTGGCAGGCCAGGAACCAGGGATGGTCCGGCAGCTCGATCATCTCGACGAGCCCGTCGATGGAGAAGCCGGCAAACACCAGCCCCGCGCTGCTGAGCTGCTCCAGGTAGGTGTTGTTGAACTCGAAGCGGTGCCGGTGACGCTCGCGGATGGACTCCGTGCCGTACAGGTCGTGTGCCAGGGTACCGGCCTGGAGGCGGCACTCCTGGGCACCAAGCCGCATGGTGCCACCGAGATTGGAATCGACATCGCGCTTCTGCACGCTGCCGTCGCGATCCTGCCACTCGGAGATCAGTGCGATCACCGGATGCGGATTGCGAGGATCGAACTCGGTGCTGTGCGCGCCGGCGAGCTTGAGCACGTTGCGCGCGTATTCGATGACCGCAACCTGCATGCCGAGGCAGATGCCGAGGTAGGGCACGCCATGCTCGCGCGCATAGCGCACGGCCGAGATCTTGCCCTCGATGCCCCGTTCACCGAAACCACCCGGCACCAGGATGGCGTCCACGTCGGCAAGCACACCGGCACCATCCCTCTCGAGGTCCTGCGACTCGATGTAGCGGATGCGGACCTTCGTGCGCGTCTTGATGCCGGCATGCATCAGCGCTTCGGTCAGCGAGATATAGGCGTCGCGCAGGTCGACGTATTTGCCGACCATGGCGACGGTCACCTCGGCCTCGGGATTCTTGCGCGCAGTCACCACGGCATCCCATTCACCGAGGTCGGCAGCCGGCACGCTGAGGCCCAGGCGCTCGACCACGATCGAGTCGAAGCCCTGGCTGCGGAACGCGGCCGGCAATTTGTAGAGGTCATCGACATCGACTGCGGAAATCACCGCGCGCTCGGGCACGTTGGTGAACAAGGCGATCTTGCGGCGCTGCTCCTCGGGCAAGGCCCGCTCGGAACGGCACACCAGGACATCGGGCTGTATGCCAATCGAGCGCAGTTCCTTCACCGAGTGCTGCGTGGGCTTGGTCTTGATCTCCGATGACGAGGGAATGTATGGCACCAGCGTCAGGTGCACGTACACGCAGTGCTGCGGACCGAGGTCGAAGCCGAACTGGCGGATCGCCTCGAGGAACGGCAGCGACTCGATATCACCCACGGTACCGCCGATCTCGACGATGCAGATATCGGCATCACCGGCGCCGAGCCGGATGCAGCGCTTGATCTCGTCCGTGACGTGCGGGATGACCTGCACGGTCGCGCCCAGGTAGTCGCCACGGCGTTCCTTGGCGATCACGCTGCCATAGATCCGCCCGGTGGTGAAATTGCTGTTGCGCCCGGTCGTGGTGCGCACGAAGCGCTCGTAATGGCCGAGGTCCAGGTCGGTTTCGGCGCCGTCAGCAGTGACGAACACCTCACCGTGCTGGAACGGACTCATGGTGCCCGGATCGACGTTCAGGTAGGGATCGAGCTTGACCATCGCGACCTTGAGGCCGCGCGCTTCGAGGATCGCGCCCAGGGAGGCTGCCGTCAGGCCCTTCCCCAGCGATGAAACGACGCCGCCAGTCACGAAAATATAGCGGGGCATGGCACCCATCTCCGCCGACCGGCAACACCATGCCTGTTGAGGCAGGGCTCGCGATCGGCTGCAAATACAACAGCCGGTTCCAGCCGGCAAACAGAACGCAGTCCCCACCAGCTGTACGGAGCGGGCAAGGCAACGGGCTATCCGGGCTGGACGCTCCAAGAAGGAGGTAGATGGGGAGGAAAAGCTACCAGATCGCCCCGCAGCGAACAATGCGGGATTCAATGGATTGCGGCATGCCCGGTCCAGACCACCACGACAGCCGGTTCACCGGGCCTTGCCAGCGCCCATTCCGCCAGCCACAGGTCCGCGACCGCTGCCAGTTCGCCATCCGCGTACAGCAGGGGGATATGGCTGCGCATCCAGGGCACGATCGCATGTTTCTGGAACAGGTACTTGAGAGTGCGATGATGCGCGTCGCCACGGCCGCGCATCGCCTCCCCGCCATTGCGAAAGACAAGCTGCAGGCCGCCATCCACGATGCGCTTTGCGAGGCCGACACCGGCGGCTGGCTGCAGGCGCAACTCGCCACGCGGGCCACCAAGTTGCAGACTGCCCTCGCCGCTCCAGGCCTGACTCCCGGCCGGCGCAACGGCCGGATCGGCGGCAACGAGGTACAGGCGTTCGCGGAAACGCCGGATCGAGTGTCCCGACCAGGCGAGCACCGGATGACGGTCTGGCCGCGCGTCGAGCAGTTGTTGCAGGCCTGCAGCCAGACGCTGCTCGGGCGGCATCGGCCATCCACGCTGCCTGGCCAGGTAGCGAACCAGGTTGCGTTGCCGGGCCGCGCCCAGGTCCCGGAACGGTTCCAGGCCGAGGGTTTCCCCCTGCACGACCGCATCTGCATCGATACGGGCGAGGTCCGCGAGCAGTTCCGCCGCCTCGGCAGCCAGCCTCGCGCTGCGTCCTGCCGCCCGGGCGGCAGTCGGCCAGCGCAGCCGCATCGGCGGGATCACCCGGGCGCGCAGGAAATTCCGGTCTAGCGCCACATCGGCATTGCTCGGATCCTCGATCCAGGCGAGCGCATGGCGCCGCGCATAGGCCTCGATGGTCGCGCCGGACACGCCGAGCAGCGGCCGGCACAGCCGCCCGCCGGCAAAGTCGCTGCCGGCGGGAATGCCGGCCAGTCCGCTGACACCGGAACCACGCAGCAGGTGCAGGAGCACGGTCTCGAGCTGGTCGTCCTCGTGATGGGCTAGCAGCAGCCATTCGCCAGGCCTGAGCTCGGCCGCGAGCGCAGCGTAGCGCGCGTCCCGTGCGGCCGCCTCGAGTCCATGGCCGGCATCGGTCAGCGGCACGACCTGCCGCACAGCAAGCGGCACGCCGAGGGCCGCGCAGAATTCCCCGCAGCGGCGGGCCCAGTCGCCGGCAGCCGGCTGCAGCCCGTGATTGACATGCACCGCGCGCAGCTGCCAACCGGCCTCATCGCGCAGACCGGCCAGCGCATGGAGCAGCACGGATGAATCACGACCACCGCTCAGCGCAACGCACAGCGACGCGCGGTCGGGAATGGACCGGCGCAGGATCTGCGCAAGGTCTGCAGGCGGATTGCTCATCTGCCGGCAAGCATGGATTCAGGCCGACTCAGTTCTCACGGAAACTGCCGTAGGACGCAATGCGCGCAGCCCGGCGGCGCAACAGTTCCCCGACATCCACCGAATCCAGGTCCCGCATGTGCCGGACCAGCGTGCTGCGTATGGATTCGGCGGTGACGGCCGGGTCGCGATGCGCTCCGCCCAGCGGCTCGCGCACCACCTCGTCGACCAGGCCGAGTTCGCGCAGCCGCGGAGCCGTCACGCCCATGGCCTCGGCCGCCAGCTCGGCCTTCTCCGCACTCTTCCACAGGATGCTCGCGCAGCCTTCCGGCGAAATCACCGAATAGATGCTGAACTCGAGCATCAGCACGCGATCGGCCACGCCGATCGCCAGCGCACCACCGGAGCCACCCTCGCCGATCACGATGCTGATGATCGGCACCTTGAGGTGGGCCATCTCGAACAGGTTGCGGGCGATGGCTTCGCTTTGGCCGCGCTCTTCGGCACCGATGCCCGGATAGGCACCCGGCGTATCGATGAAGGTGATGATCGGCAGGCGGAATTTCTCGGCCAGCCGGAACAGCCGCAGCGCCTTGCGATAACCCTCGGGCTTGGGCATGCCGTAATTGCGCCGCACCCGTTCCTTCGTGTCCCGGCCTTTCTGCTGGCCGATATAGACCGCGGGCTTGCCGTCGAGGCGCCCGAGCCCGCAGACCACGGCCGGATCGTCTGCATACATGCGGTCGCCATGCAGTTCCTGGAACTCCGGGCTGATGATGCCGAGGTAATCGAGCGTGTAGGGACGCAGGGGGTGACGGGCCAGCTGAGCGATCTGCCAGGCCGACAGGCTGGAAAATATGCTGCGCGTGAGCGCATCGCTCTTGGCCTTGAGGCGCGCGATCTCGTCGCTGATGTTGACCTCGGAATCATCACCCACGAAACGCAGCTCGTCGATTTTCGCCTCGAGTTCCGCGATGGGCTGTTCAAAATCCAGAAATTTCAGAACCATGACTCCCTGCCATACCTGCTGCGCGCCACACTAAACCGGGGCCCGCATGCCTTACAAGCCACACTTTGGGCCAGCCTGCACGCCAGCACCGGCCGGTTCACTGGCCAACTCACTGACCTGGCCCTTCGTAGACGAAACGGAAGCCATCATTCCCGACCAGTTCCGACAGGCGTTCGCGCAACTCGCGCGCAGGCCGGATCGCCCACTCCCGGCCCAGTGCCAGCCGCGCCTGGCTGTCACCGTGACGGTAGTGTACGGTCACTGCGCAACGGCCCGGCCGGTGCGGCTCGAGGACGTCCTTCAGCACCGCGGGGCTCAGGTGGCGTTCCACATCGGTACGCCAGCGCAGCAGCAGGCCGGTTGCACGGGCCTCGACCAGCCGGTCGAGATCGAGCACATCCCTGGCGGTAATCCGCCAGCCGTTGATGAACTCGTCGAAGCGCACCGAGCCGCTGATGGCCACCAGCGCCTGGCTGCCGAGCAAGTGGCGCCAGCGGTCATAGGCTTCCTGGAAGAAGCCGACCTCGATGCTGCCGGTACCGTCATCAAGTTCGACCGATACGCGCGAGCCGCGCTTGCGGATGGAGGCAACGATACCGCCCACCGTGACCTCGCGCGTGGGACCACGATACTCGCCTGGCACCGGCGGACGTTCGGCAAGCAGCGCCGCAATGTTCGCAGTGCAGATGAAGGGTTGGTCGCTGCGGTACTGGTCGAAGGGATGACCGCTGAGATAGAGCCCGAGGCTCTCCCGCTCGGCCTGCAACTTGCGGCCGAGGCCCCAGTCGGCAAGCTCCGGCACGCTGTGCTCTGTCGCCGGCCGGCTCGCCGGCGCGCCGAACATGTCTTCCTGCCCGGCCCGGTCGGCAGCGGCTGCCTGGTCGGCCGCATCCATCGCGCGCGGCAGTTCGGCCAGCAGGCTGGGACGATTGGGACCGAGCGCATCGAGCGCACCGGCCTTGATCAGCGCCTCGACCGGACGCCGCCCGAGCTTCTGGCCACCGACCCGCCGGCAGAAATCATGCAGGCTGCGATAGGCACCCGACTCGTTCCGCTGCGCGACGATGTGCTCGGCGGCACCCTGCCCCACGCCCTTGATCGCACCCAGGCCGTAGCGAATACGGTTGTCGGCCTCGACCGCAAACTCGTGCCTCGACACATTCACGTCCGGTGGCAGCAACTCGATTCCGAGCGCCGCGCACTCACGCTTGTGCACCACGAGCCCGTCGGTTTTCTCCATTTCAGTGGTCATCACCGCAGTCATGAATGCCGCCGGGTAATTGGCCTTCAGCCAGGCAGTCTGGTACGCCAGCAGGGCATAGGCCGCCGAGTGCGACTTGTTGAAGCCGTACCCGGCGAACTTCTCCATCAGGTCGAAGATCCAGGTCGCGCGGGCGCGGTCGGTACCCCGGGCTGCGGCCCGATCGGTGAATCCGGCGCGCTGCTTGGCCATCTCCTCGGGCTTTTTCTTGCCCATGGCCCGGCGCAGCAGGTCGGCCTCGCCGAGCGAATAACCGGCCAGGCGCTGCGCAATCTGCATCACCTGCTCCTGGTAGAGGATCACGCCGTAGGTTTCCCGCAGCACCGGCTCGAGGTCCGGATGCAGGTAATCGATCGGCTGGCTGGCATCGGCGTGCTTGCGGCTGATGAAATCATCGACCATTCCCGACTGTAGCGGGCCCGGACGAAACAGGGCAACGAGCGCCACGATGTCACCGAAGGTGTCCGGCTGCAGGCGGCGCATCAGGTCACGCATGCCGGAGGATTCAAGCTGGAACACGGCCGTCGTCCTGCAGCCCTGCAGCAGCGCGAAAGTTGCCCGGTCGTCCAGCGGCAACTGGCGGATATCCAGCGCAGCCTCACCGGCAGCGGCGCGTGCCGCGTTGATCAGGCGTACCGCACGATCGATGATCGTCAGCGTGCTCAGGCCGAGGAAGTCGAACTTGACGAGACCGGCCGCCTCGACATCATCCTTGTCGAACTGCGTGACTGCGGTCTGGTCACCGGCCACCTGGTAGAGCGGCGTGAATTCGGTGATTTCCCGCGGCGCAATCACGATGCCACCGGCGTGGCGGCCGGCATTGCGCACCAGGCCCTCGAGCTGCCGGGCCAGGTCGATGAGGCTGCGAACCTCTTCGTCCGCGGCGTACGCGGCCGCCAGCTCCGCTTCCTGCTGCAGGGCGATCCCGAGTGTCATCTCCACGCCGGGATTGTTGGGAATCAGCTTGGCAATGCGGTCGGCGAGTCCATAGGGATGACCGAGCACGCGGGCCGTGTCGCGCACCACGGCACGCGCAGCCATCGTGCCGTAGGTGATGATCTGCGAGACGCGGTCGCGGCCATAGCGCTCGCCGACATATTCGATGACCCGGTCGCGGCCCTCGGTGCAGAAGTCGATATCGAAGTCCGGCATGGACACGCGCTCCGGGTTCAGGAAGCGCTCGAACAGCAGCTCGTAGCGGATCGGATCCAGGTCGGTGATGCCGAGCACCCAGGCCACCAGCGAGCCCGCGCCGGAACCGCGACCGGGACCCACCGGGATATCGTGCTCCCTCGCCCAGCGGATGAAGTCCGCAACGATCAGGAAGTAGCCGGCAAAGCCCATCCGGCAGATCACCGCCAGCTCATCGGCAAGACGCTGCTCATAGCCCGCGACCGGGCCGCTGATCTGCCCGGGGCCCGCCTCGGCGAGGCGCGCGGCCAGCCCGGCCTCGGCTTGCTCGCGCAGGACATCCGTCGGCTGCATGCCATCCGGCACCGCGTAATCCGGCAGGTGGGTTTCACCCAGGCTGAGCGTGACATTGCAGCGCCTGGCGATCTCTACCGAGTTCGCCAGCGCCTCCGGGAGGTCGGCAAACAGGCGCTGCATCTCGGCCGGGGTGCGCAGATATTGCTGCTCGCTGTACAGCCGCGGGCGGCCGGGATCAGCCAGCGTTCGCCCCTGCTGGATGCAGACCCGCGCCTCGTGCGCATCGAACTCGTCGGGCTTCAGGAAGCACACATCGTTGGTGGCAACCACCGGCAGCCCCATCCGGCTGGCGAAACGCACGGCCGCTTCGACATAGGCGTTGTCCTGCGGCCGGCCGGTACGCTGCAGCTCGATATAGAAATCGTCACCGAACCACGCGCGGCAGGCTGCTGCTGCACGCTCGGCACGCTCCGGCGGGCCGCCCAGCAGCGTGTGGCCGAGCAGGCCATCCGGCCCGCCGGACAGGGCGATCAGCCCGCTGGTCGCACCGCCATCGAGCCAGCTGGCCTGTACCCGCGGGATGCCATTGTCCTGGCCTTCGAGCCATGCACGGCTGAGCAGCCGGGACAGGCTGCGGTAACCCTGCGTATTCCGGCACAGCAGTACCAGTCGGGCGGGCTCGGCCTGCTCTTCGCGGCCGGTCACCCTGATCTCGGCACCGATCACCGGCTTGATGCCGGCATCGAGGGCTTCACGATAGAACTTGACCAGGCCAAACAGATTGCTCTGGTCGGTCATCGCCACGGCCGGCATGCCGGCGGCCGCAACCGCCTTGATCAGCTCCGGCAGGCGCACCACGCTGTCGACCAGCGAGTACTCGGTGTGCACATGCAGGTGTACGAAGGCCGGTGCCGTCATCACGCCAGCTCCGCGGACTGCCGTGCGGAGGCACGCAATGCGGCGCGCACGGGCGCAAAGCTGAGCCGGTGCGCCGGACATGGTCCGAGCGCAAGCAGCGCGGCGCGATGTGCAGCGGTCGGGTAACCCTTGTGGCGATCAAAGCCATAGCCCGGGTATTCGGCATGCAGTTCCATCATCAGCTGGTCACGGTGGACCTTGGCCAGTATCGAAGCCGCCGAGATGGCCGGACAGCTGCGGTCGCCACCGATCACGGTCTGCACGCTGCCGCCAAAGCCGTCCAGCACGGGTGCGCGGTTGCCATCGACCTGCACCAGCCCGGGCTGCAGGCGCAGCCCGGCAAAGGCGCGCGACATGGCCAGCATGGTCGCCTGCAGGATGTTGAGCGCATCGATTTCAGCATGCGTTGCCAGGCCGATCGACCAGTCGAGCGCACTGCTGCGGATATGTTCCACCAGCGTCTCGCGTTGCGTCGCGCTCAGCTGCTTGGAATCACGGACACCGGCGAGGGCCTGGCCCGGCGCCAGCACCACGGCCGCAGCGACCACCGCACCGGCCAAAGGCCCGCGTCCGGCTTCATCGATGCCGGCCACGACAACAGCAGGACTGCTGGCGTCATTCGATGTAATGGAAGGGACCATGGAAGGCGGGATTATACGGAGCCGGACCGCTCGCAGAGCGCCCCGGAAACTCAGCTGCGTTCAAGCATGGCCAGCACCGTATCCGCAGCGCGCTCGCTCGCGGCCTGGCGCAGGCCACTGGCGAGTTCGTGGAAACGCTGGCCCAGCTGCCGGCGGTTGGCCGGATTCTCGAGCAGCTCGAGCAGCGCCGGGCCAAGCGTCCCTGGCTCGACCTGCGCCTGCACGAACTCCGGCACCAGGCGCTGGTTGGCCAGCAGGTTGGGCAGTGCCATGTGCTGCACATGGATGAGACGGAACAGCTTTACCAGGGCATAGCTGAGGGGCGAGATGCGGTAGGCCACCACCATGGGCCGGTTGAGCAGCATCGCCTCGAGCGTGGCGGTCCCGGAGGCGAGCAGGATGGCATCGGCGGCAGCCATGGCCGCATGCGACTGGCCATCGACCAGATGTACGGGGAGACCACCGGTCGCCTGCTGCCAATGGACAGCAAAGCGTTCACGCAAGTCCGGCCGCGCCATTGGCGCAACGAAAACCACGTCGGGCAGGCGCGCTTTCAGCCAGCGCGCTGTCGCGGCAAACACCGGCCCAAGCCGCTCCAGTTCGCCCACCCGGCTGCCGGGCATGATGGCCACCACCCTGCCCGTTGCGGGCAGGCCCAGTTGCAGCCGGGCAGCCTGCGGATCCGGATCAGCCGGGAGTTCGTCCGCCAGCGGATGCCCGACGAAGACTGCCGGTACCTGGTGCTGGTGCAGGAAATCGGCCTCGAAGGGCAGCAGGCACAGCACCATGTCACAGGCTTCCCGCAACACGCGGACCCGGCCGCTGCGCCATGCCCACACCGAGGGCGACACGTAGTGCACCGTCGGTATGCCGGCAGCACGCACGGTGCGCTCGATACGCAGGTTGAAGTCCGGCGCATCGATGCCGATGTAGAGGTCGGGTGGATCGGCGAGCAGGCGCGCCTCGAACTCGCGGATGATGCGTCGCAGGCGTGGCAGGTGCCGCACCACCTCGGCGAGCCCCATCACGGCCAGTTCATCGCTGTGCCGCCAGGCTTCGGCGCCGGCAGCCTGCATCAGCGGTCCGGCGATGCCGGAAAAGCGGATGTCGGGACGTCGCGCCTGTACCGCGCGGATCAGGCCGGCGCCGAGCCGGTCACCGGATACTTCGCCCGCAACGATGGCAATCCGCGGCATGCGGCGGATCAGCGGATCAGGCTCCGCTCGGAGGTGTCGATGAACTCGACGAGGATGCGAAGCTCCGGCTGCGTCGCCGCCAGCACGGCGATCCGGTCGCGCGCCTCGGTTAGCTGGAGTCCATCGCGATAGAGGATCCGGTAGGCGTCCTTGAGATTGCGCAACTGGTCGGGACCAAACCCGCGACGCTTGAGGCCCTCCGTGTTGATGCCATGGGGGGCTGTCGGCGTTCCGGCCACCATCACATAGGGCGGGACATCGCGCGTGATGGCGGCGAACCCGCCCAGGAAGCTGTGCGCACCAAGCCGGCAGAACTGGTGGATGGCGGAAAAGCCGCTGCAGATCACGTGATCGCCGACCTGCACATGCCCGGCCAACGTGGTGTTGTTCGAGCAGATGACGTCGTTGGCGACGATGCAGTCATGCGCGATGTGCACATAGGCCATGATCCAGTTGTCGTTGCCGACGCGGGTGACGCCCTTGTCCTGGACCGTCCCGCGGTGTACCGAGCAGAACTCGCGGAAGGTATTGCGGTCGCCGATCGCGAGTCGCGTCGGCTCACCGCCGTACTTCTTGTCCTGCGGATCCTCGCCGATGACGGCAAAACCGAAGATGCGGTTGTCACGACCGATGACGGTCGGACCCTTGAGGACTGCGTGGGAGCCGATCGTCGTGCCGGCGCCAACCTGCACACCCGGCCCGATGACGGCATAGGGACCGACGCTGACGCTGCTGTCGAGTTCGGCCTCTGTCGAGACGATCGCGGTTGGATGAATCGTGGTCACTCGGAATCCTGCCTGATGCGCTTCTCGATCGCCAGAAGCCGGCGCGCCATTTCGTCGAGCTGGCCAAACCGCACCATGTTCCTGCGCCAGCGCTGCAGGGTGTCGGCCGGTGTACCGCCACCTGCATAGACACCCGGAACGTTGATGGACCCCGGTACGCTGGTACCACCGCCGATCACCACGTCGTCGGCAATGCGGATATGCCCGGCAATCCCGACCTTGCCGCCGATGGTACAGCGTGCACCGATGGTCGTGCTGCCGGAGATGCCGGACTGCCCTGCGATCACCGTATGGGCGCCAATGCGGGTATTGTGCCCAACCTGTATCTGGTTATCGAGCTTGACGCCGTCGCCAATGACCGTGTCGCCAATCGCGCCGCGGTCGACCGTGGTACAGGCACCGATTTCGACATCATCACCGATGACCACGCCACCGATCTGCGGCACCTTGATCTGGCTGCCATCGCGGTCGCGCGCGAAACCGAAGCCATCCGCACCGATGACCGCACCGGAATGGATCACGCAGCGGCTGCCAAGCCGCACGCCGCCATAGATGACCACCCCGGCAGCGATACGGGTATCAGCCCCGATCACCACCGCCTCGCCGATCACCGCATTGGCGCCAATACAGACCCGTTCACCAAGCGACACACCGTCGCCCAGCACGGCCCCGGGCCCGATCTCGCAACTTCCGGGAACCTCGACCGCGGCGCCGAGCACAGCCGCCCGGTGTATGCCAGGTCGCGGCGGCGGCGCTGGATGCAGATCGGCGGCAACCCGCGCATAGACCGCATAGGGATCCTTTGCCAGCAGTGCGGCGACCGGGCAGTCGCCGAGGTCCGCGGCGCGGAGTATCACCGCGGTCGCGCGCGTGGCGGCAAGCTGCGACCGGTATGCCGGGTTGGCGAGAAAACCGATCGAACCGGGTCCTGCGTCTGCCAGCGTAGCCACCCGGTCGACGATCGCGTCCGGGTCGCCGCGCAGTTCGCAACCGTGGCGGACCGCGAGCTGGCCAAGGGTCATCGTCATGCCGTGCACCGCCGTTCGGCAAGGCCTGCCAGGTCAGGCGGCATCAGGCTTGCGCCAGCCGCCCGCCCGTGCAGCGGTGCCTCAGGGCTTGGCGGGTGCAGCCGCACCTGAACGACCCTGCAAGGCCTGCAATATCTGCGCGGTGACATCCAGGCCCGGGCTCACGTACAGGGCATCGCTGACGATCAAGTCATACCCGCCCTGGCGCGCAAAGCCCTCGACTTCACCGAGCAGGTTGACGCGCAGCTTGCCCAGCTCCTCGTTCTTGCGGTTGTTCAGGTCTTCACGCAGCTCCTCGAACTGCCGCGCCAGTTCACGCTCATCGCGCCGCAGGTCGTTCTCGGCATTGCGACGCTCGTCGGCACCCATCACTGCCGCATCCTTCTGCATCTTGTCAGCGCGATCCTTGAAGGCCTTCTGCTTGGCGAGCAGGTCGCGCTGGCGTGGCGCGAACTCGTTCTCGAGCGCTCGGTTGGCCGCATTGGCCTGCGGTGACTCGGCCAGCAGACGCGCCACGTTGACAAAGCCGATCTTGACCGGTTTGGCCTGTGCCAGCACGGCCTGCGGCATGGCCAGCATGCCCGTCATCGCCACCAGTGCGGCCCACTTCCTGATCTGCAACATCGTGATTTCCTGTGTCATTGAATTGCGTTGAGTGATGCCGGTGACCCCTCGCCACCGGCAGTCAAGTTGTGCCTAGAACGCGCCACCGATTGAAAACTGGAAGCGCTCGGTGCTGTCGCCGTACGAGAGGTCGGTGGCCGAGTCCGCATCCAGTGGGAAAGCATAACTGAAACGGAACAGGCCAAGCGGTGCGAGCCACTGGGCCGAGATGCCGTAAGACCGCTTCAGCTCGCCCAGGTCGAAATCATAATCGATCGGCTGGCGGTCATTGGGGAACGGCGCATAAAACTCGACATCGCCCACTGAAAAGACATTGCCCATGTCGAAAAACAGCGTAAAGCGCGACTTCGACTGCCATTTCTCGGGGATGGGCAGCAGCAACTCGACCTGGCCGGCCGTCAGCAGGTCACCGCCGTAGGGATTGCCGAAGGTGTCCTTCGGGCCGAGGTCGTTTTCACGGTAGCCGCGCACGGTATCCGGACCGCCCGCAAAGTAGTTGCGGTATGGCGGCAAGGACGTGGTATCACCGATCGCCGCGCCATACCCGAGATCCAGGCTGAACAGGAAGGTCGCCCAGCGGTTGACCGGCAGGTACTGCTGGTAGTTGTAGTTGAGCGTGTAGTACTCGACATCGCTGCCGGGCACGGTGACGTTGCCGGTCAACCGGTGCCGCGCACCGCGGTCGGCAAACAGGCCCCGGTTGCGGGTGTCGTAGATCCAGCCTGCCAGCAGTTCAACGGTGTCGAACTTGGTCTCGTAGATCGCACCGCCGGGGATGATGGTCGAGGAACTGTCGCCGTTGTTGCGCACCCACTCCTGGGCCTGCTCGGTCTGGAAGCTGTCGCTGAGCAACTCGGAACTCTGCAAGGTACCGCCGAAGATCAGCCGCTGGTATTCGGTAACGGGATAGCTGAACTCGGCCGATACGGAAAGGGTCTTGGTCGAGAAGTCCGATGCGTCCGAGGTGAACTGGGTGATGTCACGATAGGCGAGGCTGATCGTGCGACTGACCTCGTTGATCGTCGTGTAGGGATCCGTGTAGGACACGCCGTAGACCGTCCGGTACTGCCCGGTATTGATATCGGCCTGCACGCGGTTGCCGCTGCCCATGAAATTGGTATGCACGAAGTTGCCGTTGAAGATCAGCTTCTGCGACTGCGAGTAGCCGACGCCACCGCCGAACTGGCCGGGCAAACCTTCCGTGATGTCGAAATCCAGATCGACCAGGTCCGGGGTGCCCGGCACCGGGTTGGTGGTTTCCTCGACCTTTTCAATGTAGGGCAGGCGCTGCAGACGGATCTTGGAACGCTCCAGGCGGCTGTTCGACAGATAGCCGCCCTCGAGCTGCCGCATTTCCCGCCTCAGCACATCATCGTTGATCGACGAAGTGCCATTGAAATTCACCCGCCGCACATAGGCGCGGCTCTTCGGTTCCACGTACAGCGTGATCGCGGCCGTCTTGGCCTCCCGGTCCAGCTCCGGCACCGGGTCAACCGTGGCAAAGGCATAGCCCTCCTCGCTCAGCCTGAGCCGGATCATGTCCGCGCTCTGCGTGATCAGCTGCTGCGAGTAGCTCTGCCCCGGCTTGACCACGACGAAGGGGTTGAGCTGCCGCTCGGTCAGCACCAGCTCGCCGGCCAGGCGCACATCGCTGATCCGGTATCTGTCACCTTCTATCAGGTTGATCGTGACGAATATGTCGCGCTTGTCCGGAGAGATCGCCACCTGGGTCGACTCGACGTTGAAATCGGCAAAGCCGCGGTCCATGTAGTAGGAACGCAGGGTTTCCAGGTCGCCCGACAGCGCTTCGCGCGAATAGCGGTCATCCTGCCGGATGAATGACAGCCAGGTCGGCGTCTTCAGTTCGAAGCGCTCGAGGATTTCCTCGTCACTGAAGCTGCTGTTGCCGACCAGGTTGATCTGCCGGATCCGGGCCCGGTCGCCTTCCTTGATCGTGATGGCGATCGCCACCTTGTTGTCAGGAAGCCCCTCGACCTCTGCCGTGACTTTCGCCGCGTACTTGCCACGGCTGAAATACTGGTCCGTGAGCGACTGCTCGACCTCGTCCAGCACGGACTGGTTGAAGATGCGGCCCTGCTTGAGGCCAATCCTGGCCAGCGGTTCCTGCAGGTCCTCGGTCTTGATGTCCTTGTTGCCGGTGATCGAGAAACTGGCGATCGACGGGCGCTCCGACACCACGATGATCAGGGCTCCGCTGTCCCAGCGGATCTCGACATCGCGGAAAAAACCGGTGCCATACACCGCACGGACCGCCTCCTGGATGCGACCCTGGTCGATGCGGTCCCCGATGTTAACCGGCAGGTAGTTGAGCACCGTACCTTCGGCGATGCGCTGCAATCCTTCCACGCGGATATTGCGCACGACCAGGTCACCGACAGCCGCAGGGGCGGCATCCTGGCCATGCCCGGCAGATGACAGCACCAGCAACATCGCTGCAAGCAGCATGCGCGCAAACAGGCGACCCGGCGACAACAGCCCCATCACTGACTCAGCCGAGCAATCTGGAAATGTCGTTATAGAACGCGAAGCTCATCAGGAGCAGCAGCAGACCGAGGCCGACCTGCTGGCCGATCATCTGCGCACGTTCGGACAGTGGACTGCCCTTGAGCTGCTCGGCCAGGGTGTAGACGATCTGGCCGCCGTCGAGCATCGGCACGGGAAGCAGGTTGAGGACACCGAGACTGATACTGACCACCGCAAGAAAACCCAGGAATGCCGAAACGCCGATGCTCGCACTATAGCCCGCATACTGGGCGATGTTGATCGGGCCGCTGATATTCTTTACCGAAACATCACCGACCACCATCCGCCATATCATGCGCAAGGTCAGTATGCTCATCTCCCAGGTACGGACCGTCGCCCGCTGCAGGGCGCTGACCGGCGTGTAGCGCTCCTCGGCACGCATGTGGTCGAACTGGCCGGGCGACATCTGTACCGCTGCGCCGATGCGCCCGATCCGGCCTGTATCCGTGTCCACCGCCTCGATTTCGATGGCGAGCTCCAGCTCCTCGCTACCCCTCCGCAGCCTGACGTCGACGATCTGCGCAGGCCGCGCGCGCACCAGCTCGACCCAGTGTGGCCAGTTGTCCACGTCAGTGCCGTCGACGGCAAGCACCCGGTCGCCCGGCTGTATGCCGGCGCGCTCGGCCGGTCCACCCGCCGTCAGTTCACCGATGACGGCATCAGGGACCGGCTTCCAGGGCTCAAAGCCCAGCTCCACGAACAGTTTCCCGGGCTCGGTCAGTCGGGATTCGCGGCCAGCGGTCTGCAACACCACCGCGCGGGGCGCCGCGGACCCGGCCGCATCCTTGCCGCTGACCTCGAGACCGATCGAACCGTTGGCCAGCAACTCGTCCAGGATGCCGAGGGTGGCGGATTCCCAGGTCCGGACCGGCCGGCCACCGACAGCAACAATGGTATCGCCCTCGCGCAAGCCGGCGCTCGCGGCAAGCGAGTCCGGTTCAACGGTACCAACCACCGGCCGGATTCCCGGCACGCCGTGCATGAACATCAGCGTATAGGCGAGTACGGCGAACACCAGGTTGAATGCCGGCCCGGCGAACAGGATGGCCATGCGCACGGGACCGGACTGCCGGTTGAAGGCACGGTCACGCTCCGCGAAGCTCACCGCGCAATCCCGCTCGTCCAGCAACTTCACGTAGCCACCGAGCGGTATTGCCGACACGCAGTATTCGGTCTGGTCCGGCCCGGCACGGCGCGACCAGAGGACCTGGCCGAAGCCGATCGAGTAGCGCAGGACCTTGACGCCAGACAGGCGGGCCACCAGGTAGTGCCCGTATTCGTGTATCGCCACCAGCAAGGCGATGGCAGCGATGAAGGCCAGCAGGGAATTGAGTATGGATGGCATGGCGTGAATACTAAGACATCAGGCAGGGATCCGTCCCATCCACTGCAGGGCCAGTGCGAACAGGGGCGCCGCCGCCGTGATGCTGTCGATCCGGTCGAGGACCCCGCCATGGCCGGGAAACAGCCGTCCGCTGTCCTTGAGCCCCACGCTGCGTTTGAACATGCTCTCGGTCAGGTCGCCAACCACCGATATCGCCGCCACGCACAGGCCGAGCGGCAGCATGGCTGCGACCGGCAAGCCGAGCAGGCTGCCGCCGATACCGGCAACGAGCACGGTGCAGAGCAGCCCGCCAGCCACCCCTTCCACGGTCTTGCCCGGACTGACCTGCGGCGCAAGCTTCAGGCGCCCCCAGCGATGCCCGGCAAAATACGCGCCGATATCGGCTGCCCAGATCATTGACAGCGTCAGCAGCAGGAGCGCAGCACCCTGCCCCGCCACCTGCAGGATGCTCACCAGGCTGATCCAGGCCGGTACCAGCACGAACATGCCGGCAACCCCCGCAGCCAATGGCGTGATGCGCACCGGATAACGCAGGATCCAGGCCACTGCCACCAGCCACCACGCAAGCGCAATCCACAGCAGCGAAGCCAGGCCGACCCGCTCCGGAACCAGCCAGTAACTCCCGGCGTAGGCCAGGGCCAGCAACAAGAGATAGGCATGACGCACCACGGGACTGACGGCGCCGAGGAAGGCCGTCCACTCGAAGGCAGCGAGCAGCATCAGCAGGGCGGCAAACGCCGTTGCGACGACTGGCGGGGCTGCAAGGAGAATGCCGAGCAGCGCCGTCACCAGTACCACTGCAGTCAGCACCCGCTTCTGCAACTCGTTCACGGAAACTCCGCTACCGGTTCCGGACCACAGTGAAGGTCCCGGTCGTCGTGGTCAATCGCCGATGGCCTCGAGTTGCTCGGGAACTCCGCCAAAGCGCCGCTGCCGGCTGCTGAACAGTTCCAGCGCCACTGCCAGTTCCTCCGCACTGAAGTCAGGCCAGAGCGTATCGGTGAAATGCAGCTCGGTATAGGCCAGATCCCAGAGCAGGAAATTGGAAATACGACGCTCGCCACCGGTGCGGATCAGCAGATCGGGGGCGGGCAGCCCGGCCAGTGCACGATGACGGTCGATCAGCGGCTCGTCGATATCGGCAGGATCCAGGTCACCGGCCCGCACCTTGTGACCGATGCGCCGCACGGCCTGCACCATGTCCCACTGGCCGCCATAGGCGACTGCCAGCACGAGGGTCATGCGCGAGTTGGCGGCGGTACGCGCCTCGGCATCGGCCATGCGCTTGCGCAGGATCGTGGGAAGGCTGTCGCGCGCACCGATGAAGCGCAACTGGATGCCGTTCTCGTGCAGGGCATCGACTTCCCTCTGCAACACCTCGACGAACAGCCGCATGAGCGCATCGACCTCACCCGGCGGCCGCTTCCAGTTCTCGCTGCTGAAGGCAAACAGCGTCAGTACCTTCACGTCCCTGGTAGCACAGGCCTCGATTACGGCCCGCGCGGCCTTTACCCCGGCGCGGTGGCCGGCATGGCGGGGCCGTCCGTGCGCATTGGCCCAGCGTCCGTTCCCGTCCATGATCATCGCCACATGGGCAGGCTGTATCGGCTGGAATTTACTGCTGGTACTCATCGCTCCCCAGATCTTGATCAGGCTTCACGAACCGATCAGAACTCCATGATCTCCTTCTGCTTTTCCTCGGAGATCCGTTCGACTTCGGCGACGTGCCTGTCGGTGAGCTCCTGGATCATCGACTCACCCTGATGCCCCTGATCCTCGTTGATGAGCTTGTCTTTCAGCAGTTCCTTGATGTCGTTGATGGCATCGCGCCGGACATTGCGTATGGCCACCCGGCCCTGCTCCGCTTCCTGCCGAACCATCTTGGCGAGGTCGCGACGCCGGTCTTCGGTGAGCACCGGCAGCGGCACGCGGATGACCATGCCGGCACTGCGCGGCGTGAGACCGAGGTTGGCACTCATGATGGCCTTCTCGATCACGGCCACCATCGACTTTTCCCAGGGAGTGACGGTCAGCGTGCGGGGATCCTCGATCGCAACGTTGGCGGTTTGCGTGAGCGGGACACTGGACCCGTAGTAGTCCACCATCAGGTGTTCGAGCAGGCTCGGGTGGGCCCGGCCGGTGCGCAACTTGCGCAACCCCTGGGCCATGGCGACCACGCACTTGGCCATGCGCTGATCAGCATCCTTTCTGATCTCATTGATCACGCCGCAACCTCCAGACTGTGCGTGCCTAACCGGTCACCAGTGTGCCGATGTCCTCGCCACGCGCGAGACGCACCAGCTCTCCGGCTCCGTTCAGATTGAATACGCGGATCGGTACAGCATTTTCCCGGCACATCACGACTGCCGTCGTGTCCATGACATTCAGCTTGTCGGCAATCACCCGGTCGAAGGTCAGCCGGTCGTAGCGCACGGCACCGGGATCCTTGACCGGATCAGCGGTATAGACGCCATCGACCTTGGTGCCCTTGACGAGCACATCCGCATCGATCTCGATGGCCCGCAATGCCGCTGCGCTGTCCGTGGTGAAGAACGGGTTGCCGGTGCCTGCCGCAAAGATGGTGACCCGGCCCTTCTCGAGGTGACGGATCGCGCGACGCCGGATGTAATCCTCGCAGACCTCGTGGATCTGCAGGGCCGACATGACCCGGGCATGGGTGCCCACGCGCTCGAGGGCATCCTGCAGGGCCAGCGAATTGATGACCGTGGCCAGCATTCCCATGTGGTCGCCGGTGACGCGATCCATGCCGGCCCGCGCCAGGCCCGCGCCGCGAAAGATATTGCCGCCACCGATGACGATGCCGAGCTGCACACCGAGGCCCACGACTTCCTTGAGCTCGGCGGCAATGCGGGCCAGCACCACGGGGTCGATTCCGTAATCGCCACCACCCATGAGTACCTCGCCGCTGAGCTTCAGCAGCATGCGCCGGTAGAGCAGGCGAGTTTCGTTCATGCGATCAGGACCGTGCGATATCCGTTGGGTGGCGAGGCAAAACCCGGGTGATTCTACCGGATTTGCTGTCCTGCGAGGTTAACAGCAGGACAGGCTTGCGACGTACCGCACATCTCCGACCGGCCATGCTCCCGTCCGGTCAGCGGAGACCTCAGCCGCCGGAATTCATGGCGGCGACCGCTTCCGCGATGTTCTCGGACTTTTTCTCGATGCCCTCACCCACTTCGAGGCGCACGAAAGCCTGGACCTTCGCGCCACGCTGCTTGAGGAGTTTCTCGATGGAAAGGTCCGGATCCTTCACGAAGGACTGCCCGAGCAGGACGATTTCGTTCAGGTACTTGCGCAGCCGGCCCTCGACCATTTTCGCGACGATCTCGGCGGGCTTGCCCTCGGCCTGGGCCTGCTCGGAAAGAATGCGGCGTTCGTTGGCGCGGATATCCTCGGGCACCTCGTCGACCGACAGGTATCGCGGGTTGCTGGCGGCAATGTGCATGGCCAGATCCTTGCCAAGATCCGCATCACCACCCACCACATCGACGAGCACACCGATCCGTGTGCCGTGGAAATAGCTGGCCAGCTGGCCGACCGGCCGCAGATAGGCAAAGCGCCGCACGCCGATGTTCTCGCCGATCTTGGCGACCAGGTCGCGACGGGCCTCTTCGAGCGTCCGCCCGTCGGTCGCCGGGAGCGCCATCAACGCGTCGACATCGGCCGGCTGCCGCACCGCTGCGAGCTCCACCGCCTGACGAGCGAAGTCCTGGAAATTGTCGGCCTTGGCGACGAAATCCGTCTCGCAGTTGACCTCCATGATTGCGGTCACGTCCCCGGCGGGGCTGGCGGCCGTCATGATCTGGCCCTCGGCGGCAATCCGCCCGGCCTTCTTGTCGGCCTTGGCCTGGCCGCGGGTACGCAGCAACTCCTGTGCGGCATCGATCGCGCCATCAGCGTCGATCAGTGCCTTCTTGCACTCCATCATGCCGGCGCCAGTGCGCTCGCGCAGTTCCTTCACCAGACTTGCGGCAATCGCCGTCATCACGTCTCTCCAGATCCATCTACGGGGGGCCATGCAACATGCATGGCCCTGAAAGTGCGAAACCGCACCGGAAAAACATCCGGGCTGCAAAAAGCAGCCCGGAATGGGACAGGCCGACCGACGAAATCAGGCCTCTGCGTCGGACTGGTCGCCTGAAGCGACTGCTTCGCTCCCGGCCTCCGGCCCGGCATTTGCGGCCGGACCGCGCGCGGCTGCCTTGCGCGGCGCCCGCCGGGCACCGCCGGCACGCCTGCCCTCGGGGTTGGCCCGCGGGCGGCCGTCGGCATCCAGCTCGACAAAATCATCCTCGCCGACCGGCAAGGCAGGAATGGAAGCCTGGCCGGCGATGACGGCATCTGCAACCGCAATCGCATAGAGCTCGGCGGCGCGCATCGCGTCGTCATTGCCCGGCACCATGTACTGGACGCCGTCCGGCGAGGAATTGGTATCGACGATGCCCACCACCGGGATGCCCAGCTTGTTGGCCTCGTGCACCGCAATCTTCTCGTGGCCGACATCGATGACAAAGATCGCATCGGGCAGGGACGCCATGCTCTTCACGCCACCCAGGCTGCGCTCGAGCTTTTCCCGTTCACGCCGGCGCTCCAGAACCTCTTTCTTGGTCAGGCGCGTGAAGGTCCCGTCCTCTTCCATCGCGTCGAGTTCTTCGAGGCGCTTGATGGACTGCTTGATGGTCTTGAAATTGGTAAGCGTGCCGCCCAGCCAGCGATGGCTGACGTAGGGCATGCCGCAACGGATGGCCTGGGCCTTTACCGAGTCACCGGCGGAACGCTTGGTACCGACAAACAGCACCTTGCCGCCGTTGCCCGCGAGCGAGCTGATGAAGCGCGTCGCCTTGCGGAACATCGGCACCGTGTGTTCGAGATTGATGATATGGATGTTGTTGCGGGCACCGAAAATGTACGGGCCCATCTTGGGATTCCAGTAGCGAGTCTGGTGGCCAAAATGCACACCGGCCTCGAGCATCTGGCGCATGCTCACGTCAGTCATGGGAACTCCTTGAGTTTGGGTTCGAACCTCCGCGGTCCCCATCCGGCAACCCCGCCCCGCAGCAGGATTCCCTTGCAGGAATCCGGATGTGGTTGGAAGGCACCCCGCCGGACGTGTCGGAACGCGTGTGGATTTCGTTGCCTCTAGGGCGCGCGCTTTATACCATACCGGGCTGGCGGCAACAACGCGCTCGCAGGGTCGTTCCTCTTCATTATGCCGGGGCCCGGCTCAGGGCTGCAGACAGGAACGAATGGCCATTTCAATCAAAAACCCGGCTGAACAGGACGCCATGCGTCTGGCAGGACGACTGACAGCCGATGTGCTGGACATGATCGGCCCCTGCGTACAGCCCGGCGTCAGCACCGACGAACTGGACCGGATCTGCCACGACTTCATTGTCAACGTGCAGCATGCGATCCCTGCCCCGCTCAATTACCGCGGCTTTCCCAAGTCCATCTGCACCTCGGTCAACCACGTGGTCTGCCATGGCATCCCGGGTGACCGGATCCTGAAGGCTGGCGACATCGTCAACGTGGACATCACCGTGATCAAGGACGGCTTCCATGGGGACAGCAGCCGGATGTTCTTCGTCGGCAAGCCCACCGTCCAGGGTGAACGGGTGGTGCGCGCATCCCATGACGCGCTCTGGAAAGGCATCGCCCAGGCCCGGCCCGGCAACCGGCTGGGCGATATCGGTCACGCCATCCAGACCTTCGTCGAGGCGCAGGACCTCAGCGTGGTGCGGGAGTACTGCGGCCATGGCATCGGCCGGGTATTTCACGAAGATCCGCAGGTTCTGCACTACGGCAACCCCGGAACCGGCGTCGAACTGCGCCCCGGCCAGACCTTCACCATCGAGCCGATGGTGAACGCCGGCAAACGGCATGTGCGCCTGCTGTCGGATGGCTGGACGGTTGTCACACGCGATCACTCGCTTTCCGCCCAGTGGGAACACACCATCCTGATCACAGACAGCGGATGCGAAGTCCTGACCCTCGGCGCCAGCGAGCGGACATGAACCAGCCAGCCAGCCAGCCGATCGTTTTGACCGATGCTGCCCGCGAACTCGCTGCGCGCATCCTGGCTGCCGATGGCAGCGCGATCGACTGGACGAAGGTCGCCGCCCTCCCCTGCGATCCGGGGAATGGCCCTGACACCTTGCTGGTGCAGCTGCGCCACATCCTTGCCTGCGGCAACGCCGCCCTCCACCAGCGCTTCCTGGCGGGCGAGACCACCGGGCAACTGATCGCCGACCGGAGCCGGCTCATCGACCTGGTCATCTGCCATGCATGGCGCGGCAGCGCGGGCACGACCCAACCCGGTTGCGCACTGGTCGCCGTCGGCGGCTACGGGCGCGGCGAACTGCACCCCTGCTCGGACGTCGACCTGCTGGTGCTGATGCCGGCGGAAACCGCCGCTCCGGTCGGCGACGGCCTGTCGGCATTCCTGACCCTGCTGTGGGATGCGGGCATCGAGATCCGGCACAGCGTACGCGACGCCCGGCAGTGCCGGCAGGACGCCGAACAGGACCTTACCGTCATCACCACACTGATGGAGTCGCGCCTGGTACTCGGGCCCGAAGCGCTGCTGCAGGAGATGCGGGCGGCGATCGCGCCGGAACAGATCTGGCCATCACGCAATTTCTTTGAAGGCAAACTGCGCGAGCAACAGGCCCGTCATCATCGCTACGACGACACGGTCCACAACCTCGAACCGGACATCAAGGGCAGCCCCGGCGGCCTGCGGGACATACACACGATCGCCTGGGTCGCGCGCCGGGAGTTCGGCAGCGAGAGCCTGGACGACCTGGTCAAGCGCGGCTTCCTGAGCCCACCCGAGCTGCGGCTGCTGCTGCAGGGCCGGGAATTCCTCTGGCGTATCCGCTTTGCCCTGCACCTGATGACCGGTCGCCACGAGGACCGCCTGCTCTTCGATCACCAGTCACGCATCGCCCAGCTGTTTGGTTACCAGGATGCTTCCTACATGCTGGCGGTCGAACAGCTCATGCAGCGCTATTACCGCACGGTGATGGACCTGAGCCGGCTCAACGAGATGATCCTGCAGCAGTTCCAGGAGCGCATCCTCAGCAACCCGGATGCGCCTGCGGAAAGCGTGAACGAGCGCTTTCAGGTCCGCAACGGCTTCCTGCAGGTCACTTCCGACGATGTGTTCGACACCACCCCGTCGGCGCTGCTCGAGCTCTTCCTGATCCTGCAGCAGCACGCCGAACTGAAAGGCGTGAGCGCCGGGACCATTTCGCTGATACGGCGCAGCCTGAACCTGATCGATGACGGCTTCCGGCAGGATCCGCGCAACCATCGCCTCTTCCTGCAGATACTGCGAGCCAAGGAAGGCGTTACCCATGAACTCCGGCGCATGAACCGCTACGGCGTGCTTGGCCGCTACGTCGCCGCCTTTGGCCGCATCGTCGGCCGCATGCAATACGACCTCTTTCATGCTTACACGGTCGATGAACACACGCTGTTCGTGGTCAGCAACCTGCGGCGATTCGCCCTGTCGCGCTACGACCACGAATTCCCGCGCTGCTCGGAAATCATGCGCGCGCTGCCTGCGCCCGAACTCGCCTACCTGGCCGGCCTGTTCCATGACATCGCCAAGGGGCGCGGCGGCGACCATTCGGAACTCGGCGCGCTGGATGCGGAGTCCTTCGTGCTCGAGCACGGCATGAGCCGCTATGACGCGCGGCTGGTCGCCTGGCTGGTCCGTCACCACCTCAGCCTGTCGCTGACCGCCCAGAAACGCGACATCAGCGACCCGGCGATCATCAGCGAATTTGCCGCGCTGGTGGGTGACGAGGTCCACCTCGATTATCTCTACCTGCTGACCGTTGCCGATGTCCGTGGCACCAACCCGAAACTGTGGAATTCCTGGAAGGCGCAGCTTTTCGAGGAACTCTACAGCCTGACGAAGCAGGCACTGCGCCGGGGCCGCGAAGACCCCATCGACCGGGACGAACTGGTGGCCGAGCGCAAGGCCGCCGCGCGCGCCCTGCCGGCGGCCGCCGGCATCCCTGCCGCGCGACTCGAGGAGATCTGGGCGGAACTGGGTGATGATTACTTCCTCCGCTGCCACCCCGAGGAAATCGCCTGGCACACGCGACTGCTCGCCGGCCGCGAAGACGAAGGACGGCGGGTAATGGTCGGCATCCAGGACGAGGCCTCGCGCGCGGGCACCTCGGTGATCACCTATGCCCCGCAGGACCGCTACACCTTCGCGATTGCCACCGCCGTGCTGGATGAACTGGGCCTCAACATCGTCGATGCGCGCATCATCCGCCTCAACAACGGCTTCCGCCTGTCGACCTACGTGGTACTGGAAAGCGGCGAGCATATTCTCGACAGCGAGCGGCGCGAACAGATCCGCCAGCGCCTCGAGCGGGCGATCACCGCAGGCCAGACCAGCGGACTCAAGGTCACCCGGCGGCCACCACGCCAGGTCCGCATGTTCACCACCCCGACCCTGGTCAGCTTTGGCAGCGATGACATAAACAACCGGACCGTCATAGAGATCGTTGCCAGCGACCGTCCGGGGCTGCTGTGCCAGATCGGCCAGGTGCTCAGGAACCACGAGGTCGGCATCCAGACGGCAAAGATACTGACCGTCGGCGAGCGGGCCGAGGACGTTTTCTATGTCACCGGGCAGAATGGCAAGCCGCTGACCGAGGCCGCCTGCGAACGGATCAGGGAGGCGTTGATCGAAGCCCTCGACAACAGCAGTTGAGACAACAGACCACCCACATCAGCAATTCAGCAACAGCCGGAACCTTCATCGTGAACACAGACACACTCAGCAGCACCATCAACCAGGCCTTCGATGAACGCGCCTCCCTCGACCTGCAGAACCCGCCGCCGGCACTCCGCACCGCGGTGCAGACCGCTATCGACATGCTCGATCGCGGCACGGCACGCGTCGCGGAAAAGACCGCCGACGGATGGGTCGTCAACCAGTGGCTCAAGAAAGCCGTGTTGCTGCACTTCGGTATCGAACGGAATGTGCGCATCGAAGCCGGCTTCACCGATTTCTACGACAAGGTGCCGATCAAGTACGCCCACTACAGCCAGGAAGAATTTGCCGCTGGCGGGGTCCGGGTCGTACCGGGCGCAATCGTCAGGCGCGGCGCACATGTCGCCCGCGACGTGATCCTGATGCCATCGTTCGTGAATATCGGCGCATTCGTCGACAGCGGCACCATGGTGGATACCTGGGTCACGGTCGGCAGCTGTGCACAGATCGGCCGCAAGGTGCATCTTTCCGGCGGCGTCGGCATCGGTGGCGTGCTGGAACCCCTGCAGGCCAATCCGACGATCATCGAGGACAACTGCTTCATAGGCGCGCGCTCCGAAATCGTCGAGGGCGTCGTGGTCGAGGAAGGTGCCGTGATCTCGATGGGGGTTTTCATCGGCCAGAGCACGCGCATCTATGACCGCGAGAAGGACGAGATACTCTACGGGCGGGTACCGGCCGGGGCCGTCGTCGTGCCGGGCACGCTGCCCTCGGGCAAGGGCTCCTGCAACCTGTATTGTGCGGTCATCGTGAAGCGGGTCGATGCAAAGACCCGCGCCAAGACTTCCCTCAACGAACTGCTGAGGACAGACTGAAGCGATGGCCTCGACCAGGGACGACACGCTCGACTTTGCCTGCGAACTGCTGCGCCGGCCGTCCGTCACACCGGCGGACGAGGGCTGCCAGGAACTGATCGCCGAACGCCTCGCTGCCGCCGGCTTCAGCGTCGAACACCTGCAGTTCGGCGAAGTCAGCAATCTCTGGGCCCGCCATGGTCAGGGCGAGCCGGTGTTCTGCTTCGCCGGCCATACCGACGTGGTACCGGCCGGACCGAGACCTGACTGGCAAACCGACCCCTTCGTGCCGGAGATCCGCGACGGCGTGCTGTATGGCCGCGGCGCTGCCGACATGAAATGCAGCCTTGCCGCGATGGTGGATGCGGCAACCGCGTTTGTTGCCACCCACCCCCGGCACAGGGGCTCGATCGCCTTCCTGATCACCAGCGACGAGGAAGGTCGCGCCCAGGACGGCACGAAGCGGGTCATGCAATGGCTCGCTGAACGCGGTGAAAAAATCGACTGGTGCGTGATCGGCGAGCCTTCGGGCAAAGACCGGCTCGGCGATACCGTGCGCGTGGGGCGACGGGGTTCCCTGAGCGGGATACTGACCGTGCATGGCGTCCCGGGGCATGTCGCCTATCCGCACATGATCAGCAACCCGATCCAGGCCTTTGCACCCGTGCTGACCCGCCTCTATGCGGAACCGGTCGATGCCGGCAACGAGTTCTTCCCGCCATCCAGCTTCCAGGTCGTGAAGCTCGAGAGCATCGGCGATGCCGTCAACAGCACGCCAGGCACGCTCAGCGCCCGCTTCAATTTCCGTTATTCCACGGTCTGGACACACCAGCGCCTGAGCGCGCACGTGGAGAAGCTGTTCCGGGAGTCCGGCATGAACTACACGCTGGACTGGCATCTGTCGGGCGAGCCCTTCCTGACACCGCCGGGACCTCTCACCGATGCGGTCAGCGCAGCCATTGCCAGCATCACGGGCATCACGCCGACGCTGTCCACCGGTGGTGGTACCTCGGACGGCAGGTTCATCGCGCCGAGCGGCACGCATGTGGTCGAGTTTGGCGCCGTGAATGCCACGATTCACAAGCCGAACGAACAGATCCCGGTCGCCGATATCGGCACGATGCGGGCGGTTTACCGCGACATCATCGACCGGCTGCTGGCTTAGCCACAGGCAGCAACGGAACCCGGGCGCAGGGAGTTCAGCGCCGGCCCGCGGGCCAGGCCTTGCCGCGCCAGTTCAGCACGACGCCGAAACCGCCGAGCACGGTCAGGGCAATCAGCACCCATCCCGGCATGCTCAGGCCCAAAAGGGTCCAGTCCACCTTCGCACACTCACCCGAGCCCGAAAGCACCGTCATCAGCATTTCGCTGACCGGGAAAGCCTCGAGCATGAAGTCGAGGCCCGGACCACAGGCCGGAACGCGTTCCGGCGGCAGGGCCTGCAGCCAGAGCTGGCGGCCGGCAACACCGCCGCCCGCGAGCGCGATCAGGCCGATCAGCACCGCATAGAACTTCCGCATCACCGGGCCGGCCGGGTGTACGGCGGCGATCAGGAACATGAGGCCGAGACCAATCAGGGCAACCCGCTGGAAGATGCACAGCGGACAGGGATCGAGACCCAGCACGTACTGCGCATACAGCGCATAGGCGATCAACCCGCAGCAGGCCATGAATCCAGCCGCATTCGCGCCGCGTACCGTACCGAGGATATTCATGCTGCCCATCATGCTGCCCATCAGGCTGGCTGTCCGGTGACCGATGTTACCCGGTCACGCAGGTAATTCGGCAAGGCGAGCGCTGGTGCGACCACCTCGCCACGCCGGAATTTCGGATACGCGAGCCTGGCAACGTCGAACGCCGACGGGCGCAAACCGGCATCCACTTCCGTCAGCACGCCGGCAAGCCGGACGCGCAGTTCCGGATACGCGAGCCAGCCCGGTCCTGCACCAAGGCACGACGGCAGGCCCGCAGCACTGACTCCGGCCGGGTGCAACAGCACATCCTCGCGCAGGATCCGTACCCCCTCGTCCTCGTCCGGTGCATAGACCGCAAAATAGACCTGCCCCATGCGCGCATCCAGGCAGCAGGCCACCGGCTGTGTCCGCGAAGCCCGGCAACCGGCCATTGCCAGTGCCGCCAGCGTCGACACCGGCACGACCGGCAACTGCCGGGCAAAACCCAGTGCCTGCACCAGCGCCGCAGCAACGCGCACGCCAGTGAAGCTCCCGGGACCCGCACCAAAGGCCAGGCAGTCCAGTTCGTCGAGGCGGATGCCGGTCTCGTCGATGAGTTCCTTCACCCAGGTGTAGATGGCCCGCGAAGGTGTCTGCAGCCCTTCGGCTGCGCGCACCGCAAGCTGCGATCCACGGACCAGCGCAAGGCTGGGGAAATCAGTGGCCGTCTCGACAGCCAGGCAACAGAAATCGGGATGCTTCAATGCCGGCCCTTCAACCAACCCTGCATGGACAAAATCCGGATCGCCGGGGAAATGGAGGCCGGCAGTATAGGCGATCCCTGATCTGTATAATCGCCCTCCAATCGCGCCCGGACACATGCCCGCAGGTGCGATTACTTCACAATAATCAAGGATCTTCGATGACTACAAGTAACGCAGCATTGCGCAACTGGGTGGACTCCGTCGCTGCCCTGACCAAACCGGCAAACATTCACTGGTGCGATGGATCGGAAGCGGAATACGCGGCCCTGCTCGAAAAAATGCAGAACAGCGGCGACCTCGTCGCCCTCAACCAGAAGACCTACCCCAACTGTTACCTGCACCGCTCCAATCCTTCGGATGTCGCGCGCGTCGAACACCTGACCTTCGTCTGCAGCAAGGACCGCGATGCTGCCGGCCCCAACAACAACTGGATGTCGCCTGACGAGGCGCACCGGAAGATGGACGGCCTGTTTGCCGGCGCCATGCAGGGCCGGACGCTGTATGTCGTCCCGTACTGCATGGGACCGATCGACTCGCCCTATTCACGCTGTGGCGTCGAGATTACCGACAGCGCCTATGTCGCTGCCAACATGAAGCTCATGACGCGCATGGGCAAGGCCGCGCTGGAACGCATCGAGCGCGAAGGCAAATTCGTGCGTGGACTGCATTCCACCGGCGACCTGAGTCCGGATCGCCGTTTCATCATGCATTTCCCGGAAGAACTCCTGATCCAGAGCATCGGCTCGGGTTACGGCGGCAATGCATTGCTCGGCAAGAAATGCCATGCGCTGCGCATCGCCAGCTGGCAGGCCAGGGACGAAGGCTGGCTGGCCGAACACATGCTGCTGGTTGAAATCGAGAACCCGGCCGGCGAGCGCTTTTACATCGGCGCCGCATTTCCTTCCGCATGCGGCAAAACCAACCTGGCAATGCTGATCCCGCCCGCATCGATGGCGGGCTGGAAGGTGCGCACGCTCGGCGATGACATCGCCTGGCTGCATCTCGACGAGGAAGGCCAGTTGCGCGCGATCAACCCGGAGGCGGGTTACTTTGGCGTGGTGCCAGGCACCAGTCCGGCCACCAACCGCAACGCCTACGACATGATCCGGCACGACACGATCTTCACCAACGTCGCGTTGACGGCGGACCAGGAACCATGGTGGGAAGGCAAGGGCGACGGCAAGCCGGCCATCGACTGGCAGGGACGCCCGCATGATGCGAAGAATGGTCCTGCTGCACATCCGAACTCGCGCTTCACGGTATCGGCCCGCCAGGGTTCCAGCTACTCATCGCTGGCGGATGACCCGCGGGGCGTGCCGCTCAGTGCAATCGTCTTCGGTGGCCGTCGTCGCGAGCTGGCGCCACTGGTCTACCAGGCAAAGAGCTGGCGCCACGGTGTCCTGATAGGCGCAGGCGTCGCCTCCGAGACGACTGCGGCGGCAACAGGCACAGTCGGGGTCACCCGGCGTGACCCGATGGCCATGAAGCCCTTCTGCGGCTACAACTTCGGCGACTACTGGCAGCACTGGCTCAGCTTTGAAAAACGCGCAAAAAAGCTGCCGGCTGTATTCCACGTGAACTGGTTCCGCCAGGACGAGAGCGGGCACTTCCTCTGGCCGGGTTTCGGCGACAACCTGCGTGTCATCCAGTGGATCACCGAGCGCTGCGCCGGCAAGGCAGGCGCACGCGAGACCGCGATCGGATTCCTGCCGAACAGCTCGGACATCGACATCCGGGGCGTGGACATCAAGCCGGGCGCCATGGATGCGCTGCTCAATGTCGACGCCGGCCAGTGGCGGGCCGAGATGGCATCCGTCGAGGATTACCTCAAGGAGTTTGGCCAGCGGCTGCCGGCAGAACTGCTGGAGGAACACCGCCGCGTGGTCAGGGACCTCGGCTGAGGAGTACAAGATCCTGCAGGCGGGCCAAGCGCCCGCCTGCACTCTCAGCTTTCCACGCTGTATTCGATGGCCAGCGGCGTACCGCGGGCGGCAACGCGCCCCATGCTGATCACGCCGCTACCCGCCAGCACCGCACTGTCGCGGCGCAGGTAGATCTCTTCCTTGCCGTCCTGCTGGACGAATGTGCCGTTGGTGCTTTCATCGACGAGCACGAAGCGGTTGCGGGCCGCATCGACGCGCGCATGGATGCGCGATATCAGGTTGCCCTTGATGACCACATCGTTCTCATCGGCACGGCCCATGGTGACGGTAACCTTGCCGCCCTCGCCCACGATGACTTCCTGGCCACGAAAACGCAGGTACAGGCGCGCATGCCCGGCGGGCGCACGCTGGGCCGGATCGATCGACGGCAGCATGTTGGTGGCCTCTTCCGGCTGCCACAGCACTTCAAAGACCGCGACCTCGTCCGACTGTCCCTTGGGAGTGGCGACATCGATCTGGCGGACCAGGGCCTTCCACTGCGGGCTCAGCTGCCCGACCACCGCGCTGGTGATCAGGATCTGGCCAGCCTTGGCCTGCGAGGTCATGCTGTTGGCCGTATGCACGGCAACGCCGGAGATGTCCCGCTCCTCGAGCAGGACCGGTCCGTAGTGACAGCCGATCCGGATGGCAACGTGCGTGCCCTGCGCATCGACGCGCATGCTGTTGGTGATGCGCTGCTGCATCTGGTTCGCCGCGTTCAGGGCATCGTCAGCCGACGGGAAGGTCGACATCACTTCGTCGCCCATGGTCTTGATGACCGTACCGCCGAAGCCCTCGGTGGCCTGCTTCATGATCCGCAGGCACTGCTGGACCGTTTCGCGGGCGCGCTCGTCACCCAGGTTCTCGTAGAGCTGCGTGCTGCCGACCACGTCTGCAAACAGTATCGACAGCTTGTTTTCGGCAGTCGCGATCACATGTCACCCGGGACGCAATATGTCAAACGGTGGCCTTGAGTATAGCCACGAGCCGCCCTCCCTGGACAGTGTCCGGACGGGGGCTCGCACGCTTCAGCACTCCGCAACCAGGTAGGCCACCCAGCCGGCATCGGCCTCGCCCTTCGCCTCCGGGCTGAACTCGCCGTTGCCACGGCCGTCCTTCGCGGTGCCCTCCCACCAGACCGTGGTCCTGGAGAAGCCGGCTTCTGCCAGCAGTTCCGTCAGTTCCGGCAAGGACCACAGGCGCCAGTCATAGGTGAAGGCCTTGTCTATCCGCGAGCCGTCCGGGAAGCGGAAACCGATATGGCACAGCACTTCCGAAGTGACCGGAAAGTATTTTTCCTGGTGCCAGACATAGGTGAAGCCGCGATGGGCGGTTGTCTCGCGCAACTCGCGATAGGCATCGTACCCGCCGTAGGCATCCAGGAAAAATATCCCGTCCTTCACCAGTGAGCGGCGGACCCGACGAAAGTACTGCAGCATCTGTTTGCGGGTCTTGAATATCCAGTAGCTGAAGTTGAAAGCTGCAACCGCATCGAAACCCGTGGCGCGGACTTTCGTGACATCGGCCTGGAGCAGTTCGATGCGTGACCGCTCACCGGGCTTCAGGCGCGCGAGGTTATGCTTTCGCCCCCAGTCCAGCACCGAGGCATCGAGATCAACACCGGTCGCACGCATCGACCGGCCGAGGCTCACCCACTGGCAGGCCACGCTCGCGGTACCGCAGAAATCCTCGCGCAGGCTGTGTGGCGACCGGCCACGCACCTGCCTGAAGGTGTCCACCACGAAATCACACTCGGACTCGGCACACTGCACGGCCTTTTCATAGTACTCATGCAGATCTGCCCGCTGGGCCAGCGTCTGTCCGCCCGTATTCCTGCGCTCCGCCATCCGTGTTCAACTCCTGTATGTCAGAAACCGGCCTCGTCGCCGGCCACCATCTGCAAGGACTCAAGCAACAATCCCGGCCCGGCATCTGCCGCACAACCTCGTGTACTGAGAAAGCGCCGCCATGCCCGCGCACCGGGCTGGCCATGATACAGGCCCAGCATGTGTCGGGTGATGTGGTGCAGGCGGACGCCCAGGGGCATTTCCCGTGCCGCATAGTCAGCCATCGCCCTGACGATTGCCGACCGCTTCGGCCGCTGCCAGGTACCCGCAGGGGCAAGGAACGCGGCTTCGGCTTCGCCAAGCCAGTAGGGATCTGCATAGGCCTTGCGGCCGATCATCACGCCGTCCACCCCGGCAGCCAGATGGGCCTGTATGGCAGTCAGCGTGTCCACGCCGCCATTCAGGAGGATGCGCAACTCCGGGAAGTCGGCCTTGAGCCGGTAGACCGTCGGGTACAGCAGTGGCGGGATCTCGCGGTTTTCCTTCGGCGACAGCCCGCTGAGCAGGGCCTTGCGCGCGTGGACGACAAAGGTTCCGCACCCGGCCGCGGCAACAGTGGCAACGAATGCCTTGAGGAAACCGTAGTCGTCGTGGTCATCGATGCCGATCCGGGTCTTTACCGTGACCGGCAGCGGTGTCGCCGCACGCATGGCGCCGACACAGCGGGCCACCAGCCCGGGTTCGGCCATCAGGCAGGCACCGAAGGAGCCCTCGGATACCCGCGGACTCGGGCAACCCACGTTGAGATTGATCTCGTCATAGCCATGGACCGCCGCCTTGCTGACGGCCGCCGCAAGCAACTCCGGATCACTGCCTCCAAGCTGCAGGGCAAGCGGATGCTCCGCCGGCGAAAAACGCAGCAGGCGGTCGGGATCGCCGCGCACGATTGCCGCAGCCGTCACCATCTCCGTATACAGGCGAACGTGAGGACTGATGAGCCGCAGGAAATACCGGCAATGCCGGTCCGTGCAGTCCATCATCGGCGCCACTGAAATGCGCCAGGGATCAACGTCGGGCATGGGGCCCGGCTATATAATTATCTGCTGATGCCTTCATCACGGAATTCTGTCATGAGCAGTTCCAGCAGCGCCAGAGACACCGTCCTCGTCAGCGGCGGCGCCGGATATATCGGCAGCCATGTCGTCCGGCAATTGTGCGAAGCCGGCGAGAGAGTCGTGGTCCTGGACGACCTGTCCACCGGCTTCCGCTCGGCGGTACCGGACGGCTTGCTGGTCACCGGCAACACCGGCGACCGGGAACTGGTAACCGGACTGCTGACAAGTCACCGGGTCGCCACCATCCTGCATTTTGCCGCACATACGATCGTCCCGGAGTCGGTGAGCGATCCGCTGAAATACTACGGCAACAACACCTGCGCCACCCGCAACCTGCTCGAGTGCGCGGTTCGTGCGGGCGTGAGGAATTTCATCTTTTCCTCCACGGCAGCGGTATACGGCATCCCGGATACCGGCATTGCCTCCGAGGATACGCCGACCGCACCGATCAACCCCTACGGCAGCTCCAAGCTGATGAGCGAATGGATGCTCAGGGATGTCGATCTCGCCCATGCGATGCGCCACGTTTCACTGCGCTATTTCAATGTCGCGGGCGCCGATCCGGGTGGCCGCATCGGTCAGTCGACGCGCAAGGCAACCCTGCTGACCAAGGTGGCCTGTGAGGCGGCGGTCGGCAAGCGGCCGCATGTGTCCATCTACGGGACCGACTACCCCACGCCGGACGGTACGGGCATACGCGATTACATCCACGTCGAGGACCTGGCCACTGCCCACATCGACGCGCTCACCTATCTCCGTGATGGCGGGAAATCAGCGACCCTGAACTGCGGCTACGGGCACGGCTACAGCGTGCGCGAGGTGCTCGCGGCCGTCGAACGCAACAGCGGGGTCACGCTGGTCAAGAAGGAAGAACCGCGGCGTGCCGGTGATCCGCCCACACTGGTGGCGGCTGCCGACCGCATCCGCTCCGCACTCGGCTGGAAACCGCGCTTCGACGACCTTGACGTGATCGTCAGTACCGCGCTGCGCTGGGAACAGAGGTTGCTCAGACAGCCGGCAGAGTGATCCCGGCAGGCGGCTCAGCGGTCCTTGTCGTACTGGATCGCGTACTTGTCGAGCAGGTCGTAGAGGGTCGGCCGCGTGATGCCGAGCAACTGGGCGGCCTTGGAGATATTGCCCGCCGCATAAGCCAGCGCGCTGTTGATCGCACGGGTCTCGGCATCCCTGCGCACCTCGCGCAGGTTCAGGCCGGGCGTCTGTTCGCCATCAGCCGCGAGGCCCAGGTCGGCTGCGGTGATCTGACGCCCCTCCGCCATGATCACCGCCCCCTTGATCTTGTTCTCCATCTCCCGGACGTTGCCGGGCCATGAGTAGTTTTCCACCGCATTCTGCGCATCCGGACTGAAGCCGCGGAACTGGCGGTGGTACTGCAGCGCGAAGCGCTCCAGCAGCGTCCGCGCCAGCAGCAGGCGGCAACCGCCATCTCGCTCGCGCAGCGGCGGAATGCGGATGGTGATTTCGCTGATCCGGTAATACAGGTCCTCGCGAAAGCGGTTCTCGCGGATCGCAGCCTCGAGGTTCTGGTTGGTGGCGCAGACCACGCGCACGTCCACCGGGATCTCCTCGCGGCCACCGACACGCTCCACGACGCGCTCCTGCAGGAAGCGCAGCAGCTTCGCCTGCAGCGCCAACGGCATGTCGCCGATCTCGTCGAGGAAAAGCGTGCCGCCATCGGCATGCTCGACCTTGCCTGGCGTCTGGCGCACGGCGCCGGTGAATGCGCCCCGCTCGTAGCCAAACAGCTCGCTCTCGAGCAGGTTCTCCGGAATGGCCGCGCAGTTGATGGCCACGAAGCCCTTGCCAACCCGCGGACTCAGCGAATGCAGGGCGCGCGCCAGCACTTCCTTGCCGGTGCCGCTTTCACCCAGCAACAGCGTGGTGGCGTTGGTCGGTGCAACCTTCTCGACGATGCGGCAGACCTGCAGCATCGGTCCGCTGGCGGCGACGACACCATCGAGCGGTGACATGCCCCGCTTCTGCAGCAGCTGCTGGTTCTGCCGTTCGAGCTCGTGGATGTGGTAGGCGCGATCGACGATCAGCTGCAGCGTGTCCGTATCGACCGGCTTCTGGTAGAAATCGTAGGCACCGATGGCCACCGAACGCACGGCGTTCTGCTGGTCGCCATGACCGGTCACGACGATCACCTTCGTGGACGGTGCCAGCGCCAGGATCTCCTCCAGCGTGGCAATGCCCTCGCTGACGCCTTCCGCATCCGGCGGCAGGCCCAGGTCCTGCAGGACGACCGGCGGCTCGTGGCGACGCAACTGGGCAAGCGCACCGGCCCGGTCTTCGGCGACCAGAACCTCGTAATCGGTGAAGCACCACTTGAGCTGGCTTTGCAGGCCAGGGTCGTCCTCGACCACAAGAAGCTTTCTGCGCTGCTCTGTCAAATGTCTCTCCGCCGAAAACTGACGACCCGCGACAGCTGTCGCGGATCCGGGTTGAATGCCATGCTGACCGCAGCAATCATAGCCTACCGGCCAGACCCGTCATGTTGCCGGCGTCACGGCAGCGGCATCATGGAGCGGCAGCCAGATCGCAAAACGGCTGCCGACCCCCGGCTCGGATTCAACCCGCAGCGAACCGCCCGCATCCATGATGAGCGACCGTGCCTGGTAGACGCCGATGCCCATGCCCTTGCTGCCCTTGGTCGTATCGAAAGGACGAAACAGGCGGTTGCGGATGAACTCCGGATCCATGCCGCAGCCGGTGTCCTCGATCGTGATCTCCACGCCGGCTCCGGCCGCTGCCACCCCGATTCGGACTGTACCGTCGCGCCCGGTTGCCTCCTGGGCATTGCGTATCAGGTGTACCAGCACAGCCGTGAACCGCTCGCGGTCTATCCAGACCTGCAGGTCGGTGGCGGCAGCCCCGAACTGCGGAACCGGCTCCCTGCCCTGGCAGCGCTCCACGGCATCGGCGACGACGGCGGCAGCCCGGACCCGCTGGCGCATGCCTGTCGCCTCGCCACTCTGCAATTGCTGCAGCAGCTTGTTCATGCGCACCACCGAGTTGCCGATGGTGGCCATGGCATCCTCGATGAACGCGGGGTTGCCCTTGTGTTTCGCCGCATTACGCAACATCAGCGATTGCTGGGCGATCAGGTTCTTGAGGTCGTGCATGACGAAAGCCGTCAGCCGGTTGAAGGCCTCGAACTGGCGGCTCTCGGCCAGCTTCTGGTCAGCCTCGTACTGCGCAAGGAATGCGGCGACCTGCCGCCCGGAGGTCCGCAGCAGGTCGATCTCCTCGAAACTCAGCCTGAAACTGGAACCCGGCTGGTGCAGCATGATCAGGCCGCTGAGCGTCGCGTTGCTGATCAGCGGGACAATCAACAGGCCGTCGGGGAAAGCGTCCAGCCACACCGGCCGTTTCAGGCCCGCATACAGCTCGGGACGGCGGGACAGCTCGGCCGTATCGATGATCCACTGGCGCTCGAGCATGAACAGGACCAGCGGATCGTCACTCGCGATGCGCGATTCCGGCAGCCCCGGCACGTTCCAGCCAGCCAGTGCCGTCAGTTGCCGCGTCTCGTCGGCATGCGTCCAGAGTATGCCTGCCGGGCTGCCCACGATCTCGGCCAGGGCCTTGATCACCCGTTCCGGGAGCGGCAATTCGCTGTCCTTCGAGACCAGCGTGTCGATCAGGCGCAGCCACTCCTCGCGATAGTCGTAGCGGAATGGCACGAAATGCTTGCTGACAAACACCTTCAGGCGCGCATTCAGCCGCTCGGAGAACAGCAATATGACGAGAGGCGTGCCCATGCCGAGGACCAGCGCCAGCGCCGACTGCCGGGCGACCAGTGGCTCGAGCGAGCGGAATACCGGCAGCAGGAACAGCGTGACGAGCAAGATCGATCCGGTCGCGAGGAAACGCGGCGCATAGCTGCGTGCCTCCGGGGAAACGAAAATGTCGAGGGACCACTGGGGCCGCTGGCGGAGCGCAAACAGCATCAACAGCGCGGCCGCCGCCAGGCAAAGAGCCCCTGCGCCGCTCAGCCAGCGCGGAACGCCCGCGCCGGCGGCCGCAACGATCGCGAGGACCGCCTGCGAGGCCGATACCAGCGCGGCAGCGGATGCCAGTGCCCGCGTCGCCGTCCGGTTTTCAACCGGCGCATCACTGACGAATTGCGCGGCAAGTGCCAGGCACAACAGGGCAACTGCCGCGGCGCTGAGGCTGAGAACCGTGTCCATCCAGGGCGCCGTAACGGCCGGGGAAAACCACGCCACCACCGCCAGGGCAGTGATGACCACGGTCCAGAACAGCCGCAGCAGCCACCGGACCAGCGCCGGCATGGAGCGCTGATACGGTCCGCGCAGCAGGCGATGCAGGAACTGGTACCAGCAGTACAGGAGGAGAATCTGCATGCCCCAGGCAAGCAGCGCGAAATGCGGGATGGCTGCCGCCTGCCCGGAACGGACGAACAACAACCCCCAGGCCACACCGCCAAAGGCCACCCCGAGAATCTGCCGGCGCAGCAATACCCCGCCACCACTGAGCAGCACATAGGCGCCGACCAGCGCATGGGACAGGGCAACCAGGCTGGCCCAGAGTGTCGTATTGAATAATGCCGCGGTCACACAGCGATCATAATGCTTGCTGACTCAAATAGTTAGCATGCAATCGATGAATCCGTCACAGCAGCGGAAGGCCGTGAGAACTGGCGGCCGCCGAAGCGGCCCGTACCAGAATCAGGAATGGCGTCCCCACGGGGATTCGAACCCCGGTTACCGCCGTGAAAGGGCGATGTCC